>JAFSAC010000059.1 GCA_017442265.1 Clostridia bacterium | reverse complement strand
GCAGGAAAACCGGAAAAGTTAAACAGATTCAAAACCGTTTACTAATGTGGGTACCTTATGATGCAGATTATGAGATGAAGCGTTCCTTAGTTGAAAAATGGTATCGGAAACGGGCGGCTGAATTGATTCCTCAAAAAACATACCAATTTGCTAATCAATTAGGTGTGCAATATAAAGATATTAGCATAAAGGATCAAAAAAGCAGATGGGGGAGCTGCAGCAGTAAAGGAAACCTTAATTTTAATTTCAGAATAATGATGGCTCCGGAATCATCCCGGCATTCTTTGCGCCGACAATATCATTTCTCGGATTATCCCCGACAAACACACAGTTTTCGGGAGCCACCCCCAACCGGAAGGCGGCCCGGCGGAAGATCTCGGGATTCGGTTTTTGAATCCTTTCCTCACCCGAGATAACGACGTCGTCTACCAGCGCCCGCAGGCCGGACACGTCCACCTTGCGGTTTTGAATCTGCGGATGTCCGTTGGTGAGGATAGAGAGGCGATACCCCTTTTCCCGGAGAGCGGTCAGCACCGCCGTCGCATCGGGGAGCAGGGTGGTGTGCGCCGGATAGGAGGTTTTCCAGAAGTCTGCCAAATCGTCAAAGGACGGGGCTTTTCCCGCTTGCTCCCACGGCAAAACTTGACAGGCGGTTTCAAATACGTCCGGCTGGGTATTGGAAAGTCCGTAGAAACTGCTGATGAGCAGTTTCTCACTCACGTCCTTCAACTGATCCTCCGGCAGATCGGGGAAGTGGCGCAGTACCCAATCCCGGGCAAAACCGTAAAAGGCCACCTGCCGATCCTGGAGGGTGTTATCAAAATCAAAGATGATTGCTCTCATTTTTGTCGGTTCGGGCAAAAAGAGCGATTGCACCTTGTCAATATCCTGTTTAATTTGCGCTTTTAAGACATCCACCGACTGAAATTTCTTTTCCGGGCGCACAAAACGGATCAACTGTACCCGAATCACCTGGTCGTACAGATCCTCGTTTACTCCGAGAATATAGGTTTCGGCCAGCGGCTGGGGACTGCCCACCGTCGGACGAACCCCGACGTTGGTAACACTGGGGTAGGCGCGTCCGTTCACGATCGAGATAGATGCGTACACCCCAAACCGCGGCATCACGGTGCCATGCGGTAACAGCTGATTGATAGTCGGTGCTCCCAGCATCCGCCCGAGTTGTTGCCCGCTGAACACCGGCGCCTCCACCGTAAAGGGGTGCGCGAGCAACCGGGTAACCGTTTGCATATCCCCGTCGGTTAATGCCTCCTTAATACGGGTGGAACTGACCGGGAGATCGGACACAAACACCGGCGGCTGAACAATCAGCCGGATTCCCCGCTCGTCACAGAGTTGTTGTAATACCGCCGGATTGCCGGCGCCGTTTTTTCCGAACCGGAAGTTAAAGCCGCAAACGATCGCTTTTGCGTAAAGCTTCGTTTGCAGTAGATCCACAAACTGGGCAGGGGAGAGATCGCAAAACGCGGAAAAATCCGCTTCAAAGAGCGCCGAAAACCCGAGATCGTCGAATATCTCCTGCCGCTTTTCGGCGGTTTGCAAAGCTTCACCGGTTTTCGGTCGATCGGTATACGAAAAGGTGAACACCGCCGGGGAGAGATCGGTATCGATCAGCGCTCCGCTTAATACCGCCCGGTGCCCGATGTGCAGACCGTCAAACATCCCCACCGCAATAATGCGGTCGGATGCTTCTACCGTATCCAGTTGCTTTGGCAGGGCATAACGTTGCATGGTGTTCTCCTTTCGTCGTTTTATACGAATAACTTGACAATTTTCAGCGATCCGTCTTTCGGCTCGCCGAGTCCTAAAAAGACCCCGTCGGGAGCTTTCACCCGGATAAGCCCTTCGGACACCGGGGAGGATAACCGGGCGATTTCCAGTGCGCCGCCGTTTCGAAATCGCACCGCCTGTTTTGTCGACACGGTCACAGCGGGATAATCGGTAAACAACTCCTCGATCGGGCGGACAAGTGCCTTCAACCCTTCTGGGTCATTGGCGGCAAGTTCCTCCACTTTACAGAGCTCGACCGCCTCTTCGATCGGCAGACCGGCGGCGCGGGTGCGCCGCAAGGCGATCATCACCGCCCCGCACCCGAGTTTCGCCCCTAAATCGTCACAAATGGTGCGGATGTAGGTGCCTTTGGAGCAATGACAGTCAATGGTCAGTTCCCCTTTGTCGGGGTCGTATTGCAGAATATCCAGTGAAAACACCGTCACCGGGCGCGCCGGTCGATCCACCGTGATTCCCTGGCGGGCCAAGGTGTAAAGCCGCTGTCCCTGTTGTTTGAGCGCCGAGGTCATCGGCGGGATCTGCAAAATATCCCCCCGGAAAGAGGGAAGGGCATCTTCAATTTCGGACAAGGTCGGTGCCGGTTTCCCGGTGGGGGTGACCTTTCCCCAGATATCCAGCGTATCGCTGACAAAACCGAACCGAAGGGTCGCGACGTACCGTTTATCCTGCGCCGGGATGAGATCCAGTGCCCGGGTGGCTTTGCCGAATAAAATCGGCAGCACGCCGGTCGCCATGGGGTCCAGCGTGCCGCCGTGTCCTACCTTTTTTTCGCCGACCAAACGGCGCAATTTTGCACAGCAAACAAATGAGGTAATGTCCTGCGGTTTATCCAAACATAAAATCCCGTCCATAATTCCTCCGTCAGTCGCGGATACGCGGGGTAACCTCTCCGATCACCGCCACGATCTTTTCGATCGCTTCGTTCAGCGGGAGCGCAATGGTACACCCGGCCGCCGCGGCGTGTCCGCCGCCGCCGAGCACCTTGCAGATGTCGGCCGCATTTGCGTGCCGTCCGGTGCGCAGACTGATCTTAAAACTGCCGTCTGCCTTTTCCCGTAGGGTAACCCCGGCCCAGACCCCTTCGATCTGCCGGGGAAGCGGCGGAAGTCCTTCGAGGTCGTTCTCGCCGGCGCCGCTTTCTTTCACCATTTGATTGGTAATGGTCATCACGGCACAGCGGTTGTGATAATAAAACCGAATGTCCTGCAATGCTCGGCGTTCCAATTCCAGCCGCGCACGGGACTTGATATCAAACATCGAGCGGTTGATCTCCTCGTAGGGGATACCGCAATCGATACAATCCGCCGCCATACGGTGGGTTTCCGCTGAGGTGTTGCCGTATTTGAAACAGCCGGTATCGGTCGCCATAGCGGTATACAGACACTGCGCGATCGGGGCGGTCAGTTTGACCCCCATAACCGGCAATAACCGGAAGATGAGCATCGCCGCCGCGGCGCAATCGGCATCCAGCAGCGTTTCCTTGGCATACGCGACGTTGGTGCCGTGGTGATCGATGCACAGATCCACCCGCTCGGCAAACCCTTGCATAGCAGGACCGAGCAGCTTCGGATCGGCGACGTCCACCGCACAGATAAAACCCGGTTCAAACTCGTCCGGGCGCAGGGTATCGGTCATATAGCTGTATTTATCCGGGATCACGTCATTGCACATAACCCGTGCCTGTTTTCCGAGCGACTGTAACGCCAGCGCCAACCCGACACAGGAGCCGATAGCATCCCCGTCGGGGTATTGATGCGCGAGCAGCAGGATGCGATCGGCTGACATCAGCCGATCGGCGGTCTCCTGTAAGGTCAGGTAGTTAGTTTTCATCCGGAGTCTCCTCCTCCCGGACACCGTTTCCGGTCTCTTTCAGCCGGTTTAAGGTGGCGGAAATGTCAGCACTGTACCGAATGGAATCGTCCGCAATAAACCGCAGCTCCGGGGTATACCGCAACCGCAGGGCCTGTCCCAGCTCCCGCCGCATATATCCGGCGGCGGATTGGAGCCCTTTTACCGCCGTTTTGGCGGTGTCAAGCCCTTCCATCGCGCTGATAAATACGGTGGCATAGGACATATCGCGGGTGACGTCCACCCGAACGATGCTCAGCATATGTCCCGCAACCCGCGGGTCCTTGACCGTCCGCAGAATAGCGGACAGTTCACGCATAATATCTTCGCTGGTGCGGTCGGAACGATAGCTTCCCATTAGTCTCTGTACTCCTCAATAATATAAGTTTCGTAGATATCGCCCTCTTTAATATCGGTGAATTTCTCCAGACCGATACCGCATTCGTATCCTTGAGCGACCTCTTTCTGGTCATCCTTGAAACGCTTGAGCGAGATCATTTTATCGTCGCCGATGATGATGCCGTCACGGACGATACGGAGCAGGTCGTTGCGGCAGACCTTGCCGTCCACCACGTAACAACCGGCCACCAGTCCCACGCCGGTGATGCGGTATACCTGACGGACTTCCGCCCGGCCGTGCAGTACTTCGCGGGTCTTGGGAGCGAGCATACCCTTCATCGCCGACTCCATTTCTTCAATGCAGTCGTAGATGATGCGGTACATCCGCATATCCACCTCGTTCTGCTCGGCGGCAACCTGCGCCAGCGGATCGGGACGGACGTTAAAGCCGACGATGATCGCCCCGGAAGCGGAAGCGAGCATAACGTCGTTCTCGTTTACGCCGCCGACCGCGCCGTGGATGACCCGAACGCGCACTTCGTCGTTGGACAGCTTTTCAAGCGACTGACGAACTGCTTCCACCGAACCCTGCACGTCGGCCTTGACGATGATCGGCAGTTCCTTCATATCGCCGCGTTGCATCTGATCAAATACGTTGTCGAGGGTGACCTTCTGATAAGCGTTGAACCGCTCTTCCTTGGCGGCCGTTTTGCGCTGTTCCACCAACTGGCGGGCCAACCGTTCGTCGGTAACCGCGTCGAACAGATCGCCGGACACCGGGACGGTGTCAAGACCCATAATTTCGACCGGGACCGACGGACCGGCTTGCTCTACCGGATTGCCGTTTTCGTCCGACATCGCACGGATGCGGCCGACACTGGAACCGGCCACCAGAATATCGCCGGTACGAAGGGTGCCGTTTTGTACCAGGACGGTAGCAAGCGGACCGCGGCCTTTATCCAGCCGCGCTTCGATAACGGTACCTTTAGCGGCACGGTCGGGGTTGGCTTTGTAATCCTGTACTTCGGCTACCAGCAGCACCGTTTCGAGCAGTTTGTCGATGCCCATACCGGTTTTTGCCGATACCGGAACGCAGATAACGTCGCCGCCCCACTCCTCCGGCACCAGTTCGTGCTCGGTGAGCTGCTGCATAATGCGGTCGGGGTTGGCTTCCTGCTTATCCATTTTGTTGATCGCCACGATGATAGATACGTTAGCGGCTTTTGCGTGGTTGATCGCCTCAATGGTCTGCGGCATAATACCGTCGTCGGCGGCAACCACCAGAATCGCAATATCGGTCACCTGCGCGCCGCGTGCCCGCATGGAGGTAAAGGCGGCGTGACCGGGGGTGTCGAGGAAGGTAATGGAGTTGCCGTCACAGTTCACCCGATACGCACCGATGTGCTGGGTGATACCGCCGGCCTCTCCGGTGGTAACGCTGGTTTTACGGATCGCATCCAAAATGGAGGTCTTACCGTGGTCAACGTGACCCATAACCACCACCACCGGATCACGGTGCTGGAGATTCGCATCATCGTCGGTACTGTCGTCGATGATCTGCTCCTCAATGGTGACCACCACTTCGCGCTCTACGTGAGCGTGGAACTCTTCGGCAACCAGATACGCGGTGTCAAAATCCACCTCTTGGTTGACCGTTACCATCTCGCCCAGCTTCATCAACGCTTTGATAACTTCGGCGGCGGTCGCCTTCAGACGGGAGGCGAGTTCGCCCACCGTAATGGTGTCTCCCACCGTAATGGTGAGCTGCTTTTTCTTGCGCTCCGCCTCAATACGTTTCAGGCGCTCCGCCTCGGTCTCACGACGGCGGTGCGGCTTGCGGTACTGCTGGGATTTCTGGTTGATCTTCTGCTTGCGCACGGCGTTATCCGCCCGGCGCATATTACTGCTGGCCTGCGCCAATACGTCAAACTTCTCGTCGTATTTGCCCACGTCCACCTGCGGAGTACGGGTATCAACGGTGCGCCGCTCGATCGGTCCGCGCTCGGGAGCCGGCTGCTTTGCCTTTTTCTGCATCGGGCGGAACGGAATGTTGATCGGGGTATCGTCCACCGGCTTCTGCGCCGCCGGCTTCTGCACCGCCGGTTTTTGGGCGGCCGGCTTCTGCGCCGGAGCAGCCGGCTTCTGTGCCGCCGGTTTTTGGGCCGGGGCGGCCGGTTTTTCAGCTTTCGGCTCGACCTTGGGCTCGGCCTTCGGTTCCACCTTCGGCTCCGCTTTGGGTTCCGGCTTCGGTTCCGGCTTTTTCACCGGGCGCTCGTTAGCGGTCGCAAAATACGCGTCCAGATTGTCAACGGCAAATTTTTGGGTGTAATGCTCGAAGATAATATCCAGCTCGTTTTCCTCCAGCGCACTCGCGCTTTTCTTGGCGGGGGTGAAGTGTTTTTCGAGCAGTTCAATGATCTCTTTGCCGGGAACGCCAAAATCCTTGGCAACATCGCTTACGCGGTATTTAATCATCATAGGGCATCGTCCTCCTTTAATTCGGCAGGGATATGTTTGCATATAGCCGTGGCCAGTCCGTTGTCATCCACAGCGATCACGCCGACCGGCTTTTTCATACCGATGACGGCGGAAAGCTCCTGCATGGAGCAGGGGAGTAAGAGCGGCGGCTTTGCCATAGACCGGGCGCAAAAACGAATTTCCTTTTCGGTCTTTTCGGAAAGGTCGTGAGCCAGCAGCACCAGTACGGCGCGCTCACCCTTGATCCATTCCTTGACGGCATCAAAGCCGGCGATCAGATGTCCGGCGCGGCGGCACAGGCCGAGCGCACCGGCAAGCTTGTTATCCATCCTGCTGCAATTCCTCCTCTAAACGAGCGTAGATCTCGTCGGGAATCTGACAAGAAAAGGAACGCTCCAGCAGATGCTTTTTCTGTGCGATCTGCAGACAGGCAATATCCGGACAGAGATAGGCGCCGCGCCCGTCCTTTTTGCCGGTGCGGTCAATGGAAAAGGTGTTTTCGTTTTCCCGGACCACCCGCACCAGTTCTTTTTTGGTTTTTCTTTCTCCGCAACCGACACATTTCCGGAGCGGGATTTTTCGTTCAACGGGCATTTTCAGCGTCACTCCTTCCGATATGAGGGGATGTTAGCCCTCGTTTTCTTCTCCGTAAAAACCGCTTTCCGGGCGAATATCGATCTTCCAACCGGTCAGCCGCGCGGCCAGACGCGCGTTTTGTCCTTTGTTACCGATCGCCAGCGACAGCTGTCCGTCCGGCACGGTGGCACGGCAGGCCTTTTCGCCGCTGGGATCGATCTCCACGTTCAGCACCTTGGCGGGGGAGAGGGCCGCGGCGATGAACACCGCCGGATCCTCGCTGTATTCGATGACGTCGATCTTTTCGCCGCCCAGCTCCTCCACGATGCCGGCAATGCGGGCACCGCGCAGACCGATACAGGCGCTGATCGCGTTGACGTTTTCGTCGTGAGACAGTACTGCGATCTTGGTGCGGGAACCGGCTTCACGGGAAATGGCTTTCACTTCCACCACTCCGTTGAAGATTTCCGGCACTTCCATTTCAAATAACCGTTTCACCAGTCCGTGGTGGGTACGGGAGATCAGCGCCCGCGGACCGCTTTCGGTGCTCTTCACGTCCACGATATATACCTTGATGCGGCTGCCCTCGGTGATCACCTCGTCGCCGATCTGCTCGGTCTTGGGAAGCACTGCTTCGCCTTTGCCGAACTCCACCGTCACCGCTCCGGTACGGGGATCCACCCGGCGCACCAGCGCGGTCACCAGTTCCTGGTTGTTGCGCTGGAACTCTTCCATCTGCTGACCCTTTTCGGCTTCGCGGATGCCCTGGTGAATGGTGTGCTTGGCGGCTTGTGCCGCCACCCGCCCGAACTGCTTGGGCTCCAGCGGGATATTCACAAACTTGCCGACAACCGGCTTTTTGGTGTACTGCTTGGCGGCATCCGGCAGAATCTGGGTTTTCGGATCCTCCAGATCTTCCACGATCTCCTTGCGGATCGCCACGGTGAAAGCGTTTTTCTCCGGATCCATGACCACCTCGACGTTATCCTTGGTATCGTAATCCTTGTTCACCGCGCTGACAATGGCGGTGCGGATCTTTTCCATAAGATAATCGGCGGGGATATCCTTTTCCTTTTCCAGCATACGCAGGGCTTCAAAAAATTCGGTTCTTTCTTTGGTTGTCATAACGTACCTCCTATATGTTGATTACATCTTAATCGAATTGATCGTCCAGTAAATGGACCGACACCGTTTCACGGCGGTCGAAGGTGAGCACCTCGTCCTCTTCGGTGGTCAGGGTGAATTGTCCGTCCTCGGAAAGCTCACCGAGCAGACCGACAAAATCCCGTTTTCCGTCCCGGGGGTGGTATAGCTTGAGTTGCACCGGCGCGCCGGTAAACCGTTCAAAATGCTCTTTGTGGGTCAACTCCCGCTCAATACCGGGCGAGCAGACCTCTAAACAGTAGGATTGCGGGATCGGGTCCTTTTCATCCAGCAGGTCGCTTAACCGCCGGGATACCGCCACGCAGTCTTCAATCGACACCGCAGTATCCTCCCGGTCGAGGAACACCCTCAAAAACCAGTCGGTGCCCTCTTTGACAAACCGGACGTCCCATAACAGCAGTCCCAACTCCTCGGTCAGCGGCAGGGTCATCTCCCGCACGATGTCGGCGGTTCTTCCTGGATGCGCCGAGGAACGCTTTGTTTGTTTGGCCATATTTTTCATTCACCTCGTTTACTGGCAGTAACAAGACAAAAGAGCGGGTCGCCCCACTCTTTCAACATTCAGCATGTTTACTTTATATATACTATAACATAACACCTTAAAAATTGCAAGAAAAATTTTCCGCCGATTTCAGTCGGTGCATAAGTGGATGAAAACGGTGAAAAATATCCATACGGGAACGGCGGTAAGCCGTCCCGGAAATACTTGAAAAGAAGGGGTTGTAAAACAATGGATCAGAATCGTCAGAACAATCAGAATCAGCAGAACCGCCAGGATCAGCAGAATAAGCAGAACCGTCAGGATCAGCAGAATAAGCAGGATAACCAGAACCGCAAATAATGGTGAAAAGATCAAAAGACCGTTTCCTTTTTGAAGGAAACGGTCTTTTGTTTATTTGCTTTTTTCGAATTCGTCCAATAACTGCGGCAAGATTTTTTCCAGGCGCTCGCTGATAAACCGCTGTTTGTCCTGGGCGGCACTGCCGGACACGGTCACCACCACGTTTTTTTGGATCGCGGCGTGGGGGAAGGTGAAGGTGCCAAACCCCAAAGGACGGGTGACCGCCACCGGGATACTTTTGTTTTTACATTCGTCCGAAATGGCGATGTTGAGCGACGGCTCGTCGGTCGCCGCCACACACAGCCGTCCGGAGGAACAGTCCCCGCGGCAATACCGCCGGCGCAGATGCCGAATGGCGCCTTTTTTATCCAATTCTTCCAGTTCGGGACACAGGGTAGGATTGATGACCGTCACCTTGGCGTGAAAGCGCTGTAAGGTCAATGCGGCCTCGTACGCCTCTAAATCGCCACCGAAAACGGTGCAGTTGTTATCCTTGAGATCAATATATAAGGGGAAACCGACCGACACAGAAACCACCTGCCCTTGTTGTTTTTTTGCCGCTATAAACGGCGCAACGGTTCTATTTTATCCAGTATATCATATTGTTTTCATTTTGTATACAAGTTTTTTTCGGCATAATCTCTGAAAAACGGTTCACAATAGAGATGTGACCGAAAAAGTGAACAGAAAGGACGATGAAATATGTCTACGATACGACAACCCTCCCGCTTCAAAAAATTTCTGTCCGGTAAGGGCTTTTACGTGGTGTTGGGCTTGTGCCTGCTGGTGATTGCCGGGGTGACGATCGCCACCTTTTCGGACGGCTTTGGTTTTTCGGGCGACCCCGATCCCGCCCCTTCCGACCCGGACGGTCAGCAGGTGGCCGAACCGGTGACCAACCTGCCGGATACCCGCACCACCGTTTCCACTACCGTTCCGACTACCACCCGTACTACCGCCCCGACGACTGCGCCCACCGCCGCTGATCCGCTGTTTGTGTTGCCCGGCTCCAACGAGGTGGTCAAGGGCTTTAGCGGCACCACGCCGGTATTCTCCAATACTATGGGGGATTGGCGCTGTCATACCGGAGCCGACTTTGGCGGTAACGAGGGGATGACCGTCAAGGCGATTGCCGACGGCACCGTTGTTAAGATCGAGGAGGATCCTTCTTGGGGCGAATGCCTCGTGATCGACCACGGGTTCGGGGTGCAATCCCGGTACTGCGGGGTGACCGCCTCGGTCAAAGAGGGGGAGAAGGTGTCGGTGAACGACGTCATCGGCAGTCTTTCGGGTGTCCCGTGCGAAAGCGCCGACGGCTGTCATCTGCATTTAGAGGTGACGGTGAGCGGCAACTACGTCGATCCGGTGAAAACGATCGATAAAGAAGTGAAATATAAAGAAGAAAGCGCGCCCTCGGAAATCATCGGTTCCCGATGACTCGGTAAGAAGGGCAAAAAGCGGCCTCGCAGTTTACCTGCGGGGTCGCTTTTTTGGTTGCACCGGCGCGAAATATGTGTTATACTAAATGCCGAACAAAACAAGGAAGTGAAAATTTATGGCAAGACATACACGCAAACGTAAACGGAAGGTGAGCCGTGCTCAGGTACTGGGCTGGATCATTGCGATCGTTATCCTGCTGGTGGCGTTGATCGGGGTGTTGGTAGCCGGTCTGTTTCGTTTGTTGAAGCCGGCGGAAAAGCCGGCCGATGATACGCCGGAAACCACGGTGGTGACCACTATTGCGACCGCCAAACCGACCACCACGGCGTCCACCACCAAGAAAACCGCCGCCACCACCGTCAAAACGGAGAATATCAAGCATTACGTTCAGCCGGCAGGCGGGGTGTGGTACCTGAAGCTTGCCAACGACTGGAACACCTTGCCGGGCGATTACGATCAAAGCTTCACGGCGGTGGAATACGGTGGCGGACTGTCGGGAAAACTGTTTGACAGCCGGGCGGTGGAAGCGCTTCGGGAGATGCTGGCGGCGGGGAACGCCGAAAACCCGGCGCTCAAATTACAGCCGGTTTCCTGCTATCGCTCGGTAGCGTTGCAGAAAAGCTTGTATCAGCGTCAGGTGAATAAATACCTCGGACAAGGGTATTCGCAAGCGAGAGCGGAGGAGATCGCCGCCACGGTGGTGAAACGCCCCGGACAGAGCGAGCACAACACCGGTCTTGCCGCCGACCTTGGCGGAAGCGGCAATTACTCGCTGGAGGAGAGCTTTGAAAACACGGCGGCGTTCCGCTGGCTCGTTGAGAATTGCGCCGACTACGGCTTTATTCTTCGCTTCCCGAAGGGAAAAGAGGCGATCACCGGGGTGATCTACGAGCCGTGGCACTACCGCTACGTCGGAAAAGAAGCGGCGAAGGAGATCATGGAAAAGGGCATTTGCTTGGAGGAATACCTGGAACAAAAGGGCCTGTAAAAAAGTTCTGAAAAACCTCTTGACAAACCGCCAAACGGTTGGTATACTAAACCGGTAAAACAAAGCAGAGCGTTTGCCCGCTCTCGCCTGCGGAGATGACTTCGTTGGGCAGATAGTCGTTCTTTCCCCTTTAGGGGAGAGGTGCGGTGATTTTTCACGCGGGCAGTTTCGACTGCCCGCGTTTTATGATTTTTCACTGCAAAACGCAGTGGTGGAGGTGCTTTCCCATAGCCGTTAAGGAGCTGCAGATCAACGAACAGATCCGGGACAGCGAAGTCCGGGTGATTGATGCCGCCGGACAGCAGGTTGGCATTATGAGCTCGAAAGAAGCGCAGAAACTGGCCGATGAAAGCGGTCTCGACCTCATTAAGATCGCGCCGCACGCGGTACCGCCGGTCTGTCGGATCGCCGACTACGGAAAATACCGCTTCGAACAGGCCAAGCGTGAAAAAGAGGCGAAAAAGAACCAGCACGTCGTGGACGTCAAAGAGGTGCGCCTGGGACTGAACACCGATATCGGTGATTTCAACACCAAGGTCAACCACGCGGCACGGTTTATCCAGCAGGGTGACCGGGTCAAGGTGTCCATTCGGTTCCGTGGCCGTGAAATGGCCCACCCGGAACTGGGCAACGAATCGATGAAACGGTTTGCTGATGCGTGTGCCGAGTTTGCGGTGGTGGAAAAGCAAGCGAAGCTGGAAGGCCGGAGCATGATCATGTTCCTGTCGCCCAAGCCCGCCAAATAAACCAATTATGGCTAATGAAGTCATTTAAGGAGGATAAAAGTTATGCCTAAGATCAAGACGCACAGCGGCGCCAAAAAGCGCTTCAAACTGAGCAAAAGCGGCAAGGTCGTTCGCGCCCATGCTAACAAGTCGCACATCCTGAACAAGAAAACCACCAAACGCAAGAGAAATCTGCGTAAGACCACCGTGGCGGACGTAACCAACGTCGCGAAGGTCAAGCGCATGGTCCCTTACAAATAAAGGACGGAGGTACGAAAAATGGCTCGTATTAAAGGCGCGATGATGACGCGCAAAAGAAGAAAGAAGACCTTAAAGCTCGCGAAGGGCTATTACGGTGCAAAATCCAAGCTGTTCAAAACCGCAAAAGAAGCGGTGATGAAGTCCGGTCAGTATGCTTACATCGGCCGTAAACAGCGCAAGCGTGACTTCCGTCGTCTGTGGATCACCCGCATCTCTGCGGCGGCACGTGTCAACGGGATGAACTACTCCACCTTCATGAACGGTCTGAACAAGGCCGGTATCACCATGAACCGCAAGATGCTGGCGGAGCTCGCGGTGTCCGACGCTGCGGCGTTTGCGACCCTGGCCGCCAAGGCGGAAAAGGCCTTATCTAAATAAGCTGTTACTGCGCCCATCGGCTTGACCGATGGGCGCCGTTTCGGTTTTTCGGCGGGCAAATTTTGACCGTTTGCCCTGTCATTTTCGGCGAAGGGAGGGGTATCGGTGATCATTACCAGCAAGGAAAATCCGGTCATAAAACGGTGGCGGCAACTGAATTCCGACGGACGTTTTCGGCGGAAACAGGGAGCGTTTGCCTGTGAAGGAGCGCGCCTGTGTCAGGATGCGGCGCTGTCGGATATTTCGATCGAAGCGGTGCTTTTCACCGAAAAAGCGAAAGAAACCTATCCTTTGCTGTTGGAGCCGGTGGTTATGCGGGCGAAGACTTTTTATGAGATCACCCCGCAACTGGCTACCTTTCTTTCGGATACCACCTCGCCGCAGGGCATTTTCTGTATTGGTAAGATGCCGGAAAACACCTTGTCCCCAACCGAAATGAGTCCTACCGGGCGATACCTCGCGCTGGAGGATATGCAGGACCCGGCCAATCTCGGTGCGGTGATCCGCACGGCGGAAGCGCTTGGGGTATCCGGCATTCTGCTCTCGGACGGATGCTGTGATCTGTATAGCCCGAAGGTACTGCGGAGCAGTATGGGTGGTGTGTTTCGTCTGCCGTTTGCCGTTGTTAATGATTTTTCGGCTCATATCCCGGTGTGGAAAGAGCAAGGCATTCGCACCTTTGCGTGCGTGCCGGACCGCTCGGCCACCCCGGTGCAGCAGGCGCATTTGCCGGGTGGCGGCATCTGTCTGATCGGCAATGAGGGGAACGGGCTGAAGACGGCGACCATTGCCGCCTGCGACACCCCGATCACCATTCCGATGTCCGGTCGCGCCGAATCGCTGAATGCGGCGGTGGCGGCCTCCATTGTGTTGTGGGAACTCAACCGCGAGGGCTGATCTATGGATAGACGAGTATATTGGATCTGGTTACAGCGGCGGTTGCCGCTGGGCAGTATCGTTATCAACCGCCTGTTCGAGCATTTTGAGAACATCGACGAGATTTATGAAGCGGACGAGTCGGCTTTGCTCTCGGTTGACCTGCGCCGGCCTACCCGGCAGGCGCTACTGGATAAATCGTTGGAGGAAGCCGAGCGGATTTTGACCGCGATGCAGAAACTCGGCGGGTGGATACTCACTCCTGAGGATGCCCGGTATCCCGATCTTTTACGGCAGATCGTCGGTTTCCCGGCGGTGCTGTACGGACAGGGAAATTTCCCCGATCTGAATATCCTTCCGGCCATTGCGGTGGTCGGACAGCGCCGTGCCACCCGGAACGGCGTGAATAATACGAAAGCCCTTGCCGCAGGTCTGGCGGCCGCCGGTATGGTGGTGGTCAGCGGCGGTGCCGTGGGCATTGATGCGGCGGCGCACGAAGGGGCGCTGATTGCCGGCGGGAAAACGGTGCTGGTGAAAGCCGCTCCGCCGGACGTGAGCTATCCGCCGGAAAATGAACCGCTTCGCCGCCGTATTTTACAGCAGGGCGGCGCAATCGTGACCGAATATCCGCCCGGCTGTAAATTCTACTGTGACTACCACGTTCGTAATCGGCTGATGTCCGGTATGGCACTCGGTGTTTGTGTGACCGAGGCGCCGTTCCGTAGCGGCTCGCTGATTACCGCCAATCTCGCCCGCGATCAGGGCAGAGAGGTGTTCGCGATGCCGGGGAGTGTCCGGGATCATCATTACGAAGGTACGCATCAGCAGATTCGCAAAGGCGCCACCTTGGTCACCTCAGCCAAAGATCTGCTGGAGGATTATACCGCCCGCTACCCGGGACTGTTAGACGAGTCGGCGGCAGAAACGGCGGAAAAATGGGTGGTGGACTCGATTGAGAAAACCGCACCGCTGTCGCTGAAACCGCAACCGGTTCGGTTGTCGGTAGCGGATGACACCGCAGACAATTTGGCGGTAGCCGATGCTTCCGAATCAGCCAAACGGGTGTATGCCCACCTGACCAAAGACCCGCTGCCGATCGATCGGCTGGCGAAATTGACCGAGATGACCATACCGGAAACGCTGGTACTGCTCACCGAACTGGAACTGCTCGGTTGTGTAGGAAGCACCGCCGGTCAGCAATATTTCCGTATCTCTTAAACCCCATTTTCACCCTCAGAAAGGAGGCCGCCGCTATGTCCACTCTTGTGATCGTGGAATCTCCGGCAAAGGCCAAAACTATTCAGAAATACCTGGGCGCGGGCTATGAGGTGGTTGCGTCTATGGGACATATCCGGGATCTTCCGAAGACCCTGCTCGGCGTGGATATCGAAAACGGATTCCAGCCGCGGTATATGGATATTCCCGGCAAGACCGCCCTCATTCGTGAACTGCGTGAAAAAGCCGCCAAAGCGGATGCTGTGTATCTCGCCACCGACCCGGACCGGGAAGGGGAGGCGATCTCCTGGCATTTAGCGCAGCTCCTCAAAATGGATACCGCCGCGGCCAACCGCATCACCTTTAACGAGATCACCCGAAATGCGGTGACCGCCGGCATGGCGAAACCGCGGGTGCTGGATATGGACCTGGTGAACGCTCAGCAGGCGCGCCGTATTCTCGACCGTATCGTGGGCTATAAGCTGAGTCCGTTCCTGTGGAAAAGCATCCGTAAGGGTCTTTCCGCCGGTCGGGTGCAGTCGGCGACCGTCCGTCTGGTGGTGGACCGTGAAAAGGAGATAAATGCCTTTGTCCGGGAGGAATACTGGACGGTGGATGCGCAGTTGTCCTTGACCGAAAAAGGGAAGACCTTCCCGGCCCGTCTGCACGGCGACCAAAAGGGCAAGATCAAGATCAAGGATCAGGCGGCCGCCGATGCTATTTTGGCGGAGCTTCAAGGGGCTACCTTTACCGCCACGACGGTAAAATCCGGCAAACGGAAGATCGCTCCCGCCCCGCCGTTTATCACCTCCACCATGCAGCAGGAGGCCAACCGCAAACTCGGTTTTTCCTCCAACCGCACCATGCGTACCGCACAGGAGCTGTACGAAGGCGTGGACGTGGCCGGCGAAGGGGTTACCGGTCTCATCACCTATATGCGTACCGACTCGTTGCGTATTTCGGACGAGGCGCGCACCGCCGGTAATGCGTATATCCGTGAAACCTATGGCGATAAATACCTGCCGGCAAAGGCCCGGGTGTTTAAGAGTAAAAACAACGCGCAGGATGCGCACGAAGCGATCCGTCCGTCGATGCCGACCTTGACCCCCGATCGGGTGAAAGGGTCGCTCACCGCGGATCAGTATAAGCTGTATAAGCTCATTTGGGAGCGGTTTATTGCCAGTTTAATGGCGGATCAACAGCAGAAGACCAGCCAGGTGGATATCACCGCCGGTCGGTATCTGTTCAAATCCTCCGGCTATACGGTGGAATTTGACGGTTATACCGTTTTGTACGTGGAAGGCAAGGATGAGAAAGAGGACGAAAACCGTCCGTTGCCGGTGATTGCCGAGGGGGACAATTTCGTTACTCGGGAACTGACCGGTAACCAGCATTTCACCCAACCGCCTGCCCGGTACACCGAAGCCACCCTTAATAAGGCGATGGAAGAAAACGGTATCGGCCGTCCTTCCACCTATGCGCCGACCATTAGCACCATTCTGTCCCGCGAATACATTGAGCGGGAGAACCGGTCGCTGAAACCCACCTCGCTCGGTGAGGTGGTCACCACCTTAATGGAGGAAAAATTCCCCCAGATCGTGGATATGGAATTCACCGCCAATATGGAACAGCAGTTGGACGAGGTGGAGCACGGTAAAAACGACTGGGTGTCCACCCTGGATGCCTTTTACGAGGGCTTTGCCAAAACGCTGAAATCGGCGGAAGAGTCGCTCACCGGCGAGAGGATCCGCGTTCCGGAGGCGGAAAGCGACGTTATCTGTGAGCACTGCGGTCGTAAAATGGTGATCAAATCCGGTCGGTTTGGCAAATTCCTTGCCTGCCCGGGTTACCCGGATTGTAAAAACACCCGTCCGTTGGTGGAGGAAACCCCCGGCATCTGCCCGACCTGCGGCGGCAAGATCGTGCTGAAAAAATCCCGGAACAACCGGAAATTCTACGGTTGCGCGGAATACCCGAAATGTAACTTTATGAGCTGGGACGAACCTTCGGCTGAAGCTTGCCCGAAATGCGGAAAAACGCTGTTTAAGCGGAAAACCAAAAACGGCGGATTGTATTGCCAGACCGAAAACTGCGGATTTGAAAAGAAATGAGGAACACCTGCGTGTCACAGGAAATTAAGGTGATCGGAGCGGGGCTGGCCGGTTGTGAGGCGGCGTTTGCGGCCGCCAAAGCCGGTATCCCGGTTCGTTTATATGAAATGAAGCCGGTCACCTTTACTCCGGCTCATCGTTCTCCGCTGTTTGCGGAGCTGGTGTGCTCCAATTCGCTGAAAGCCCGTCGGGTGGAAAGTGCGGCAGGACTGCTCAAAGCCGAGATGAAAGAGCTCGGGTCTTTATGTGTCCCGATTGCGGAAGAATGTGCGGTTCCCGCCGGTGGGGCATTAGCGGTGGATCGGGAAGCGTTTGCGAGAGCGGTGACCGAAAAGATCCGCTCTCATCCGCTCATCACGGTGGAAACCGAGCAGGTGACCGCGATCCCCACCGACGGGGTGACGGTGATCGCCACCGGACCGCTTACCGCCGGGAAACTGGCGGGGGAGATCGCAGACCTGAACGGCGCTCTGCATTTTTACGATGCCGCCGCGCCGATCGTGTCGGCGGACAGCATTGATATGACCTCTGCTTTTTGCGCTTCCCGGTATGATCGGGAGGAGAGCGGGGAAGGGGATTATATCAACTGCCCGATGAATAAAGAGGAATACGAGGCGTTTTACGCCGCACTGATTGCGGCAGAAACCGCCCCGCTTCACGAATTTGATACCCTCAAGGTATACGAGGGCTGTATGCCGGTAGAGGTTCTCGCGCGCCGTGGGGCGGATACCCTGCGGTTCGGTCCGATGAAGCCGGTGGGGCTTCGTGATCCGCGCACCGGACACCGTCCGTGGGCGGTGTTACAGCTTCGGCGGGAAAATGCCGACGGAACGATGTATAACCTGGTCGGTTTTCAAACCAACCTCAAATTCGGCGAACAAAAACGGGTGTTCGGGTTGATTCCGGCCCTGAAAAATGCTGAATTTCTGCGGTATGGGGTGATGCATCGCAACACCTACCTTCAATCGCCCGGTTTTCTTCAATCCGATTTTTCGGTCATCGGGCGGGATACCCTCTTTTTCGCCGGTCAGATGACCGGGGTGGAGGGGTATATGGAATCGGCGGCCTCCGGTCTTATGGCGGGGATCAATGCCGTTCGACGGGTGAAGGGAATCCCTTCTCTCACCCTCCCGCGGGAAACGATGATCGGGGCGCTGTCCACCTACGTCAGCACACCGACGGCGGATTTTCAGCCAATGGGAGCGAATTTTGGGATTTTACCGCCGCTCTCTCAACCCATTCGGGATAAAAAACAGCGGTATGCCGCTTTAGCGGCCCGTTCGCTGGGTATCCTGGATCAACTGAAAGGGGATATTTGATTATGCGTATTATTGTGGATGCTTTCGGCGGAGATAACGCACCGCTTGAGATCCTTCGCGGCGCCGCTATGGCGGTCGAGAAGTATAAGGTGGATATTCTGCTGGTTGGTCGGGAGGAGGAGATCCGCCGGGTCGCCAAAGAAAACGATATCTCGCTTACCGGTATGGAGATCGTGGATGCGCCGGACGTCATCGGTATGGAGGACGAACCGCGCAGTATCCTGAAAGCGCATAAGAATTGCTCTATGGCAGAGGGCTTCCGTCGGCTGGCGGCCGGGGAAGGGGATGCGATTGTCAGCGCCGGCAGTACCGGTGCGCTCATTATGGGTGCCACCTTTATCGTTAAACGCATCAAAGGGGTTTCCCGCCCGGCGCTCGCCCCGTTGGTGCCGTCGGACAAGGAGCCGTTTTTGCTGATCGATAGCGGCGCTAACGCCGATTGCCGCCCGGAAATGCTGGTGCAGTTTGCCCGTATGGGTCATCTGTATATGACCCGGGTGTTGGGCCGCACCGATGCGAAGGTGGGATTGCTCAACATCGGTACCGAACCGAGCAAGGGTGGACCGCTGCAGCAGGAAACCTATCAGTTGCTCAAAGACAGCGATCTGCCGTTTATCGGCAACGTGGAAGCGAGAGATGTGCCGGCTGGTGTCGCGGATATCGTGGTAGCGGACGGCTTTACCGGCAACGTGTTGCTCAAAACGATCGAGGGTACCGCCTCGATGCTGATGCACAATATTAAAGATATCTTTAAAAGTAACCTTCTCACCAAAATTGCGGCGGCGATCGTTCTGCCCAAGATGAAGGGACTCAAAAAGAAAATGGACGTGTCCGAGGTGGGTGGTGCTCCGCTGATCGGGGTTGCCAAACCGGTCATTAAGGCACACGGCAACTCGGATGCTAAAGCGTTCTGCAGCGCCATTTATCAGGCGACCGTCTTTGCATCTGCCGGGGTGATCGAAGCGATCACCGAAGCGGTGGCAAAATCGCCGGATGCGGCCGAATAACCACGTCAAAAGGGGAAGTCACCGATGCAAAAGGATCTAAAACCGCTGATGCAAAAGCTGGGCTACACCTTTAAAAATCCGACCCTGCTGGAAAATGCGTTGACCCATTCCTCGTATGCCAACGAGGGGGATCACCGCCTTTCCAGTAATGAACGGCTGGAGTTTTTAGGGGATTCGGTGCTCGGCTTTGTGACCGCAAACGAACTGTTTCAACACGAAACCGGTCCGGAAGGGGAACTTACCAAACTCCGTGCCGCGGCGGTATGTGAAAAAGCGCTGTATTCCTATTCGAAGGAACTGGGGGTCGGTGAATATCTGCGACTGGGGCGCGGGGAACGTCATTCCGGCGGCGCCGAACGCCCGTCCATTTTGGCGGATGCGTTTGAAGCGATCGTGGCGGCTATCTATCTCGACGGTGGCTTGGAACCGGCGAAAACCCTGGTGTTGCGGTTTGTGATCCCGGAATTGAAGCAGCAACGTCTGCGGCATTTCAAGGATTATAAAACCACCCTTCAGGAGATCGTCCAGCAAAATCCCGGAGAAAAGCTGGAGTATGTCCTGACGGGTGAGTCCGGTCCGGATCACCATAAGCAGTTCACGGTGGAACTGCACTTAAACTCTAACGTGATCGGCACCGGCAAAGGCAGAAGTAAAAAAGAAGCGGAGCAGCTCGCCGCAAAAGAAGCGCTGCTCCTTATGGGATACGCTTGAAAAGGAGGGATACCGATTGATACTGAAGGCACTGGAAATCCACGGATTTAAATCCTTTCCGGATAAAACGGTTTTAAATTTCAGTGACGGTATTACGGCGGTCGTTGGTCCTAACGGCAGCGGTAAATCCAATATCAGTGACGCGATCCGCTGGGTGCTCGGCGAACAGTCGGGTAAAAGCTTGCGAAGCGCTAAAATGGAAGACATCATCTTTAACGGTACCGCCCTGCGGAAGCCGGTCGGCTATGCGGAGGTATCGCTCATTATCAGCAATACCGACCGCACGCTGGAATTTGATGCGGATGATGTGAAGGTGACCCGCCGGTGCTACCGTTCGGGTAACAGTGAATATTTGCTCAATAACGCCTCGGTCCGTCTGAAAGACATTCAGATGCTGTTTATGAATACCGGCCTCGGTCGGGACGGTTATTCGATCATCGGCCAGGGAAAGATCGGGGATATCGTGTCCTCCAAATCCCACGAGCGCCGGGAGATTTTTGAAGAAGCCGCCGGCATTGCGAAATACCGGTATCATAAAAACGAAGCGGAACGGCGACTGGCCGCCGCCGAGGAAAATCTGGTGCGCCTGCGGGACATTTTGCAGGAACTGGAGGATCGTGTCGGTCCGCTGGCTCAGCAATGCGAAAAAGCCAAACAGTTTTTGGTGTTAGCGGGTGAAAAAAAGGAACTGGAGATCGGTCTGTGGCTCCGTACCATGAACGATTCCCGCACCCTTCTTCGGGAACTGGATTCCAAATTGGAGCTGGCCCGTACCCAGTATGAGAAGGCCGGGGCGGCGCAGGACGATTTCGAACAGGAGATCGAGGGGCTGGCGCTGACCGCCCAACAGCTCACCGTGCAAATGGACGACATCCGTCGTAAGGCACAGGAACTGTTGGAGGAAGCCACCCGCCGGGACGGTGACGTGGCGGTTCTCCGCAATGACATCGCGCATAATAACGAGAATATCGCCCGTATGCAGGCGGAAATTGCGGATGCGGATGCCGGCGACCGTCATTTGGAAGAGGATATCGCCGCCCAGCAAAATGCGATCGAAGAGAAAAAAGCCGCTATTACCGCCGCCGAACAACAGCGGCTGAAGCTGGCGGAACAAATGGACGAACTGGTTCGTAGCAGTGAAACGGTGACCGGGGAAATGGAAGCGCTTTCCGAAGCGGCTTCTAAGCTTGCCCTCACCATTTCGGATCTGCGGGTAAAGATCGGTACCGGCGACTCTGCTTTGTCCGAGATCACCATGCGTCTGTCCCAGGTGACCGCCGCTATTGCGCTGAAAACCGAACAGGAGCGCAAAACCGCCGCCGAACAGCAGGCGTGTGAAGAGGACTTAAAAGCGTGCTGTGAGCGGATCGAATCGCTCCAGAATACGGTGAACGGTTACCAGATGCGGTACGATTCCCGCATCGGCAAGGTGGAAGCGGCGAAAAAGCAGGCGGATACCTTGACGTTGGACGCCGAGGAGAAAAAGCGCCGGGTACGGATGCTGGAAGAATTGGAGCGTAACCTCGACGGCTTTGCCCAGAGTGTCAAAGCGGTGATGAAGGAATCTCAGCGTGGTTCTCTGCGTGGTATTCACGGGCCGGTTTCCTCGTTACTTCGCACCGATGCCCAGTATGCGCTGGCGATCGAAACCGCACTTGGCGGTGCGGCGCAGAACCTCGTTTGTGACCGGGATGAGGATGCCAAACGGGCGATCCGTCATCTGCGGGAAACCGGTGGCGGTCGTGTGACCTTCCTGCCGCTTTCCAATATCCGCGGCAGTCGTTTGCAGGAAAAATTGGATAATGAACCGGGTTTTGTCGGGATTGCGGCGGATCTGGTGTCCTGTGATAAAACCTATGAGGAGATTGCTCGCAATCTGTTGGGTCGTACCGCCGTGGCGGAGGATTTAGACGATGCGACGGTGATCGCCCGCAAATATGGGTATAAATTCCGGGTGGTGACCCTTGACGGCCAGGTGGTAAACGCCGGCGGCTCGCTGACCGGCGGTTCTCATATCAAGGGGGCGGGTCTTTTGTCCCGCCGTGCCGAGATCGAACGGCTGTCGGAGGATGCCAAACGCTTGGCGGAGCAAGCCGCCGATGCGCAGGAAAATTACACGAAATTACAGCAGGATATTGCGGCGGTGGAAGCCCAACTTTCCGGCGCCAAGGGCGAACTGATTACCGCCCAGGAGGACAAGATCCGCTGTGAGGGTGAGGTGCGCCGTCTGCGTGAACAGGCAGAGGCGGGCGCTTTGGCGCTCAAAGAACTCACCGCTGAGGTGGACACCCTGAACCTGCGCGCCTCCGAATGGAAACAGCAGAATAAGGATGCTACCGCTGAAAGCGATCGCTTGGTCGCCGAGCAGCGTGAGCTGGAAGAAAAACTGGCGCAGATGTCCGGCGGTCGGAACGAGCTGGCTGAAAAGCGTGAAGCGCTGTCCGAACAGATCGCCCAGGCGCAGCTGGATGCTATGGCGGCCGAAAAAGAGATCGAGGGTATCGAGCAGGCGATTGCCGCGCTGAAAGCCCGTCGTGCGGATGCGGAAGGCCAGCGCCACCGTCTGTTAGAGCAGATCGAGGAGCAAAAACAGGCAAATACCGCGATCGAACAGCAGATTACCGAGGTGGAAGCCGAAGCGAAATCCCTCCGGGATAAAGCAGCGGCCTCTTCCGAGGAGATCGAACTGCTGGTGCAAAAGCGCCAGGAGGGCGAAGCGGCGCAGACTCGTCTACGCCAGCAATCCCGCGAGAAGAACGATGAGCGGGAGCGGCTGGGTCAAGAGGTGGTCCGCTTGGAAGAAAAACAGGTCAACCTGCAAAAGCAGTCGGATGATCTGACCCGCCGATTGTATGAAGAATACGAACTCACCCGTATGGAAGCAGAAGCGGTGGCAAAACCCATTGATAACGTGCAGGAAGCCACCGGGCGGGTGACCACCCTTAAAAATAAGATTCGCGCTCTGGGTAGTGTCAACGTGGATGCGATCGAGGAATACCGTGAGGTCAGCGAACGCTACACCTTTATGAAATCCAACGTGGAGGACGTGGAAAATTCCCGTCGGGAACTGCTCCGTCAGATTGATGATCTCACGGTGCATATGCGGGAGATTTTCGTCCAACGCTTTAAAGAGATCAACGAGAACTTCGGGGTGGTATTCTCCGAAATGTTCGGCGGCGGTAAGGGCGAACTGAAACTGGCCGATCCGGAGGATATTCTTGGTTCCGGCATTGATCTGTACGTCCAGCCGCCCGGAAAGGTGATCTTGAACCTTGAGGCGCTGTCCGGCGGTGAAAAAGCGTTGTCGGCGATTGCACTGCTGTTTGCCATTCTGAAGGTGACCCCCTCGCCGTTCTGCGTACTGGACGAGATCGAGGCGGCGCTGGACGACGTGAACGTGGATCGTTATGCGGCGTATCTGCGCCGAATGTGCAAAAAGACCCAGTTTATCGCCATTACCCACCGCCGCGGTACCATGGAAGAGGCGGATACCCTCTATGGTGTCACGATGCAGGAGCAGGGTGTTTCCAAACTGCTGGAACTGCGTGCCAGCGAGGTGGAACAGAAACTGGGACTGAATCTCCAGCCGCGGCTTGACGGCTGAAAGGAGCGAGCATAGGTATGGGCTTTTTTGAAAAGATCACCGGCGGGCTGAAAAAGACCCGCGATTCGGTGATGGGACAGATGCACAGTATGCTCGGTGCTTTTACCCGCATTGACCGCGACCTGTTTGATGAACTGGAAGAAATTCTCATTATGAGCGACGTCGGCACCGTGACCGCCGCTTTGATCCGTGAAACGCTGGAAGAACGGGTGAAATCCGAGCGGGTGACCGACCCTGATGCGGTTCGTGACCTGCTGAAAAGCACCGTCTCCGACCTGCTTCGCGGGGATCAGGAATTGGTGTTGAACACGCGTCCTTCGGTGGTGCTGATGATCGGTGTCAACGGGGTGGGGAAGACCACCACCGTCGGAAAAATGGCACACATCCTGAAAAATCAGGGGAAAAAGGTGTTGCTTGCCGCGGCGGATACCTTCCGGGATGCGGCGATCGAACAGCTCGGTGTCTGGGCAGAGCGTGCGAAGGTGGATATCGTGCGGCATACCCAGGGCGCTGACCCCGGGGCGGTGGTATTTGATGCCATTGCGGCGGCGAAAGCCCGCGGCTGTGACGTGGTGTTGTGTGACACCGCCGGCCGCCTGCATAATAAAAAGCATTTAATGGAAGAACTGCATAAGATCGATCGTATCATCGACCGGGAACTGCCGGGCGCCGATAAAGAGGTATTGCTGGTACTGGATGCCACCACCGGTCAGAATGCGGTCCAGCAGGCACGGGAATTCCGTGAGGTAGCCGGTATCACCGGCATCGTGCTGACCAAACTGGACGGCACCGCCAAAGGCGGTGTGGTGCTCGCTTTGCGCGGGGACCTGAAGGTGCCGGTGAAATTCATCGGAGTCGGTGAAGGAATCGACGATCTGCAGCCGTTTGATCCGGACGCGTTTGCGGACGGTATGTTTGGAGGATAAACCGATGCGCTTTATCATTGCCACCCATAACCCTCATAAATTAGAGGAGATGCGCCGCATTTTGGTGCCGCTCGGCATCGAGGCGGTGACCGATACCGATTTGGGGATCATCCTGCCCGACGTGGAAGAAACCGGGGAAACCTTTGCGGAAAATGCGTATTTGAAAGCCGCTTCCGCCTGTAAAGCTACCGGCCTTCCCGCCATTGCGGACGACTCGGGACTGATGGTGGATGCGCTCAACGGCGCTCCCGGTGTGTACTCTGCCCGTTATGCAGGGGAGGACGGGGATGATGCCGCCTGTATGAATAAACTGTTGTCCGAAATGAAGGAGGTACCGCTCTCTGAGCGTGGCGCCCAGTTCCAGTCGGATATTTCTTGCGTGTTTCCGAATGGGGATATGCTGACCGCCAAAGGGGTCTGCCGCGGCTATATCGCCTTTACCCCTGCCGGGAATAACGGCTTTGGCTACGACCCGGTGTTTGCGGTGGAGGAGTATAATGGCAGAACCTATGCCGAGATTTCGGATAGTGAAAAGGATGCGATCAGCCACCGTGGTTTGGCTCTTAGGGAATTTGCCCCGATTTTACGGGATTTCCTGCAAAAGCATCCGCAATAAAAGCCGTGTGATCGGCTGAAAGGAGACCCTTATTATGCAATTAACCGGAAAACAACGCGCTTACCTGCGTTCGCTTGCCCACCCGCTTGCGTGCATTGTGCACGTCGGCAAAGGTGGGGTTATCGATACCCTTATCAAACAGGCGGAGGATGCACTGACCGCCCGGGAACTGATTAAAGGCCGGGTGCAGGAAATGGCGCCGCTTTCTGCCAGAGAAGCCGCCGAAGCGATCGCTGAGGCGACCCGTTCGGACGTCGTACAGGTGATGGGACGGACCTTTGTGCTGTACCGTCCCGGAAAAGAACCGCAGATCACCCTGCCGCGATGAAAATAGCGCTTTTTGGCGGCACCTTTGACCCGGTGCATATTGCGCACCTGCGGATGGCGCGTATGCTGGCCGATCGGCTGCAACTGGATCGGGTGCTGTTTATGCCGACCTTCGTTCCGCCTCATAAGATCAAAAGCAGTGATACCGCCGCTTCTGACCGTTTTCAGATGTGTCGCCTGGCGGTGGAGGACGATCCGCGCTTTGCGGTGTCCGATCTGGAGCTTACCCGGGGAGGGGCGAGCTTTACGGTGGATACCCTAACCGAGCTGAAGGAACAATACCCGGATGCTCAGTGGTATCTTTTGGTCGGTGCGGATATGTTTATGACCTTTGGCACCTGGTATCGGTTTGAGGATATTCTGTCTATGGCGACGGTATGCACCGTCCCCCGGGAGGACGTCACGGCGGCAGAACTGCAGGCGTATGCCGATACCTTGCCGGTGAAATCCGCACGGTTTGAGATTTTGGATACCCCGGTCGGAGATATTTCCTCTTCTGATATTCGGGAGAGGATCGCCGCCGGTCGGTCGTTTGACGACCTGGTGCCGGCATCGGTAGAACGGTATATCTTAGAACGCGGTCTTTACAGCGATCCGGTTTTTATGGATCTCAAGCAAATGGAACCGCAGTTTATCGAGATCATCCGTAAGCGGGAAAGCGACCGACGGTTTTTGCATTCGCTGGAGGTTGCCCGGGAAGCGGAACGGCTCGCAAAAAAATACGGCACCGATCCGGATAAGGCACGAGTGGCCGGTCTTTTGCACGACGTGATGAAGGATATTTCTCCGGATGAACAGTTGCAAATCTTCAAAGACTTTGATATACTACTGGATGATGTGGAACAAAAAGCGAAAAAGCTTTGGCACGCCAGAGCGGGAGCCGCTTTTTTGGAACATATCCTGAAAATTTCCGATCAGGACCTGCTCAACGCGGTGCGGTATCACACCACCGCCCGGGCGGGGATGTCGCTGCTGGAAAAGGTGCTGTACATTGCCGATTTCACCTCGGCTGATCGGGATTATGACGACGTAGACGTGATGCGTAAGCTGGCGGATCGGTCGCTGAAAGAGGCGATGCGGTATGCGCTGGAATACACCGTGCGGGATCTGACCGACCGCGGTCATCCGGTGCATCCGGACACCTTGGCGGCTTTGCACGAAATAAAAACGGGAGGAAACGATTATGGCGGATAAGAAGCAACGGAAAAACCAGGTAAGTCTGGCTGCGCAGGCCGGCGTTTCCAAGAAAAAGAAGAAAAAGAAAAAGGTTGCCGCCGGCACGGTGATCATCCGGGTTATGGTGGGACTTTTGGTAGGTCTTTCGCTGGCGTTTATCGGGATTGTGGCGTTTGTTGTGCTGTCCAGTATGTCCTCCGGCGGCAATAAGCACGAGGTATCGTTGATTGCTTACGATACCACCCCTGAAGCGCAGGAGAAAAAGGTTTCCTATTTCCTTGTCGGTATCGCCGGTGAGGAAGAGGGGGGCGCTATGGAAATGCTCTCTCTTCTCTGTTATGATAAAAAACAGGATACTCTTCGGCTGTTGCAGGTGCCGACCGATACCTATATCGGGAACAACGGTGACTGGACGGTCACCCGCGTCGGTAACGTGTGGGAAAATCCCACCCCGCTTACCTGGTGTGAAACCTGCCGCAAGCAGGTATTCGAGCCGGAACAGGCGGACGGAAAACATTCGGTTTGCTCCACCCCGCTTACCGAAAAGACCGGCTCGGCGGTGGAGAGTCTTATCAAGGTGTTTAACGACCAGTACAGTATGCCGGTGGATAACTACTTTATTCTGCAACCGGATACGCTGGTGAAAATGGTGGATCTCGTAGGCGGTATCGACGTGAAGCTTGCTTCCGCTTTGAAGGTGGAGGGCAACACCTATCCGGCCGGCAAGACCATTTTGGACGGCAAAGCCGCCCTCTACTATGCGACAAAATATAATTACAATAACACGCCGGCGAAGGACTTAGAGCGCCTGCAGCGTCAGCGCCAGGTGATAACTGCGCTGTTCCAGCGGATGACCGCGATGAATGAAGATGCATTGCAGGAAAAGGTGATTGCTCCGATTATGGCGGGCTCCACCCCCATTCGTGCAAACACCGATGCCAAAGCGGTGGCGAAGATGCTGGCCGGCATTCATATCGGAAAAACCGATTCCATTACCTTTGTGAAAGCCCTCTCTATGATGATTTACAGTATGCATGACGTGGAACTCACGAACGCCTCTTTCTACGTTCTGCCGGGCCAGGTGGCGCGCCAGGGAACCGCGACCTATTATTCGGTTCGCCGTCAGCCGCTGGTTACCCTGTTACAGGATAAATTCAATCCGTATGGGCTGGAACTGAAGGATGAGCATCTGCAGATAACCGAGCTTTCCTCCGGCACCGGGACGGTGGACGTGAAGGAACAGAGTATGGCGGAGATTGCGGTGGAGCAGAGCACCGCAACGACGGCGGCGCCCACGACCACCGCCGCTTCATAACGAAAGGACGAAACACATCAATGACCGAAATGGAAAAATTAGGGAAGATCGTCCACGCCCTTGATAAACATCTCGCCCGGGATATTGTGGCGATCGACGTGCGGGGGTTGTCGGACGTGACCGATTATTTCGTGTTTGCGACCGGTGGCAGTACTACTCAGGTGAAAGCCCTGTGCGATTACGTGGAAACCGATCTCAAAAACGGGGAGATCGCTCCCGATCGGATCGAAGGGTATGCGACCTCTCGCTGGATTTTAATGGACTACGGTTCGGTGGTAATTCATCTGTTTTTACCGGAAGCCCGTGAGTTTTATGACATCGAGCGGCTGTGGAAGGACGGCACCCCGGTGGACATCACCGAGTATTTGGTGAAAGAAGAATAATGTGATGTTGTGCCGATTCCGTTTTGATCGGAGTCGGTACCCATTCGGATAAAAAACCTTTTAAGATAGGGCATGGTGATCAATAATGCGGTACAATCATTCTGAAATCGAAAAGAAATGGCAGGAGAAGTGGGTAAAGGAAAAGACCTTTGCAGCAAAAAGCGACTATACGTTGCCGAAGTTTTTTGCGCTGGTGGAATTCCCGTATCCCTCCGGCCAGGGCTTGCACGTGGGACATCCGCGTTCTTATACGGCGCTGGATATCGTTTCCCGTAAACGTCGTTTAGAGGGGTATAACGTGCTGTATCCCATGGGCTGGGATGCGTTTGGTCTGCCGACCGAAAACTTTGCGATGAAGAATCATATTCATCCGGAGGTGGTAACCAAAAATAACGTCGCCCGTTTCAAGGCACAGCTGCAGTCGCTGGGGTTGTCCTTTGACTGGGATCGGGAGATCAACACCACCGATCCCTCCTACTATAAATGGACCCAGTGGATCTTTGTCCAGTTGTTCAAAAAAGGACTTGCGTACAAAAAGGAAATGAACGTGAACTTCTGCACCGGCTGTAAAGTGGTGCTCGCCAACGAAGAGGTCGTGAACGGTGTTTGCGAGCGTTGCGGAAGTCAGGTCGTACATAAGAACAAAAGCCAGTGGATGCTCAAGATCACCGAGTATGCCGACCGTTTGGTGGACGACCTGGACGGCCTGGAATATGCCGAGCGCGTGTCCACCCAGCAGAAAAACTGGATCGGTCGCAGCTACGGTACCGAAGTGAACTTTGATACCACCGCCGGCGAGGTGTTAACGGTGTATACCACCCGTGCGGACACCCTGTTTGGCGCTACCTATATGGTTATGAGCCCCGAGCATGCGTATATCCAGAAATGGATGGACGAGGGGAAACTTAATAATGCGGATGAGGTCACCGCTTACCGTGATGCGGCGGCTCATAAATCCGACTTTGAGCGCACCGAACTGAATAAAGAAAAGACCGGCGTGCGGCTTGACGGCGTTATGGGCATCAACCCGGTCAATGGGCTGGAAATCCCGATCTTTATTTCGGATTACGTACTGGCTTCCTACGGCACCGGCGCCATTATGGCGGTGCCGGGTCACGATACCCGCGACTGGGAATTTGCGAAGAAATTCAACCTGCCGATCATCGAAGTGGTGAAAGGCGGCGACGTGGAAAAGGAAGCGTTTGTGGATTGTCATACCGGGGTTATGGTCAACTCCGGCTTCCTCACCGGTAAGACGGTGCAAGAGGCGATCCCGGCGATGCAGGCCTGGCTCACCGAACAGGGCAAGGGTCAAAAAAAGGTGAACTTCAAACTGCGTGACTGGGTGTTCTCCCGTCAGCGGTATTGGGGCGAACCGATCCCGATGGTGTGGTGTGACAAATGCGGTTGGGTGCCGCTGCCGGAAGATCAGCTGCCGCTGACCCTGCCGGAGCTGAAAGACTTTGAACCCACCACCGACGGTGAAAGCCCGCTGTCCCGTCTGACCGATTGGGTCAATACCACCTGTCCGCATTGCGGCGGGGCGGCCAAACGTGAAACCGACACCATGCCGCAGTGGGCAGGTTCTTCCTGGTACTTCCTGCGGTATATGGATCCGCATAACGATAAAGCGCTTGTTAGCCCGGAAGCGGTGAATTACTGGGGTCCGGTGGATTGGTACAACGGCGGTATGGAACATACCACCCTGCACCTGCTGTATAGCCGGTTCTGGCATAAGTTCCTGTACGACATTGGGGTGGTCCCGACCAAAGAACCGTATGCCAAGCGTACCAGCCACGGTATGATCCTCGGCGAAAACGGCGAGAAGATGTCCAAATCCCGCGGTAACGTGGTTAATCCGGACGATATCGTTTCGGAATATGGTGCCGATACTATGCGTCTGTATGAGATGTTCATCGGCGACTTCGAAAAGGCCGCCCCCTGGTCCAGCAACAGCATTCGCGGTTGCCGCCGTTTCCTGGAGCGGGTATGGTTCCTGCAGGATAAGCTGGTGGACGGCGACGGTATCCGCCCGGCGCTGGAGGTGTCAATCCACAAGACTATCCGTAAGGTTGGAGAGGATATCGAAGGCCTGAAATACAACACTGCGATCGCGGCGATGATGGCGCTGATGAACGACTTTGATCAAAACGGCGGCGCCACCCGTGAGGAATACCGTATTCTCCTTCTGTTGCTCAACCCCTTTGCTCCGCACATCACCGAAGAACTGTGGGAGAAGATGAACTACGGCGGTCAGCTCGCTCACGCAAAATGGCCGGTGTATGATGAAGCCAAATGCGAGAACAAAACGGCGGAGATCGCCATTCAGATCAACGGTAAGATCCGTAGCCGTATTCAGGTTTCGGTGGACGGTGAGCAGGCGGAGATTTTGGCCATCGCCAAAGCCGACCCGAAGGTAGCGGCCGAGCTGGAAGGCAAGACCATTATCAAAGAACTGTACGTGAAGGGTAAATTGGTGAATATTGTCGCAAAATAAACCTTGACAGAGCGGTATATGGTATAGTATACTATAATTTGGAATTTACCCCTGCTATCAGGCGGAGGGAGGGAATCAATATGTCAGAAGTTCGAGTCAGAGAAAATGAGACTTTGGATAGCGCGCTGCGCAGATGGAAGAAATCCTGTGCCCGCTCCGGCGTTTTGGCCGAAGTGCGTAAGAGAGAGCACTATGAGAAACCGTCGGTGAAGCGCAAGAAGAAATCCGAAGCCGCGCGCAAAAGAAAGTTCAAATAAGAACCAAAAAGACGGGCTATAATGCCCGTCTTTTGTCTATCTACCGAAAAGGAGGGAGGGGAGCCGATGTTCCGTCCGTTTTTGATAAAAAATGCCATTACTGACCTGGATGCTCAGTGGCTGAAAGAACAGGGGATCACCGCTTTACTGCTGGACGTGGATAATACCCTCACGTCCCACGATAGCCAGGAGGTATCTCCGGCGATTATCGGGTGGCTGTCGGAGATGCAAAAAGCCGGTGTGAAACTGACCGTGGTATCTAATGGGAAGTACAAGCGGGTAAAACCGTTTGCGGAAAAACTGGGACTATCCTTCATTTCGCTGGCGGCAAAACCGCTTCCCTTTGGCTTTTTCCGTGCTGTAAAGGCGCTCGGCTTCTCGAAAAAGCAATGTGCGGTGGTGGGTGATCAGCTATTCACCGACCTGCTCGGCGGAAAACTTGCCGGCATCCGGGTGATCTTACTGCACCCGATCGAACCGGAAATCGGGAAACCTTTTATTCAGTTCAAGCGGCGGCTGGAAAAACCGATCGTCCGTCGCTGGACGGGAACGGAGGACTGGTAATGGATTTGGCAAAATTCGGCCCGGCCGGCAATTGCGATGCCTTTTACGAAGCCGGGCATAAGGGAACGGCAGAAGCCCCTCTTTGGCTGAAAAAATGGGGACTCACTGCGTATGAATATCAATGCGGCCGTGGGGTTCGCCTGAGTGATGCGACGGCAGATACCCTGCGGAAAACCGCCAATGAAAATGGGATTCAGTTGTCACTGCACGCTCCTTATTATATTTCACTCGCCTCGGTCGACCCTGAAAAAAGGGACAATAGTCTGCGGTATATTTATGAAAGCGCCGCGGCGGTTCAAAAGCTTGGCGGCGACCGTATCGTGGTGCATCCCGGCGGCCTTGGTGGTCGTACCCGGGAGGAAGCGACTGCGCTTGCCACCGAAACGCTCACCCGCGCTCAGCGGTTGCTGGATGAGCAAGGGTTGTCCATGGTGCATATCTGCCCGGAGGTTATGGGCAAGATCAACCAGCTTGGTGATCTTGATGAGGTGCTGACCATGTGTGGGGTGGACGAACGGTTTTTACCCTGTGTCGACTTCGGTCATCTCAATAGCCGGACCGGCGGCGCTCTGCGGGATACCGCTGACTTTGCGGCGGTGTTGGATCGGATTGAAAACGCACTCGGCTTTGACCGGCTAAAACAGTTTCATATTCATTTTTCGAAGATTGAATATACCGCCGGCGGGGAAAAACGGCATTTAACCTTTGAAGATACCGCTTTCGGTCCTCAGCCGGAACCGCTTATGGAATTGCTGGCGAAAAAAGGACTGACCCCCACCGTTATCTGTGAATCGGACGGTACCCAGACCGCCGATGCCTCGCAGATGCAAAAGCTGTATTTCGCCGCGGTGAAAGGGGAATAACCGGTATGGAAGCTCGCGTACAATCCCTGCAAAAAGCCATGCTCGGGAAAGGGGAGGCCGCTTTCGTTTTGTCACCCGCCGGTTGCCGGTATTTGACCGGCTTTGATGCGGAGGACTGTGCGGTGCTGATCACCGAAAAATCGGCGTATTTTCTCACCGATGATCGGTATATCGAAGCCGCAAACGAAACGGTGCAGGGTCTGAAACCGATTTCCTGTAACGGTCTCTTTTCCACCTTGTTTGATCTCTTAAAAGCCGAAAAAATCGAGCGCTTATATCTGGAACAATCCTTGTCGCTTTCGGCGTTTTCCCGCCTGAAGGCCGGCTGCCCGGCGACCTTGGTGCCGGATGACACGCTGGATTATCACCTTTCCTCTATGCGGCAGGTGAAGGATGAAAAGGAACTTTCTCTTTTGCGGGAGGCCCAGCGGCTGACCGAAAAAGGGTTTGAGCATATCCTTCCGTTTCTCACCACCGGCATTTCCGAACGGGATGCCGCACTGGAACTTGAGTTTTTTATGCGCCGGCAAGGGGCGGACGGGGTATCCTTTGACTTTATTGTGATTTCGGGGAAAAACACCTCCCGCCCGCACGGCGTTCCCACCGATAAGGTGATTGAGCCGGGCGATTTTGTCACCATGGATTTCGGCGCTTTGTACCGTGGGTATCATGCGGATATGACCCGGACGGTGGCGATCGGTGAGGTGACCGACGAGATGAAGCGGGTGTATGATACGGTGCTTTCGGCCCAGCAAACGGCACTGTCGGTTTTGCGTGCCGGCATTTCCGGGAAGGTGGGGGATGAGGCCGCCCGCCGGGTGATTGAAAAGGCCGGATACGGCGATTATTTCGGTCACGGCACCGGTCATGGAGTGGGTCTTGAGATTCATGAAGCGCCGCGCCTGTCTCCACGGGCATCGGATGATCCGTTGCCGGTTGGTGCTGTGGTCACGGTAGAACCGGGGATTTATCTGCCCGGTCGGTTCGGGGTGCGGATCGAGGATATGGTGGTTTTGACCGAAAACGGCTGTGAAAACCTCACGAGAACCCCAAAAGAATTGCTAATTCTCTGATTTTTCTTGTAAGTACTTGAAAAATTCGGTAAAATAAGGTAGAATAGTTTGTAGTATAATTTTGGAGGTATATAAACATGATATCTGCAGGCGATTTTCGCAACGGCGTTACCTTTGAAATGGACGGTAACGTGTACCAGATCATTGAATTCCAGCACGTTAAACCCGGCAAAGGCGCCGCGTTTGTCCGCACCAAGATCCGTAACGTGATCGTGGGTACGGTGGTTGAAAAGACCTTTAACCCGACTGAAAAATATCCGACCGCCTACGTTGAGAGAAAGGAAATGGAATATTCCTACAACGACGGCGATCTGTATTACTTCATGGACGGCGAGACCTATGAGCTGCTCCCGATCGGTAAGGATGTCCTCACCGACAACTTCAAGTTCGTCAAAGAGAATATGGTTTGCCGTGTGATGTCCTATAAGGGCAAGGTGTTCGGCGTAGAGCCGCCCAACTTTGTGGAACTTGAGGTTACCCAGACCGATCCCGGCTTCAAGGGTGACACCGCAACCAATGCGACCAAACCGGCGACCTTAGAAACCGGCGCCGAGGTTCGCGTACCGCTCTTCATTGAAGAGGGCGAGATGATCCGCATTGATACCCGCACCGGTGAATATATGGAACGCGCATAATTGCGTATTCTTGAAAGGAGAGTATCATTATGACCAGTATTGAAAAGGTGGCCTATCTCAAGGGCCTCGCTGAAGGTATGGAAATCGACGGCACCACCAAAGAGGGTAAACTGCTGCTCGCGATTGTCGACACCCTCGCGGTGATCGCGGAGGACACCTGGGATCTGCAGGAGCAGGTGGACGAACTCGGCGAACAGGTGGACGAGGTGGACGAGGACCTCAGCACCATCGAAGACATCGTTTACGAGGACCTGGACGACGAATGTGATTGCGATTGTGACGATTGCGATTGCTGCGGCGACTGGGACGAGGAATTCTATGACGTGACCTGCCCGAACTGCAAAGAGGAGTTTGAGGTGGACGAGGAAACCCTGTTGGACGGCGGTGTAGACTGCCCCAACTGCGGTGAGCATCTGGAATTCGACATCGAAGAGGATGACGAGGATGACCAAGAGTCCGAGGACTAATTCTTCCAATAGTATCAAAACGGCACGACCGATCGGTCGTGCCGTTTTCTTTTTGTTATCGTATATTTTTTATTGATTGGGGCAATCTGTTTTTGAGGTGATAGGATGCCGGAAAGATCGTATTTTGAAACGGTGCAAGCGCTGAAAGAGTACCTTCGCTGTGATCAAAGCTTTGACGTGGTTGCACATCCTTTGCGGATCGGGGAACGGGCGGCAACCCTCTTTTTTGTGGACGGCTTTGCCAAAGATGAGATTTTGCAAAAACTCCTCGAATACCTGCTTTCTTTGTCTAACAAACAGTTAAAAGAGGTGAATTCGGCGGCGGATTTCGCCGATCGATTTATCACCCATATCGAATCAGGTGTCGCTTCGGATATTCCCACCATTGGGAAACAGGTTCTTTCCGGCTTTGAAGCACTGGTGATCGAGGGACTGGACCAGGTGGTGATGATCGAAGCGCGTAGCTACCCGGTACGCGGTATGGACGAACCGTCCACCGATCGGGTGATGCGCGGCCCTCACGACGGCTTTGTGGAAACGCTGGTGTTTAATACCGCCCTCATTCGCCGCCGTATTCGAGATCCTCAACTGATTATGGAGATCACCCAGGTAGGGGAGGTTTCCTCCACCGATGTGGTGATGTGCTATATGCAGAATAAGGTGGATCGAAAGCAACTTGACCGCCTTCGCCAAAAGATCAAGAACCTTCGCATTCCGTCGCTCACTATGGCGCAGGAGAGCTTGGCGGAATGCCTGATGCATAAACAGTGGTATAATCCCTTCCCGAAGGTGCGGTACACCGAACGGCCGGACACCGCCGCTTCTTGCCTGAACGAAGGACAGATATTGGTGCTGACCGATAATTCTGCCGCCGCTATGATCATTCCGTCGGCTATGGTGGATTTTTTGCAGGACACCAACGATTTCTGTTTTCCGCCGCTGGTCGGCACCTACCTGCGACTGGTGCGAACCCTTATCTTTTTCGGCACGCTTTTGTTGATGCCGCTGTGGTATCTGCTGGTGAAAAATCCGGATGGCGTACCGCCGGGATTGCAGTTTTTACTGATCAAGGAGCAGACTGATGTTCCGATTTTACTGCAAATTATCATTGCGGAACTGATTATTGACGGCATTAAAATCGCTTCCCTAAATACCCCGAATTCGCTGAACGGGGCATTTAGTGTGGTAGGCGGCCTGATTTTAGGAGAGTTTGCGGTGTCGGCCGGCATATTCGTGCCGGAGGTACTGTTGTATATGGCGTTTACCGCCACCGCTACCTTTACCCAGCCGAGTCTGGAACTGGGATATACCTTCAAGTTGTTCCGCTTGATGTTGATCCTTTTAGTTGCGTGGCTCAACTGGGTCGGTTTCTGGATCGGGATTGCGGTGATGCTGATTTTAATGGTGACCACCGAAACCCCCACCGGTCGCCGTTACCTGTATCCGATCATTCCCTTTAACGGTCGGGCGCTGTTGCGCCAGATCATTCGCTTTCCGATTGAAGAAGATAATTCATAAAGAAATCGCCCCAGTTGGGGCGATTTTTTTATGGGTATATTGTCTTTTATATCAGCATATATATCAAACGAATTTAACTGTCGGAGGAGATGTCAATATGGATTTTCAAACCGAAAACGCCGTGATCGCCGTATGGGAAGCGCCCACTCCCTGTGAGGCGGAATGCCCGATCGACGGTGATTTTCTGCTCCCGGATTATTGCCCGGATATCGCCGCGATCTTAAAATGCACCGTGAAACCGGCGGTGCTGTCCCGCCAGTGGAGCGGGGATAAACTGCTCGTAGAAGGGCAGTCGCTTGTGCGGGTGTTGTATCTGGATGAAGAACGAAAATGTGTGCGCTCTTTTGAGGGTATTCACCCGTTTCATGGGACGATTGATGCCGTCGGCACCTCCCCGGCGGAATTGCCGTACGTGAGCGTGCGGGTGAATTATGTAAATTGCCGGGCGGTCAGTCCTCGCCGCATCGGGGTGCACGGCGCCCTTACCGTGAAAATGGAATGTGATCCGGTCAAACCGGCAGAAGTCATCTCGGATATCAGCGGACAGAATCTCTATACCCGTCGGGAAGACGTTTTCTGTACCGTTCCGGTGGGAGCGGCGGAGAAAAATTTTTCGATCGGGGAGGTGGTGGACCTCGGCGGCGGAAAACCGGCGGCGGAAATGCTGGTTCGGACCGATTGCACCCCGCTCATCACCGAATGTAAACAGCTCAGCGGTAAAGCGATCGTGAAGGGCCGTGTCCTGCTCAAAACCTTGTACGCGGTGAATACTACCGACGGTACCACCGAAGTGACCAACCACGAATTCCCCTTCAGCCAGATCATCGAAATGGACGGTATGGAGGATACCACCCAGTGTTTATCCCATATTGATCTGCAATCTCTTGACGTGCATATCACTGCTGACCAGAACGGCAACGGCACCCTCCTTTCGGTGAATATCAAGCTGTGCATC
>JAFSAC010000058.1 GCA_017442265.1 Clostridia bacterium | reverse complement strand
GCTCTTTGGTATACCCCAAGGTCACCTCGTCAAAATTGCGGCGGCGAACCTGCGGGTCCTGAGCAGGCATTTCATTCTTTTTTAAAGACATATTCGGCATTGATTATCCCTCTTTTTTGTAAAGACGGCAGGCATCTTCGTGTTTTTGTCTTTCAAACGGCCGGTACATCGCCGAGCGGGCAATCGCCTCGTCAAAATCAATCAAATGACCGTCAAATTCCGGGCCGTCCACACAAGCAAATTTCGTTTCGCCACCGACCGTCAACCGACAGCCACCGCACATTCCGGTGCCGTCAATCATGATCGGGTTCATACTGGCAACCGTTTTGATGCCAAAGGATTTTGTCAGCGCGCACACGAATTTCATCATAATCAGCGGCCCGATCGTGATCACTTCATCATACTGCTCCCCGGCTTCGATCAGCCGCCGCAGGGCATCGGTGACCAGTCCCTTTTCACCGCAAGAGCCATCGTCACTCATCAAAAACATCCGGTCACTGACCGCTTCAAATTCCTCTTTAAGAATTACTAAGTCTTTGTTACGGAAACCGACGATAGTATGAACCTCGGTTCCCTGCTCGTGGAATTTTTTAGCCACCGGCAGAGCAATCGCCGAGCCGACACCGCCGGCCACCACCGCCACCTTTTTCTTACCTTCCGTTTCGGTCTTTTTACCGAGCGGACCGACAAAATCCTGAATGAAATCCCCTTCATTCAGTTGTCCCAGCCGCTGGGTGGTCGCACCGACCAACTGAAAAATGATAGTAACACTTCCGGCTTCCCGGTCATAATCCGCAACGGTAAGCGGAATCCGCTCGCCGTTTTCATCCACCCGGAGCATAATGAACTGACCGGGATTGGCTTTTTTCGCGACCGCCGGGGCCTCTATATCCATCCAAACAACCGTTGGATTTAACACGCGTTTTTTCAAAATCTTGTACATTATACAGATCTCTCCTCCTGTATCGGATACAAACGACAGTATAACACAAAGGTTGTTTTTTGTAAATGGAATAAGAAAAATTCCTGTGTTGCTTCCCATTCTGCTGTTTCCGCTTCTTTGCTCTGCATCGTTTCACGAATCTCAGTCTCGCTGATATACGTGTTTTCTAATTGAACAATAGCATCTCCAAGCGCATTTTCCAGTTGCTCTACCGTAAGATCCAATTCCACTTTGACTTTCTCGGTGCCGTGTGGTACATTGGAATTGGGAATTCCAGCAGATGCGTTTTCGGACGTTGCGCCGGGGCTTTGTTCATCGGTGAGCTGCTGGGTTCCTTTTTTATATCCCAATTTCCCGGGACACCCATACTAACGACCCTGTCTTTTTTACATTATTTGTTTGACTTTCGATAAAAAATTAGTTACAATGGCACTGGATACATCTGATGAGGCACCGTGGGGAATACGGTCATTTGCGCCGCGCCCCACACCGTCCAAGGATGTATCTTTTCAATGAAATCGCGTAAAATAGTTATTGACCCCGAAACTGTTTTGTGATACAGTGGTGGTGGCATCGATTATGGTTTGAACCAGCTTGGGTAATTGGAACCCTCTGCTCGTAAACCATGTCGGTGCTTTTTTACGCTTGCATCCATATACATCCGACGGGACAGTTCCTCGTCCCCCAGCTCACTCGCTAGCTCTTCGATAGTTCTCCCCTGCGCGTTCGTTCTCGGGGAGGAATTTCCTCCGGAAATATTCGCTTGCTCGAAAGCTTTCGTTTCCGCCTCATCGGAAAATGAAAAACTGTATTGCTGATTTTTTTGGGATAAGAATTGATCTTTTTTCTTTCAGCATCTAAAGCTCGATATTTTTCCACCTTCTGTTCAATACTCAAAAATCCATCTGGAACATATTTCAAAAATTCCGAATCTTGGGGGTTGATATTTTTGAAAATCTCTGCTAAACTATAGGTGGAAGCTGGTATCAGGTTTCGGGGGCTTTGTCCGTGGACATCGCTCGTGACTCCCAAGACGCCAGCTTTCATTTTTGTCATTGCAACGGTCAGATACAATTTATTGGGATTGTCTTTAAGTCTTTTCACCTCGAATTGAACCGGAACAATGAAATCGCCATCTTGGTACAATCCTATTAACACAGCGGTATCTAACAAATTATCGTTTCACGAACTGTCCCTTCGTATTTTTCCGTGTGTAATTCCAACAAAACGAAATTCGGCTGAGAAGAGGTATCGTCGCTCGACGGCGAAAAGGTGATACTGCCTTCCCCACTTTTCTCTCCAAACTGTACTGTGAATTATCGCTTGACAAATCATCCGAAGTGTTATATTCTGTTCCTAACGCTGGTGGTAAATTAGGCCGTCGGACTCCCTCCGGGTTTTCGACGGCTATACTGTCGGCGTTTTCATTTGTCAAAATAATACTATAAATTCTCTCCGCTAGATTGCATAGAATAGTTATTGACACCAAAGAAGTTTTGTGCTTTAATGGCCTTAGGAGAAGGCGATTCATTGAAAGTGTTGGGATGTTTCTCCCGGGTGACACTTCCAATGGGTTGCCTTCTCTTGATTTGCAATTCGAAATTATCCGGGTTTGATAAAAGCTCTTCCGCATGATCGTGGGTAATCGGCTTCTTTTATTTTGCCCACATTATATTTCGAATATACTAATAGTGACAGGCGAGGTACGGACGTGAGACCGATTTTTCGGGACACCCATACTTACGACCCTGTCTTTTTATTTTCACATTATTTGTTTGACTTTCGGTACAAAATTAGTTACAATGGCACTGGATACATCTGATGAGGTACCGTAGGACTTGCGATTTTCAAAATCGTCTCCTACACCGCCCAAGGATGTATCTTTTCAATGAAATTGCATACGATAGTTATTGACGCCAAAGAAGTTTTGTGCTATAATGGTGTTAGAGACAGTGGCACCTCGGGCCTTAGAGCCAATAGTGGAGATTATTTCTCCTTCGGGTGTCGCTGTTTTTTATTTATCCAATACTTAACCCCCTCCTCAATACAAGGAGGGGGTTTTATATTCGGTCATAGACGAATATCCCGCTGGGCAGGACCGTCGATGCAACGACCATGGCGATCGAAGCGAGAGCCGTGGCAGGGGCAATCCCACGTTTTTTCTTCCCGATTCCAATGCAGGCGGCAGCCGAGGTGCGGACAGCGCAAGGACACTACGTGCAACCGCAGATCATCCGAGCGGTATGCCCCGCGGCACCACCCCACCTCTTTTCCGGTGCCGGTCGGCACCGATCGTAGAGAACGAACTCTTCTCGGCAACGCATGAGAAGCTATAGATGCGACCGCGCGACCGCTATCGGACAAAATTTGCGGCAGTTCACGAGCGGAAAATAGGTCCGGTGCATACAATTCTTCCATAAAGTTTTCCCGACAGCAGATCATATCCCCCAACAGCTTTGCCGCTACCATAGCGCTGGTCATCCCCCATTTTCGATAGCCGGTCGCCACAAACCAGTTGAGATGATCGACCGAAAACCGACCGATATACGGAAAGCCCCGTGCCGGAACGGTATCCTGCGCCGACCACTGCGCTTGCACCTCAGCACCCGGAAACCACTCGTTTGCCGCTTTTTTTAACCAATCATAATGACCTCCGCAACCGGTTCCGGTACGGTAACTGCCACCTCCAAACAACACCATATCCTTGTAAGGCCTCAGCGAAAAGCCGTCCGGGTCTACTCCGAAGTAGATATCCTTTGGCGGTGGCAATTCGGTTTTTAAAGCGAGAACGCACGACCGCTCCTGATGCATTCTTTTGAAATAAAAACCGGGGAAATTCACAAACGGAAAATGACAGGCAAACACAATAAAATCAGCGGTCACGGTCGCCCGATCGGTCATCACCCGATTGTTTTCCACCCGGATGACCGGGGATTTTTCATAAACGGTCAAATCGGATGCCACCGCATCCAAAAACTTCAGCGGATGAAAGATCGCTTGATCATCAAAACAGACCGCTCCCTTCATATCAACCGGGAGTGGTACTGATTCGGTATAACGTGCGTTTAACCCCAGCCGTTTCGCGGCATCCGCTTCCCTCTTCAGTGCCGCAATATCCCGATCCGAATAAAGAAACGAACGGCAGTTTTTAAAATCGCAAGAAATATTGCGTTCATCAACAATACGGCGATACTCCTCTATCGCTTGCTGATGACCCTTTGCATAAACCGCCGCCTGCTTTTCTCCTAACCGATCGATCAAATCAGCGTAAAACAAACCGTGTTGAGCGGTGATTTTAGCGGTGGTGCCGCCGGTCTGTCCGCTCCCGATCCGGCGCGCTTCCAGGATCACCACCTCTTTCCCGGCGCTTTGCAAACGGTCGGCCAGTAAGATCCCGGTCATACCGGCACCGATTATCGCGACTTCGGTACGAATATCCTCTGTTAACGGCGGTCGTTGAGAGATCGCCGTTGTCATGTGCCAAATTGATGACATAAAAAATCCCCTCTCCTTCACTATTTTGTGAAATGAGAGGGGGATTATACTAATTTCGTTTTTCAGCCAGATCGTCCGAAAAAGCGTATCGCGGATCAAAGAGAGGTTTCCAGTTCTTCGATTGCGCCATTGACACAAAATCATCTTCCGCTACCACGATATGGTCAATCAGGTGAATATCAGCGACCGATAATGCTCTCGAAAACATTTCGGTGGTACGCACGTCGGCACTGGAGGGACAAGCGTGTCCGTTGGGATGATTGTGTGCGATCGCTACCAAGGTAGCATTATCCTGAAGCGCCTGACGGATCACGTTTCGGATATTGATATCAGCGGAATTGACACTGCCGCTGGCAATTTTAGTACAGTTAAGCACCTTACGACGATTATCCATAGACACCATATACACCGCCTCGTTCTGCTCGCCCACAAACCGATATTTCACGTATTCGCCGATCTTTTGGCTGGTATCCAATATTTCACCAGCCCCACAGCGATCCACCCAATACCGCTTCGCAAGCTGACCGCAAAAACAGATGAGGCATGCCACGTGATCGGTGACCCCTTTCACCTGCTTCAAATCCTCAGAGGAGGCCTCCAGCACCTTATACAAGCTACCGAAGGTATCGATCAGGGCGTGTGCCAATTCATTCGTATCTTTCATCGGAACACCGAAAAAGAGCAACATCTCCAGCACCTGATGCGGTTCGAAATGATCAAGACCCTCTTTGAAAAAGCGTTCCTTCACCCGCAGGCGATGTCCCGCGTGGACACTTTTCGGCTTTTTCTGTTTTTCTTCAGCCACAAGCATCCCCCTTTCTCGGTTGTTTTCGACCTCTTTCGACCAGTATAACAAAATATTTTGAATTTGCCAATAGAATGTGCTATAATTTAAAAAAACAAGTGAAAGAAGTTTTGCTGTGAAAACCATTCAGGTAAATGCCAACGATGCCGGACAGCGGGTGGACAAGCTGATTATGAAAACCTTCCGTCAGCTTCCTACCTCCCTGTTATACAAAGGCATCCGCACCAAAAACATCAAACTCAACGGCAAACGCTGTGAAATATCCACCCGCGTTCAGGAGGGGGATATTATTTCGCTGTACCTCAAAGACGAAGTGCTGGAGGAAACCCCCGGCACCCTCGATTTTATGACCGCCGGCAAAGAACTTCATATCGTATATGAGGATGAGCACATCCTTCTTGCCAACAAGCCGGCCGGCTTACTCGTTCACCCGGATGAGCAGGAATACCGGGACACCCTCATTCTTCGGATCCAGCGGTATTTATATGAAAAAGGTGAATATGACCCTGAAAAGGAAAACAGCTTTACACCCGCTTTGGTCAATCGAATTGACCGGAACACCACCGGCATTGTCATCGCCGCCAAAACGGCAGCCGCTCTTCGCATTTTAAACGAAAAACTAAAACGGCGGGAAATACACAAATACTATCTGTGTATCGTACACGGGGTGTTTGAGAAAAAGTCGGCTACGTTAGAGGGGTTTTTAGAGAAAAACGAACAGCAAAACCGGGTGTATATTTCCCGAGCGGCGAAAAACGGTGCCCGGGCGATTGCCACCCGGTACACCGTGTTAGAAGAAAATAAAAAATATTCCCTGCTCGAAATTGAACTCTTGACCGGGCGCACCCACCAGATCCGCGCTCATCTCGCTGCCACCGGGCACCCCTTACTCGGAGACGGAAAATATGGCACCAACGCGCTCAACAAAGGTACCGGGTTTTCCAAGCAGGCGCTTTGTTCTTATCGCCTGCAATTCGACTTTGAAACCGATGCCGGAGAACTGGAATACCTCAACGGGCGTGAATTTTCGATCGATGACGTCCCCTTTGCGACCGCGTTTTGCAACGGAGAAATCCGATAAACGCAAAAAAAGAAAACCGACAGCAAACGCTGTCGGTTTTTTGCTTTTTAAAGGGCGGTTCCGGCAAACTGGCTGTGATACAGTTCTGCATAAAATCCGTTTTTATTCAGCAATTCCGTATGACTGCCGCTTTCCACTATATTCCCGTCTTTCATCACCAAGATCACATCCGCTTCACGGATCGTAGATAGGCGATGTGCTACCACAAAGCTCGTCTTCCCTTCCATTAGCCGATCAAATGCCTGTTGCACCTTAATTTCGGTACGGGTATCAATCGAGGAGGTCGCTTCATCAAGAATAAGAATTGACGGTTCACGCAAGAGAATGCGGGCAATGGATAACAACTGTTTTTGTCCCTGAGACAGCACCTCATTATTACTGTACAGCACCGTGTCATATCCGTCCGGAAGCTGACGGATAAAGCCGTCGGCAAAAGCGCGTTTCGCCGCATCGACGATCTCTTCATCGGTCGCATCCGGTTTGCCCAGCGCGATATTTTCACGCACCGTGCCGGTTTTCAGCCAGGTGTCCTGTAACACCATACCAAATTGCTGACGGAATTGATGTCGGGGAATGTCCCGGATATCCGCCCCGTCCACCCGGATACAGCCGCTATTCACGTCGTAAAACCGCATCAACAGGTTAATAAGAGTGGTTTTACCACAGCCGGTTAGACCGACAATCGCAATCTTCTGGCCGGGAGATACCGAAAGCGAAAAATTTTCAATTAACGGGCGATCCGGGTGATAAGAAAAGGAAACGTTTTCAATCGACACAGCGCCCTTCACCGAGGACGGCAGCAAAGCCGTACCATCCGGAGTTTGCTCCTCTTGCTCCAAAAGGGTAAACACCCGATTGGCGCACGCTAACGCGTTTTGCAGTTCGGTAATCACACCGGACACCTCATTAAAAGGTTTTGCGTACTGGTTAGCGTAACTCAAGAGTACCGCAAAGCCACCGACCGTCAGTCCCCCGCCGATCACAGTGAATGCACCGATCAGTCCCACCGCGGCATAAATCAACGTGTTTACAAAGCGGGTGGATGGATTGGTCAACGAGGAGAAAAAGATCGCCTTGAGCGAGGTGCCCTTCAACTCTTCATTGATTTTCTCAAACTGCGCCTGGGAGCGCTGTTCCTGACCCATGGCCTGCATGAGCTTCAGATTACCGATATGCTCGTCAATGAGAGCAGTTGCCTCCCCACGAACCTCCGCTTGCCGACCGAAAAGATGATAGGTCTTGACGGCAATGTATTTGGAAACGAACAAGGAAAGCGGGGTCACCAGCACCACCACCAAGGTGATGATCGGGTTGAGATACACCATTAATATAATGGTGCCAAGAATGGTCATAACCCCGGTAAACAACTGGGAAAAGCCCATTAAAAGACCGTCTGCCAGCCGTTCCGCATCGGTGATGATCCGGCTGACGATCTCTCCGGCCGGGTGAGCATCCAGAAATCGCAGCGGCAAGCGATGCAGTTTATGGAACGCATCATCCCGCATCCGGCGAACCACCGAATAGGTGACATGGTTATACACCACCTGCATCACCCACTGAGAAACAGCACCGGTCGCCAGGAAAATAAGCAACCACAAAATGCTACGAGAAACAATCGCAAAATCCACCTGCCCGGCCGCGACAATTCCGTCAATCGCCTGTCCCACAAGAACAGGAATACCGAGGGCGGAGATAACACTGACAAGTGCCAAGAAAAGGGCCAGTATCAAGGAAACAGTATAAGGGCGAACGTAGCTCAGCACCTTTTTCAGCGTGTCTTTCCGATTAAGCATCCGCTACCGCCTCCTCTCTACATTGCGAGGCGTAAATCTCACGGTAAGCCGCCGAATTCTGCAACAGTTCCTGATGAGTGCCGATAGCGGTCAAACGGCCGTCCTCCAGCAAAAGAATGCGATCGGCGTGCATCACCGCGCTGGCACGTTGGGAAACGATAAACAGAGTCGGACGATACGACATATTTTTAAGGGAGCGGCGCAGGTTGGCTTCGGTCACGTAATCCAGCGCCGAACTACTGTCATCCAAAATCAGAATATCCGGCTTTTTCACCAGCGTTCGGGCAATGGAAAGTCGCTGGCGCTGGCCGCCGGAAAAGTTCCGACCTCCCTCTTCCACCGGCATATCCAATCCTTCCGGTTTCGCGTTCAGAATGTCAGTACCTTGCGCAACGGAGAGTGCCTCCAAAATTTCTTCATCGGTCGCATCCGCTTTTTCCCACTGCATATTTTCCCGCAGGGTACCGCGAAACAGCACACTTTTTTGAAGTACAAAACCGATGCGACGGCGAAGTTCTTTCTCTGCATAGCGGGTAATCTCCACCCCATTCAGCCGGATCTCGCCGGAAGTGACTGCATAAAAACGGGCAAGCAACGACATCAGGGTGGATTTTCCCGAGCCGGTGCCGCCGATCACGCCGATCGTCTCCCCCGGCTTTACCGAAAAAGAAATATCGGAAAGGGTCGGTTCCCCGGCGCGATCGTAAGTAAAAGAAACGTTTGCAAAGGTGATAACATCCCCCTCGGTCTTCTCAGTAGCCGCATCGTCGCCGTCGGTTATACGGCTCGGAATTTCCAACAACTGAGATACCCGGCGGGCGCTGGCAACAGCGCGGGTCAGGGTGATGATCAAATTCGCCAGTTTAATCAATTCTACCAGGATTTGCGCCATATAGTTATACAGGGCTACCACCGTACCCTGGGTCATCAGCCCGGCATCCACCTTAATCGCCCCGGTGTGAATCAAGAGAACCACCGCAAGGTTCACCAGAATCAAGGTCAGCGGATTCATCAAAGCTGAAATGCGACCGACAAAGGTCTGCATCCGGGTCAAAGCTTGATTTTCGGTTTTAAAAGCGGCCGTTTCATCCGCTTCTTTACAAAATGCACGTAATACCCGCGCACCGGTCAGATTCTCGCGGGTGCGTTGTAAAAGAGCATCCAAACGACCCTGCACCTTTTGATACAGCGGAATGCTAATGAGCATCACCGCAAATACCACGATAAACAGCAGAACGATCACCAATAAAAAGATGAGCGCCGCCTTGGCATCCAACGTAAACGCCATAATCATAGCGCCGAACACGATAAACGGCGAGCGCATAAACAACCGCAAAAACAGGTTCACACCGGTTTGGAGTTGTTCCACGTCAGCGGTCATTCGGTTGATAATAGTAGGAATGCCTAACCGATCAATCGACGAAAAGGAAAGCGCCTCAGTGTGGGAAAACACCGATTTGCGTACCGCGGCGGAAAACCCGGTCGCCGCTTTAGCGGAAAAATACTGCGCTGTTACCGCGCTAACAAAACCGATGATTCCCAGGGCAGCGAGCAACAGTACCCGACGAATCACAAAGCCCCGATCCCCTGACGGCAATCCCACGTCGATAATCGCCGCCACCACCAGCGGGACCAGTAGTTCAAATATGGCTTCCAGCAGTTTAAAAAACGGTGCTAAAAAGCTTTCGGTTCGGTATCCTTTAAAGAACGGAAATAATTTTTTCAAACCGCTCGATTCCTTTCTGTCATTTTTCCGTTACCACGGTTGTTCTTTCACCAACAGTAACGGCAATGCCTCTTCAAAATTCACGCCGTACCACCCGGCAGACGGGTCATCCACCGTCCTTTTCATAGCGGTCACGGTGAAATCCACCGCCAAGGTCAGCGCATCCTCTAAAGATTCCCCACGGGTCAGCGCACCGGCAAGAACACTGGAAAACGCATCGCCTGTCCCATAAAAGATCCGCGGAATGTGCGGACGGAAACAACGAAAATACTGATCGGTCACCCGATCGTATGCCATAACACCGAGGGTGTCCGGCGTGAAGCTTACCCCGGTGAGCACCGCCTGTTTCGGACCGAGATCGGTCAGCTTTCGCAACATCTCCCGAATCTCCTCCTCGTTATGCCGTTCGGCATAAGGAATGCCGAGCAAAGCCGCCGCCTCGGTCATATTCGGAACAATCACGTCCGCTTGACCGCAGAAAACCGCCATTTTTTTAGCAAATTCATCGGTAAAGTTAGGATACAGCTTACCGTGGTCCCCCATAACCGGGTCGATGAGCACCAACGTATCATCCCCGCGAAAATCACGAATAAGATCAGACACGTGCCGCATCTGATCCGCCGAACCGAGATAGCCGGTATATATGGCATCAAAGGTAAATTGCTGTTCCTTCCAATGACGGAGGATGCCGGTCATATTTTCGGTGAGATCCCGGAAGGTAAAACCGTCAAAGGCAGTGTGGGTAGATAAAACCGCCGTCGGCAGCACCGCCGTTTCCAGTCCCATAGCCGACAAAATCGGCAGGGCTACCGTCAGGGAGCATTTTCCGATACAGGAAACGTCCTGCACCGTCACGATCCGTTTCATAGACATCCTCCTTTCTTAAAAATCCGAAAAACATTACAGCATCAAGCGAATTGCGCTGTGAAGGTTCTCAACTTTACAGCTTTTATGTCCCTGTTCCCATTCACCATCCAGCGCCCAATCCATTTCTTCCGGCGCAATCACCCACATTTTGGATGCCGTGCAGAAATTAATGGCAGGATAATCATACTTCTGGGTGCTGAGCGCCACCACAATATCATTCAATTCCGCGGCGGTGGTGGGAGTTTTGATGAGCAACAGTTCAAATTTACCGTCGTTCATATCCACCACTTCCGGGGCCAAGGTTAAAATACCGCCGACCGAGGTGGAATTACAGATCGCGCCGAAGACGTAGTCGTCCTCCATAACCTCCCCTTCGGTTTCAAACCGCACATGCCACGGGCGGATCGAGGGAAGATCCTTAATACCCTCCAAAAGGTACGCGAGATGCCCCAAGGCATTTTTCACGTTCTGCGGCGTGGCATAGGAGGTGCGGGTAAAAGCGCCAAAGGATGCCACATAAGAAAAATAGCGATCGCCAAACCGACCGATATCGATTGGAGTCGGGGTGCCGTTTATCATTTTTTCGGCGGCTTTGAGCATATTTTTCGGTAGTTTCAGACTGCTTGCAAAATCATTGGTACTGCCGGCGGGGATATAACCCAGCGGCAGATCCAGCTTCGCCTCCAGCATTCCGCAGACCACCTCGTTAAAGGTGCCGTCTCCCCCGATGCAAACGACCATATCGGCGGTATCACCGTACTTTTTCACCAGTTCGGTCGCATCCCCGCGGCACCGGGTCATCAACACGGTCGGCAGGTAATCGTGCTCACGCAACAGGCATAAAATATCTGCCAGATGCCGTTTGCCGCGTTTTTGACCGGCGCTGGGATTCATAATCAGCAAAACCCGTTTTTCCATACTGCCAACTCCTTACTCTTCGTGTTTTAGCATATCGTGCATTTCAAAAGATTATTCCAGTATAAAAAGCGGCGGGGACATCAAAATGTCTCCGCCGCAAGAAACTCATTTGTAACCCAGTCGATATCCGAACCGAGGTTCAGGCATCGGCCGCTTCTCCTTGTACAGAGAACCCGGCGGTGGATGCAAAATTCAATGGGATAATATTACCATATTCCCCGGGAAAAGTCAACAAAACGAGCGGTTAATTGCGCTTTTGAAGTTGCTCGACTGTGAGGTGATCTCCCTGCACGCGAAAAAAGACCTCAAAGCCGGCAAACCGTAGTCCGTAGCGACGGTCCGGATCGTCCTGGTATGCCGGGCGCGGATCCTGCGCCAACAGGTCGTAAAGCCCCCGAATTTGGTCATCATTTAGCTCTGGCGGCAGAATTTCGGGTAAGGTGACGGTCAACTTTTCACCCATAACCTCCTCTGCAAAACCGCCAACTGCATCCGGATGAGAATCGGTAAAAGGCAGATACGGTTTAATATCGTAAATAGGGGTACCGTCCATAAGATCACACCCAGCAATATGCAGAATAGGGCCATTCGGCGTATCCGGTTCGACCTTACATAACCGAACCGATGAAAGTCCGATCGGATTCGGGCGGAAGGGCGATCGGGTGGCGAACACGCCCACCCGCCGGTTTCCGCCGAGGCGTGGTGGACGCACGGTCGGCGACCAGGTATCCCGAACTGATTCCGAGAACTGCCAAAGAAGCCAAATGTGAGAAAAATCAGTAAGACCCCTCACGGCATCCCGATTGCGATATTTTGGCTCGAAAACAATGGTTCCCTGCAAGCTATCCACCAAGCCGCTTTGCCGCGGGATGCCGAATTTCTCGTCGAAATCGGTATGAACACGTGCGATAATTTCCAAAACTGTCACCCTTTCATCGGGAGAATACCAAAACAGCGAAGGCAGTCGCCTTCGCTGTGGCTGAAATCAATCGTTGCTTTCCCGTCCGTAGAGGTTCAAGCGGAAAAGACGGCTTTCGTCCTCTTCGTCGGTACAGGTAATGGTGGCCTCCCCCACGTTTCCCCAGTCCAACGAGCTGGAAAGAGCAAGCAGTTGGGTCAAGCGGCTTTTAAGGTTCAAGACGTCCCCTTCCGCGGTTTTTAAGAACACCTCACCTTTGGCGGTTGCGGCAAATTCAATCAGTTGATTAAAATCAAAATTATGAATCAGTTGATCAGACATATTAATCCCTCCGACCTGGTAAATTTTGTTTGTTTTATTATATCCATTTTTCCATAGGAAATCAAGTCGATTTTTCAGGATTTCCCCAATTTCCCGGGAAAATTCTTATCTTTTTTGCCCGTTTCGTCCCCTTCCGACTCACAAGAAAAAAGATGACGAGTTTGCGGATTTTTCATCACTTTCTGTCGGGAAATGATTGCTTTTTCATGAAAAAAAGCGTATCATAGCAACTGTACGAAAGGTGGATATCAATTCTATGAGCATCACAACGGTTTTATTTGACCTGGACGGCACCCTGCTCTCTATGGATCAGGATACCTTTTTAAATGAATATTTCCGCCAGCTTGCTACCTGTATGACCCGCTTTCACTGTGATGCAAAAGCGACCATTAATGCGCTGGAAGCGGGAGTTATGGCTATGGCAAAAAATGACGGGTGTTGCAGCAACGAAGAACTGTTTTGGAAGGTGTTTTCCGAACTGCTCGGTTCGGATGCGGAAAAATGCCGTCCGGGATTGGAATCCTTTTACGAGAATGAATATCAGTTGACCAAGTGCACCTGCACCGCCAACCCGGAGGCGGCTGAAATCATTGCCAAGCTGAAAGCCGCCGGCATACGCACCGTACTGGCTACCAATCCCTTCTTCCCCCGCATCGCCACCGAAAGCCGGATGCGCTGGGGCGGCATGAAGCCGGAGGATTTTGAGCTGTACACCACCTTTGAAAACAGTTCTCATTGTAAGCCGAATCTCGACTATTATCGAGAGATTTTAGATAAGTTAGGGGTAAAACCCGAAGAATGCGTGATGATCGGCAACGACGTGTCAGAGGATATGATCGCCGAGCAGCTCGGTATGAAGGTGTTTTTGCTTACCGGCTGTCTCATCAACCGGGAAAACAAGAACATTTCCGACTATCGCCACGGCGGCTTTAAAGAATTGAACGACTTCCTGGATCAAATTTTAAATTGAGCGAAAATTCGCCATTTTCCGTGTTAGGCGCAGTTAAAAAAGGTATTGACAAAAGCGAATTTTATAGTATAATAGTACGCGTGTCACCGCTTGCGGCAACATACGGGCCTTTAGCTCAGTTGGTTAGAGCCCCCGGCTCATAACCGGTTGGTCCCGGGTTCGAGTCCCTGAAGGCCCACCAATGGACGGTGGGCGGTTGGGAATCTGCCGCCCACCGTCACAAAAAAATATAGGGGCATAGCTCAGTTGGTAGAGCAGCGGTCTCCAAAACCGCGTGCCGAGGGTTCGAAGCCTTCTGCCCCTGCCAAAATTAAGGACACCGCTTTTGCGGTGTCCTTAATTTTTGTAAGAGTTGAAGCTTTTCCCGAGGGACGCGGAGCGTGCCGGGTGAGGTCGCGAGCGCCGCCGGTGGCGGAAACAGCGAGCGTAACGAAGCGCAGCGGTCGAAATTCGCCGAGCGAGAGCGAAGAAGCGAATTTCGGGCACCGCAAG
>JAFSAC010000009.1 GCA_017442265.1 Clostridia bacterium | reverse complement strand
GGTGCGAACGGTCTCGTTTTCACTGTCAAGGGGAACGGCTTTATCCAACATGTTGATCGAGGCTTTGTTTCGAATGCCGTTCCGACGTACCGCAAACAGCCACATCCAAGTTTCATAGTCCACAATTCCGGTCGCTTCGCGTCCGGCAAGACGTTGAGCCGCTAATATGACCTCAGTGGTTTCCGGCCCAAAGATGCCATCAATGTTGATCAACGGAATCTCATTCGGATAAAGAAAATGAATATCTCGAAGAGCCGACTGGAGTTCGCGAATATAGAGCGGTGTATCGTATCGGATATCGTTTGCCAGCATATCATTCCACTCCTTCCTCGGTTAATACGCTACCGGGGTACTGCTCTTCAACCTTTTCAAAGCCCATCATTAGATCGGAATATTCGCTGACAAGTTCATTCCACGTAACGGCGCCGACGATGCCGTTCGGTTCTAATCCTTCCAGTTCTTGAAAAGCGATGACAGCCGCTTGCGTTTGGTTACCGAATACACCGTTAACGGGAACGACCGGAATTTGCGTGAACGTTTCACCGATCGCATTTAAGTATTGTTGTACCTGCGTGACATTCTCGCCACGGCTACCGATACGAAGGACCTCACCCGGAAAAAGCGGATATCCGCCCTGCAGTTGTGGGACCGTATCAATGATGCCGTAATAAGCGCGTGTGATGGTGTTCCAAGTGACAACGTCGACCACGCCGGTGACCGGCAAATTGGCGAGCAATTGAAATGCTTCGACCGATTCTTCGGTCATGGTATCAAACTCGCCACTGATGTTGACCGGCGGGATTTGATTGTAGAACAAATTCAAAACCGCCAGATAATATTGCAATTCGCGGACACCGGCACCGTTGCTTCCGCGGCGAAGATCTTCCACAAACTGTCGGCTTACCTCCTCTAAACTCAAACCCTCGGAATCCAGTTCGGATAGGCGCTTGACAGCAGAATAGATGTAACCGATGCGGTACCACGTTGCTTTACCGATAATACCGTCCGGCTCTAATCCGAAAATGGATTGAAACGCTTTGACCGCATCCTCGGTTTCGGTTCCGAAAAATCCGTCAACAGTCGGGATCTTCGGAATAGCGGGGTAGTTTCTGGAAATTCGGTTGAGTTGTATTTGCTTACGTAATACCTCATTACCGCTTTGACCGCGACGAAAACTGACACCGGGATAGGATGGGGTTGCCAGATCAACGGGGGCGTTTTCCACCAGATTGATATCCGTTCCGTAAAAGCGGGTGAGAATATCGTAAGGTCCCAACCCTTCTTCCGCCAATGGCACAGTACCCCATTGAGACAAGCCGTCGCAAGTAACGGTGGTGCCGTTGCAGTACTGCGTAAAGTACGGCTCAATGCCGTTTCCGCGCACCACATAGTCATTAAACAACTCATCTACGAGCGCACTGATGTTTTCATAGATCGGACGACCGTGGATATAAGCCTGGTCGAAGGCAGTTGAGTTGGTAATATCGAAGTTATAGCCTTGATTTCGGTAAAATTCGGTATAGATCCGATTGAGCGCAAAAGAAACCTCCGCATAAATGTTGGCACGCAAAGCGGCTTCCGGCCACGTGGGATAGATCTCGCTGGATGCGACGTTCTTAATGTAGTCGGGGAAAGGGACGGTTACGTTCTCGGCATCCGAGTCGGGACGTCCGAGATGAACGGTGATGTTTTGAGGAATAAACGGTGTATCTGCCGGTGGCATAATCAGCACTCCTCTCTATTGTAGATCGACCGGCGCACCGGTAGTGAAAATGTATTCAAGGTCGGACACGGCCTCGGGTAAGGGAATCAGGTTGACTTCCTGCATCGATTTCACAGAACCATATAGAGGAACTTGTCGATTTAAGACCGAGGCATAGCCATCGGCATATACAGCGACCGAATAAAAAGCCGGCAAAGCGGTCGGATCGGGACGCTCGAAATCCAGCGGATCGGGTGCCGGCAAGGTCCACAGATCCGAGAGTCCGCTTTGGTCGGTTTCACCCAAAGCGACCAGTCGGTCACCGGCAGTCACCACGACCAGTGCACCGGCGACCGGAACCGACATCTCCGCCGCTGTAGTTTGAACCTGCAAATACCCTACCGAGGAAAACTCCGGAACAACGGTATTGACAGGCGGCGTTGGCTTGGGGGAGGGCGGTTTCGGTGTTTCGGCTACCGGAGGTTTTTCTGCTTCCGGCGGGCGATTTTGCCGATATAAATTCAGTAGTTCAGCGCTACTGGCGGCGATACGGTCGGAAAAGTCCGAAAATTCATTCATAGTCATAACTCCTTTTATTCGTTATTCTCTT
>JAFSAC010000057.1 GCA_017442265.1 Clostridia bacterium | reverse complement strand
TCATCATCATCGTCACCGCCTTTCCCAAACGGCAATTTATCTTTACTTATCAGTTTAGCTTTAATTGCTCGCTTATATACGTGCCTCAGACATCGCATATATATTGTAACGGTCGTAATCGAATACTCTAAATCTTTTATTAAATGTAACTCTAATTCGTTTAGGAGTTTACACGTTATCTGAGTATAATTCAATTCTGGACGGAACTTTTTTAAACAAACCATCGCATCCTTGTAAATACTTGCTGTTCCGAATTTTTCATTTTCATTACTTTCTTGTATTTTCTCTTTAAATCCATCATAAACATTCTGTTGGTTTCTGATTTTCTTTGCTTTTTGCCCTGAAAATTGAAGATCAAAATCTTCAAAAGAAAAATTATCCCCTAAATCACTTATAATTTTCTCGGCTTTATCTGTAACTTGTTTAAGTTTTCGTTTGTTGTCTAAAAGCCTTTCGTCTTTTAAATGTTTGGATTGTATCTTTTTCCATTCATCTTTAGTAAATCTATAAGGTATCGTGAATGACCTTTTATCGTAATTATGATAAACGACCATTCGGACAGGGTAGTTGCCAGTTTTCTTTAATAATGTACGTGTATCAAGTCTCAATGATACCGTAGCGATTGAATAATATAGAGCATCCATATTTTTCACGTCTTATGTATGCAAATCACTATTTTATAATGATTTGTATACTATTTCTATAACGTAAAAAATGCTTGGATGGTCTGCTTTTCTTCTCAAAACTGCACCGCGAACGACGCTTAAAAAATGCACCAAAAAAATGCACCAAACCTCTCTTAACGGTAATTGAGAATCCTGAAATTCAAAATAAAAATTCAATACACTTGTCTCCATAACTCATTCGTTTTAAGCAATTAAACAAACAATTATGAAAGGCAATGTGAACTACTTAATCTTCTTCGGGAGTTGGAGGTCCCGGGTTCGAATCCCGGTACCCCGACCAAGAATATCCGCTTTTCGGCCCTTGCTTCCCGAGCAAGGGCCTTTTTATTTGTCTCCGTGAACCTTCGCACACTCCCCGACGTGCCCGCCGCCCACCTCCGGCCCCCCGGACCGTAGCACTCCGATCTTCTCATCGCCCGTTCCGCGACCCGACCCGACCGCAATCCGGCACGCCCCGCCGTCCGCCCCGGACCAACATAACCAGAATCCAACCCGGCCCACTCTCTTTCACACCCAATGCAGGACCGACCCGACCGCAATCCGGCACGCCTCACGCCGCCCGCCTCCGGTCTTTCCCGACCGCAGCTCCCATTCATCCGTCTCCGGACCGACATGGCCACCGCCCGGCACTGTCCCTCGCCGCCCGGTTCCCCGCCCGACCGCAGCCAGCCGGGCTGTCTCGGTCTCAGGACCGGTCCGACCGCCGACCCATACAAGCCCTCCGCCGCCAGCCCCCGTTCCGGTTTCCGCCATCTCCGCCGTCTCTTTCCGGAACTGCAAAAAATCGCTTACCTTGCAGATTCAAACACGCATTCCGATGGAAACAGATCCCATACGACAGCTTCACCGCAAACGGATCAACCGGGTCATCGACCATATCCACGCCCATCTCGACCGCAAGCTGACGGTCGATGAGCTGGCCTCCGTTGCCGGCCTCTCGCCCTACCATTTCCACCGCACTTTCCGGGCGCTTGTAGGCGAGCCGGTCGCCCGGTATGTCATGCGCAAGCGGCTCGAACGGGCCGGCTCGCTGCTGCTGGGCGATCCCTCGGCCCCCGTGTCCGACATCGCCTACGCGTGCGGTTTCAGCTCGCCCAGCGTGTTCAGCCGCAATTTCCGGCGCTGCTTCGGCATGAGCGCCGAAACATTCCGCCGCACGAACTGCCATGCGCACAGCAAGAATCGTCAAGCGTCCGGCAAGCGCGATCCACAGGACCGCAGCTACTCGCGTTACCTTTGCCGACACAAAACCGTCAAAACAGGAGACACGACCATGGACTGTACGTTTGAGATCAAAGAGCTTCCGGCACTCAGCATCGCCTATTGCCGGCACGTAGGACCGTTCGACCAGATGGAGGGCGCCTTTTCACAACTCATGCAGTGGGCCTACCCGCGCGGGCTGCTCGACGCCCCGGGCCTGCAACTTCTTTCCGTCTACCACGACCACCCGGGCATCACCGCCCCCGACAAGCTGACCTCCGACGCCGGCATGGTCGTACCGCCCGACACCCGCGCCGAGGGCTGCATCGGCCGCTACGACATCGCCCCGGGGCGCTTTGCCGTGGGACGCTTCGAGATCGGCATGGACGAGTTCCGCGAGGCCTGGGACGCGATGTTCGCGCTGATCGCCGAGCATGGCTGCCAGTGTGCCGAGGGCCCCCATTACGAGCTCTACCGCAACAACCGCGACGAGCACCCCGGGCGCAAGTGGATCGTCGACATCTGCATCCCGGTCCGACCGCTCTGATACAGCGTCCGCCCCAAAACGGCGATCCCCGGCCGCACTGG
>JAFSAC010000056.1 GCA_017442265.1 Clostridia bacterium | reverse complement strand
TAAGGCGATTGCCTATGTGCGACAATGAGCCAAAAGACACCGAAAAATCGCCCTTTCAGGCTGGTTCGGGTTTAAATGCTTTGGCTATAGAAAAGGGTCGAGCCGGTGGCTCGACCCTTTTGGGATTTTTACAGGGATGCGAGATATTTTTTGATCTCGGGGACACTGTAGTAGCTGACAAAGTCATCGCCGTCGGCGATCACCAACGTCGGCGCACCCTTGATGCCGTACTGACGGCACAGGTCCACGTGCTCCTCCGCGATCAGCTTTTCGTACTTGACCCCGGCTTTTTCCAGCAGACCTTCGGCTACCCGGCAGTTCGGGCAGGTCACCCGGGAAAAGAGCATCACACGGGCGTTCTCGGACACCGTTTTTGCTTCTTCACAACAGCAGGGGGTCTCTTCCGCCGGCGCCGCCGGAGCGGTCGCTTTCAGCTTGGAGTTGCCGATGTTGTACACCAAACGGTCCTTATACTCCTGGCTCTTACCGTCGTTCCAGTTCTGCACCGGGCGGTAGTAGCCGGTGATACGGCTGTAAACCTCGGTCTTCTTGCCACAGGTGGGACAGGTGAACTGCTCACCGGTGATATAGCCGTGGTCAGCACACACCGAGTAGGTCGGGGACATGGTGTAGTACGGCAGTTTGTGGTTTTCCGCAATCTTGCGAACCAGATCCGCCGCCGCTTTCCAATCCGGCAGTTTCTCGCCGAGGAAGGCGTGGAACACGGTACCGGAGGTGTAACGGGTCTGCAGCTCGTCCTGGATCTCCAGAGCAGAGAAGATATCCTCGGTGTAGCCGACCGGGAGGTGGGACGAGTTGGTGTAGTACGGGGTGCCGTTCTCGTTGGCGGTGATGATGTCCGGATACTGCGCTTTGTCGTGTTTGGCAAAGCGATAGGTGGTGGACTCCGCCGGGGTGGCTTCGAGGTTATACAGGTCGCCGTACGCTTCCTGATAATCGGACAGCCGCTCACGCATATGATCCAGCACCTCTTTGGCGAACTGCTGAACCTTTTCATTCGTGAGATCAGCGCGCAGCCACTTCGCATTCAGACCCACCTCGTTCATACCGATCAGGCCGATGGTGGAGAAGTGGTTGGCAAAGGTGCCGAGGTACCGCTTGGTGTACGGATACAGGCCGTTCTCCATAAGCTGGGTGATGACCTCACGCTTGGTCCTAAGACTGCGAGCGGAGATGTCCATAAGCTTATCCAGACGGGCGTAGAAGTCCTGCTCATTTTCCGCTAAATACGCGATGCGGGGCAGGTTAATGGTGACAACACCGATCGAACCGGTGGATTCACCCGAGCCGAAGAAGCCGCCGGACTTTTTACGCAGTTCGCGCAGGTCCAGGCGCAGACGGCAGCACATCGAACGGACGTCGGAGGGTTCCATATCCGAGTTGATGTAGTTGGAGAAGTAGGGGGTGCCGTATTTCGCGGTCATTTCGAACAACAGCTTGTTGTTCTCGGTCTCGCTCCAGTCGAAGTCGCGGGTAATGGAGTAGGTCGGGATCGGATACTGGAAGCCGCGGCCGTTGGCGTCGCCCTCGATCATAATCTCGATGAACGCCTTGTTGACCATATCCATTTCCTTTTTACAGTCGCCGTAGGTGAAGTCCATTTCCTTCCCGCCGACGATCGCCGGCAGATCCTTCAGGTCAGCCGGAACGGTCCAGTCGAGGGTGATGTTGGAGAACGGCGCCTGGGTGCCCCAACGAGAGGGGGTGTTGACACCATAGATGAACGACTGAATGCACTGCTTTACTTCCTTCTGGGTGAGGTTATCCACCTTTACGAAGGGAGCAAGATAGGTATCAAAGGAGGAGAACGCTTGCGCGCCCGCCCATTCGTTCTGCATAATGCCGAGGAAGTTCACCATCTGGTTGCAGAGGGTGGACAGGTGGCTCGCCGGAGAAGAGGTGATCTTGCCCGGAACGCCGCCAAGACCTTCCTGAATGAGCTGTTTTAAGGACCAACCGGCGCAGTAACCGGTCAGCATGGACAGGTCGTGCAGGTGGATCGCCGCCGAACGGTGCGCTTCCGCGATCTCCGGATCGTAGATCTCGCTCAGCCAGTAGTTGGCGGTAATGGCACCGGAGTTGGAGAGAATAAGACCGCCGACCGAATAGGTCACGGTGGAGTTCTCCTTCACGCGCCAGTCGTTGATCTTCAGGTAGTTATCCACCAGGTCCTTATAGTTGAGCAGGGCGGAATTGACGTTACGCACCTTTTCCCGCTGTTTACGGTACAGGATGTACGCCTTCGCCACGTCGGCATAGCCGGCATCCGACAGAATCTTTTCGACACTGTCCTGGATGTCCTCCACCGTGATAAGGCCGTCCTTAATCTTGGATTCAAAGTCGGCAGTCACCTGCAGAGCCAGCATATTGATCACGCTGGGATGATACTGCTTTTCCTGCGACTCAAACGCTTTAATCATAGCCGCACTGATCTTGGAAACATCAAAATCAACGGTGCCGCCGTCTCGCTTTAATACACGATACATACTTTCTTCCTCCTGTTACAATAATAAAAAATACAGACACTGCTGCTTTTTTTCGACAGTGTCTGTATTATACAGGAGAAAAACCAAGTTGTCAATATATTGTGTGCGATTTTTTTAAAAAAACACAATATTTTGTGTTTATGCCATATTTCGGATATTCACCGACTTTACAAAGGGAGCCAAAGAATCCGCCATTTTCCGCAGTTTTTCGGGGTTTGGTGTGTGTAGACCCGCCATGAAAACACTGTCCCGATCAACGTACGGTTGTAAAAACAACCGCGATATCTTGTGGTCGGGGGACAAAGCGGTCAGCCACTCCCCCATTTCGGTCATCGCCGCTTCATCGTGCAGCTCGTCCATAACGGTAGTACGGAATTCATAGTCCACCGTACCGGCGGTCAAAAGGCGGATACTTTGCTCGATCTTATCCAACTTCATCCCCGGCACCCCGGCGGTGTCCGCGTAGCGGGAGGGCGCGTTTTTGATATCCATAGCGACGTAATCAAGCAGCCCCTCGTCCAAAAGCGATTTCAGCACCTCCGGGCGACTGCCGTTGGTATCCAGTTTGATGAGAAAGCCGAGTTCCCGGATCTGTCGGATAAGCGGCGCAAGACCGGAATACAAGGTGGGTTCTCCCCCGCTGATGCATACCGCATCCAGCAGTCCTTTGCGCTTTTGCAAAAAGGCGAGAAGCTCCTCCTCCGGCATCGGTTCGGGGCCGGACGATCCCAACAGATCGCTGTTATGACAGAAAGGGCAACGGAAATTACAGCCCTGCAAAAACACGGTGCACGCCACCTTGCCGGGGTAATCGAGCAAGGTCATTTTTTGCAGTCCCGCAATCATAGCCGTTCTCCTCCTTTTTATATGTCCAGCGTAATGGTCTGTCCCGGTTCAATGGTATATTCGGTGCCGTCCACGTCAAACCAGATCTTGGTGACGGTGGGGTTATAGATCATTTTACCGTCGGCGCTGTAAATCAGCGATTCATACGCTTTGGTGTAATCGTAGATCTCAATATTGGTGGCGTACCAGACCTCGTCCTTACCGCCCAGCTTTTCACAGATCTCATCCAGGCGATCCCAGTTTTTGTTGCGGGCGAATTCAAACGCGTGACCCCACAGGTAGAAAAGACGGGGGTGACGGTCGGCGAGGTTATGAGCCGGGCTCAAGTCCTGATTTAAGAAGCTGTCGATGTAGTCAAACAGCTTCGGATTATCGTGGTGAGCGGTGGGAATCCAGTTATGCCAATCGGTCGGCATCCGAAATAGTCCGTTGTCCCCACCCAGCGACCGGGCGTAGGCGATGTCCAGGTCGGTCAGATACTGTTTCACCCGATCGTAGCTGGCGCCGTTGGAGAAGCGGGTAATGCCGCCGTTCGGATACGCCATACCGCGGATGATGCGGCCCACCTTATGCTCCAGCTCCAGCCGGCAGTTCAGCACGTCCTGAATGCCCTCGATCGGGCGCAGGGTGCCTTCGGCGCGGTGGAAATACCCGTGCACCGCCACCTCGTGGCCTTTAGAAAGGAAGTTTTCTTCAATGGTCTCCCGGGAAAACGCACGATCCCCTTTCAGTCCGTCGCCGTTCAGGTTAAAGGTGCATTTGAATCCATGTCGGGAAATAATTTCAGCAAACTGCAGATCCTCCCGGCAACCGTCGTCGTAACTCAAGGTCACCGCTTTGGCTTTTCCGCCCGGGAAACGCATAAACTGATATTTCATACCAAAACCTCCTACCGGTTAATAAATTTATTATACCATACGAAACCGAAAGCCGCAACCGAAATTGATACAAAAGGATAAAAAAACACCGGAAGTTATCCTTCCGGTGTTTTTACATCATTATGGCTTCATCCGGGCCTTCTTCCCAAACAGGAAGCCGCTAAACATTCCGGTGCCGCTGACAAACAGCAGCGCAATCCACAGCGCCAAATGGGCGGTATCCCCGGTTTTCGGGGCTTCCGGCCGGGTGGGATCGGAGGGAGTTTCGGCCGGCGGATTTGCCGGCGGGTTTACCGGCGGGTCGTTGGGGGTGTCACGGTAGCTGATATTCACAAACTCCGCTCTCACCACGTTATTAGCCATAACCTCGCCGCCGTAGATGACCCGGGCACGCACCCGGTTGGTGCCCGGTTCCTGATACACCTCTACCGTCATCCGGTATTCCGCATCGCTATAGGTGATATTCTTTAGGGTTCCGGGGACTTCGGTCACCACGTATTCAAAGGTCTTACCAACATCGTTTTCGGTGTATTCCAGGTCGAAATACGCCTTGCCCTTCTGATCAGTGACCTGTTGGAGCACCTGCGGGGTCTTTCCAACCTCACCGCCGGACAGCGCCATACAAAATCCGTCCGGGGTCACCAGCCACTTGCCGTGATTTTCCACCTTTTTTGTGACCAATACCCGCACGGTGTCGGTCGTATCCGACGGGCGGTAGTGATTCACTACCACCAGCACCCGGGTGCCGTCCCGCTTTTTCTGTCCGATATTCGCATCCGCGCCAATGGTGCCATCCAAATTATCCCACACGGTCACAGTCACCGGGATATCGGTGGCATAGGTAACACCGGCCACCTTTTTATCGGTTTCCCGAATCAGGTATTGATACACGTGAGTATTGGTATAGCTAACACCGTCAGACGGAAAGGTCAGGGTAAACTTTGCCTGCCCGTTCTGATCGGTAACCTGCAGTTCCCCGATCTGTGCCCCGCTCAACCGGTCGTACAGACCGAATTCAAAGCCGGAACGGTCATACGGTGCCGCCCCGTCATAGACAAAGACACGCTTATCGATCTGCAGGGTGAGTTCCGCCGCTCCGCTGGCTACATAGCTATTGACAAACCGATCGAGGGTCACTACGCCATTGGAGAAGGAGGCCATAACCGTGTCATTCACCGCTTTGATCTCCAGACGACCGTCCAGATCATCATCGGCAACCACCACGCTGAATTCACGAGGAGCGGTATCAAAGGTAATGCCCTTCTTCTGATCCGGGACCAATTCCACCACCTGATACCGGTAGGTACCGGCGGCGGTATATACCTCCGCGTTCAGCGCAGCGGTAAGGACCGAGCCAAATTCCGCCACCTGACCGGACACGGGATCGGTCACCGTTTCGGTGCCGCCGGCCACCGGGAGATACTGCGCCAAATCAGGGTCATACCGTTTTAACACGAACCGGAAAGAGTCCGTTTTCCACGGACGGCCGACAAGTTCCTTTTCGGCCTTTACGGTGATGTCGGGGGATACCGGCGCCGGCGCGTAAACGTTCACAAACTCTACCGTCGCCGTGTCACCGCTGACCGCTTCTCCGTTCACGGTAATGACCGGGATAAGGCGGTTGGTTTTATCCTCAAGGCAAATTTCCACCCGAACGTAGTAGCGCTCGGTGCTGTACACCATGCCCGGCATACTGCCCGCCACCTCGGTGACAAAGTAGGCATAGGTTTTCCCCAGATCCGCTTCGGTGTAATCAAAGGAAAACTCGGTCTCACCGTTAACGTCGGTAACCTGCTGAAGCTGTTGTGAGGCAGCCCCCACCTCGCCGCCCAAAAGGTCAATCGAATAACCGTCGGGGGTTAACGGGAGGGAACCGTTGTTGATAATCTTTTTCTGAACGTGAATCCGGGCGGCGGTGCGGGTGTTGGAGGGGCGATATTCGTTGGTCATCGCCGTAACGTATACACCCGACTGATCCACGGTGCCGATCGAAGCGATTGCCCGAACGGTCCCGTCCAGGTTATCCCGCACCGTCACGGTGAACGGAATATCCTCGGCATAAATCATACCGGGGGTGCGCGCATCGGTTTCCCGAAGCAGATATTCATACACCCGCTCGTTCTGATAATCAATACCGGTCGAGGGATACGCCAAACGTAACTGCACCAATCCGCTTTGATCGGTGATCTGGGTGATTCCCCTCAACTCCTCGCTTTCGCGATCGTATATACCAAATTCAAAGCCGGAGAGATCGTAAGGATTCCCGCCTTCCGGCAGAGCAACCTGCTTTTGCACCTGTAAGGTCAACTCCGCAACCCCCACCGCCCGGTAGGAGTTAACAAAGCGGTCTAAGGTCACGTCAAAGTGATTATTGGCGGAAGCCACCGTGGCCGCCTTGGTATTCTGTACTGCCTTGATCTCCAGCTTGCCGTCCAGATTCTCGTCGGTGACCACCACGTCAAAATCACGCGAGAGGGTATCGTAGGTGACCCCCTTCTTATTGGCAGGAACTTCTTCCACCACCGAATAACGGTAGGTGCCGGGGGCTTGATATTCCTCCGCCCGCATTGCGGCGGTCAGGGTGGCACCAAACGCCGCCACCTTGCCGGATACCGGGTCGGTCACCGTTTCGATGCCGTTTTCCACCGTCTTATACTCGGCCGTTACCGGGTCGTACCGGCGCAACACCATACGGAAGGTATCGTTGTTCCACGGACGGCCGGTCAGTTCCTTTTCGCCGGCAATGGTCATATCCGGGGAAACCGGCGCCGGCGTGTAGGTGTTCACAAACTGATAGGTAACGTTTTGAGAACTGGTGACGGTAATATCGTTAGGAATCACCGTCTGCTGGTGATCCGGCGCAAAGCCGGTGGGAAGCACCGATTCATCCTCTGAAACGGCGGCTTTCCAGCCGTTTTCGATCGGGATGATGATACTCTCGCCGTCACGAAGCACAACGCCTTCGATCCGGTTGTTCGCCACGGTAAGCGGAACCGGAGTGGTCAGATCGGAGGAATAAAACGCGTTGACCGTTTGATCGGGATAGGTTTCATTATCCAGGGTCAAACTGACGTTAAACAGGAACTCTTGATTTTCAATGCCGGCGGGGGTGATCGCAAACGGATGCTCCACCCGCTTGGAAATCACCAGATAGCCGTCCTGCTTCAAGGCATTGACAAACTGCACCGGGTGGATGCGATTTTGCTCGATCACACCGGTGGTGCCCGAGCTGACAACCGGTTCGTACAGCCGGCTGTCCTGTTCGGTCACGGTGTAGCTTTCCCATACCGGGAGATCCACGACATAAGCCGACCAGCCCGCTTGCAGTGAAACGGTGGTGTTACCGTTAGTATCCAGAGCGTGGTTACCGGGATGAACGGTAAAGTTACCGTCCGGATCACAATAGATCAGCCGAAACGGATGATCGGCGGCATTGGTGACCGACAGGTCAAACTGAAATTCCGCCGAAGTGCCGGCAAGAGCCGCATCCATAGCTTTTTCGATCTTGATGCCGGTAGCCGGAGTGACGGTCAGCACACCGTTGTTGCCGAGCAGGGTTTCGGCGTAATAATGCACGCCGCTCCGGTGCTTTACCGTCAGATACGCCGCATAATCCAGCGTATCGGTCACATTATCCGCCACGCCGCTTTCATCGGTTTTCAAAATCTCTGCCGTTTCATTGATCCGGCGCACCGTCCCCTTCGGAATGATCCAGTTGCCGTTTTCATTCCGAACCGCTTCCTGGATCGCCAGATCGGAGATCGGCTCGAAGGTAAATCTTAACCACTCCGCCTTATTCCCGTCGTTTCGGTCAGCGGTCAGCCGGAAAACGTCTATCCGGCGGTAATACTCCTGGTCTACGTCCTTCGGATGAATATCCGAAAAATAAGCATCATAACCATTGGGATTTGGCAGAAACACCATGGCCGGTTCGGTATAATAATACCGTTCGTTGGAGTAGTTCGGTTCAAAGAAGGAAACGGTATTGATCGCATCCTGCGGAGAAACGTAATCATTCGGGTCGGTGGAAATGCTCTTTTGGAACTGCTGTACACTCCACTCGTTGGTATAAAACCGGTATTTTCCGTAATCCGGGTCATTAACGTCGGTGACAAGATACTTCGCCCGGTCGGCGCCGAGCTTCTCTTCAATGTTATATTCATTGATATCGTTCCGCAGACCCACCTCAAACAGCAGGCGGATCGGCTCGGCATCCCGGATCTCCATTTGGATATCATTGGCGGAGAGGTAGCTGGAGCCGTCCACCGTGATCTCGTAGTTCACCACCGGAATGAGCGCCGCCGGAATGCGGAAGCGCAGTTCACAGTGACCGGGAGCGATCACGTCGGTGAGCGCCGAACCGGTGGCGGCAGCCGACAGGATCTCGGTATGCACCTGAATAGAGATATACATCAGGTCGCTGACGTTCTCGTCGTCGGTCACCTGACCTAACATACCGTAGGATTTATTAACGTATTTCGCGTTAGCCGGCATATCCTCGTAGGTATGCGACTCATCCCAGAAGCCGACATATTGATTATCACTGTCCCCATACCAACCGATATAATTGGAATAGGTATCTTCATCGGTATAGCTGAGCTGTCCGTGTTGATACGCTAAGGCGACCAGTTCCCGGGCGGTTTTCACGTCGTCAATCCCCAGCCGCTCCTGGATCGACCAGATGAGATTGTCCCCCAAAGCGCTCGGGGCGGCGACACTGCCCAGCTCCCCACCGGTAGCGGTGAAGTTTTCGCACAGCTTTTCGCCGGTATGCAGCTTGTTGCCGATCAAGATACCCTCGATCTGCTGTACCTTCATATAATCGCCGACGTCGTCGATAAATTCGATATAGCCGGAAGCATTTGCCTGTCCGTCACCCACTAAGGTGGGGTGATACTGCGACTGCACCACGATCTGATGAACGATATTCTGGAACGCCGCAAACAGTTCAGACGGGTTATCCGCCGCAAAATAGCGATCGGCAAAGATCAGGTCGTCCACCCCGTCCACCTTGGTAATGGAGATGTCGTTGCGGTCGTCGTCCCCATTCATCACCTCCAGGGTGATACCGGGAGAAGCCATTTGATACGACTCCCACAGGGTGTCGATCGCCGGGTCGGCGTTAGCCGGATCGAGAACACTTTCTGCCCACACGTTGCTTTCCACACCCAGACCCAACGTATAGAACAGGGCCTCGGTGTTGTTATAATATTCCGAAATCTTCTGCTTCTCATAAGCGGCGGTCAACTGGGTCAAAAACACAATACCGGCATTGGTATTGGAGCCATCGCCCTTATTATAATCCTTCGGATCGGTATAATCGGTGCTGACAAAGGTAGGAGCGCCGTCGGTCATCAGTACCACGACCGGCTTGCGCTGAATATCCCCCTGGAAACCGTCGCCCTGCACCACCGTATCCTGCGCGTCGTGGCGTCCCTTGAACATATCCGCCACAGCACCGATACCGCCCTGGATATAGGTGCCGCCGATCACGTTGGCGGTCATCTCATCCACCGGATTGCCACCGGCATCGGTCACACCGGGCGCCACCGAAAATTCGGTGCCGTTATGTCCGTCGGTCACCCCGTTCACGTTGGTCGCGTTGGTGGTGAAAAATTCACCCACCACCATATCATCAGCGGTATCGTTCGGAGTGCCGTTGTCGTGGGTGACGGTGGTGGTGGCGCTGTAACGACCGATCGGCAGCACGTTATAGTAATGCGCATCGTTGGCGTAATCTTCCTTGGCGGAATACAGGATCACACCAACCCGGTTGTTCACATTCAGCTTTAGCAGTTCGGTTACCGCCGCATTCGCCGCTAACACAAGATCGGCGACCGCGTCGTTGATCTTCGGACCCATAGAGCCGGAGATATCCAGCAGCAGCACCGTATCGGTAGGAATGCTGGAGTGACCGACCACCGACTTATTGGAAGCCAAAGCGGAAAGCGCCACTAAAAAGCTATCCTCCGCCACTTCGGGGGTGATCGGATGATTATTGGCATCGGTGAGTCCCATAAAGGCGGAATTATCCGCAAACACCGATTTATCGGTCCACACGGCACCGGCATTTTCGGTGCTGGGATGCGTAGTGCCGAAATACGCCTTCCAGCCGTCCAGCGTGGCACGATCCGCCTCCTTACTGTAAGATGGATGGGTACCGGATGCCGCCAAAGCGGTCAGCCCCATACCAGAAAACAGCGACAAAATAATCGTGCACGTTAAAAACAAAGAAAATCCTTTTTTCAATATTTTCAACCTTGCTTCCCCCTTCACTGTACTTTAAATATACAGATCGCTTGACAAATAATTCACAATTAGGACTCATCCTAATTTTACGCTTTTATCTTATACTCTTTGACTAAAAAAATCAATAGGATTTGTGCGATTTTATAAAAATAAACGACACCGGCCAAAAGGGTCGATGCCGTTTTTGGTAATATTTTACAGATGATAGTACTTATCGTACTCCGCCGGATAAGAAATCGGTGCCCGAAAAGATTGACCTGAACTCCAAAATATGGTATAAGTAAACCATACCGAAAAACGAGGTGAGAGTATGAAACAAAACTTTTTTGCCGCTGATTGGGAGAAATATCTCCCGGTACCGGTGTATGCCGCGCATCCGGAATACGAGGAACTGTATAAAAAGGCGTGGGAGATCGCCCACACCCGTGTTCGTGATATTCCCGGTATGCCGCAAAACCCCTACATGGACGAGTCGCTGTGCGATACCCAGGTGTGGATCTGGGATAGCTGTTTTATGGCGTTTTTCTGCAAATACGCACAGGAAGTGTTCCCGGGCGTCGAAACGCTGAACAACTTTTATGAAGTGCTGCACAACGGCGGCTCGCTCCCGCAGATCGTCCCCAAAGAGACCGAGCCCACCTGGACCCGGGCGACCCCTGGTGTACCGAACAACATTTATATCCATATTGCGGATAACCCGCCGCTGTTTGCCTGGGCGGAGCACGAAAATGCCCTGCTTCGCGGTGACCTCAAGCGGGTAAAGGAACTGCTGTACGATCAGCGGTATCTGCAAAAGCACTACGAGTGGATCGAAAATCTCACCGAGCCGCAAAAACTGCCCGGTGTGTTCCTCTCCACCTGTCTCATTCACGAGGAGAACGGGTATAAATGGGAATGCGGTCGGTCGGGTATGGACAACACCCCGCGGGGACGCACTACCCCGAAAACCGAGAAAGAGCGTCCCAACAATCCCGATCTGTTATGGGTAGACGTCCTCTGTCAGCAGGCACTGTCGGCCAATATGATCGCAAAATTGTTCCGCTTGGTCGGGGATGAAGAGAGCGCCGCCGAGTGGGATAAGAAATTTGAAGAAAAGCAGGAGCTGATCAACCGGCTGTACTGGGACGAAAAGGATCAGTTCTACTACGATATTGATTGCAACACGAGTGACTTTATCAAGGTGCCGACGGTGGCGTCCTTCTGGCCGCTGACCGCCGGGGTCGCCTCTAAAGAGCAGGCGGCGGCGATGGTGAAACACGTCGATAATCCCGCTACCTTCGGCGGGCTGGTGCCGTTCCCCACCCTCTCCCGGAGTGATGCCAATTTCGAGTCCAGCGGGCGGTACTGGCGGGGGGCGATGTGGCTTCCCACCGCGTACGCTTCCCTCAAAGGTCTTGCGCGGTACGGCTATCTCAAGAAGGCGCGGGGCGCCGCTGTCAAGATTTTCGAGCACATGCTGAAAACCTATCACGAGTACGAGCCGCACACCATCTGGGAGTGCTACGCCCCCGATGCCCCCACCCCCTCGGTCACCGCTAAAGCGGACAAAACCGTTCGCCCGAACTTCTGCGGCTGGTCAGCGTTGGGGCCCATTTCGGTGTATATCGAGTATATCCTCGGTTTCCACACGGTCAACGCGTTTGACAAGGTGGTGGAATGGGAAAAGCCGGAGGAGGTTACCGGTGAGATTGGGTTGAAAAACCTGCATTTCGGTGAGATCGTGACCGACATCGTGGCAAACGGCAATAAGATCACCGTGCAGTCAAACGCCCCTTATACCTTAAAGGTAAACGGTCGTGCGTTCGATATCAAGGCCGGCGAAAACAAAATCATCCTGTAATCAACAAAAACCACCCTTGCTGTAGCAAGGGTGGTTTTTTATTATACCGTTATTTTTTCCTTTTGTTCGACTTCGACCGGCGGCTTTTTCCGAAACACCTTATGCAATCCCATGGAGATCAAGAGGATCACGTATGCCGCCAAGGTGAATACCAAGACGTAGATAATCATACTTACCACCGGCGGCACCAACGGCTGAACCAGTGAAAAGACCGGGAGAGAGGGTTCACAATGCGGGCTGAAATAGAACATATTAAAGGTTTCCCGCTCGAGCAGTCCCGAGAAATACGCGATCTCATTCATCACCGCCGCCACCGCCGCCAGCACCGCAAACACCGACATCGCCGGCAAAATGGTCTTGTGTTCCGAAGCGACGTAATTTGACCCCAGCAGGAAGATGCCCAGGGAGATCATCAATCCGTGGCAGATCATCGTTTGAATATTAATACCGATCGTCGTGATAAACACCTGCTCCGGGTACAGCATCACGCACAGACCGGCAAAGGGGGAAAAGGTGGCAAGGTAAGCGGTCAGCGCCCGATAAAGTTTTCCGTCCGGCAGAAGTCCTGCGAGCAAGCCCACGTACATCGGGGTGGAACAGAACTGGAACGGAAAGGCATACCACTGAAAATCATAGGTGATGCCGTCTTGGTAAGAAAAACTGTAATTGATCTGTTTATAAATTTCCAGCCCAATCGACACCAGCGATATGATCAACAGGATTTTCTTCACCAAGCGGGTATCCGGCTGACGGTATTTCCGGCAAAGCCAAACGCCGAAAAGGATCGACGCCGCAAAAAAGAGCAGATGAAACCAGCCGTAGATCGGCGGCTCTTCCATTCGGGCATCCAGCACCTCTAAAATCTTCGCCCAGAAGGTCATAACAACACCTCCACCGCATGGTGGTTTCAGTATAGCACAGACTATGTGCTTTTTCAACGGAAAATGACAAGAATAACCCATAAGACTATTGTAATCTTTTTCAAAAAACAGTATAATCTTTTATAAGGAACCAAAAGGAGGAACAGTCTATGAAATGTATTTCTTGCGGCAATGATTTTGAAGGAAATTACGAAACCTGTCCGAACTGCAAAGCGCCGATGAATCCGCCCGCCACCGTTAACCCGGTCGCTCAGTGGAGCATCGCCCTGTTCAAAGATAAGTTATTTCTCCTTCTCTGCGTTCTCATGAGCGTTTCATGCGGGCTGGATCTGATCGATAAATCCTTCCCCTTATTCACCGGACTCATCGCCGCTTTTTTATGGGTGGTATTTGCCCAGGCGCACAAAAACATCGCCAACACCAAATTTCTGCGGGCAATCAGCGGAACGGTTTTCGCTCAACACATCTTTCTGTTTGTGCTGGCCGGTCTTATCGCCCTCATCGGCGTGTTGATCACCCTGATCTTATCTTTGGCTTCCGGCGCCCCCGATCTCATAAACGAAATATTAGCCAAGATCGGCACCGTAGACGGGATCCCTACCGAAGCTGTAAAAGTCTTTATTTCCACTTCCGGTTCCGTCATATTGATGACGTTTATACTGGTTGCCGGTGCACTCGCGCTCATCAACTTACTGTTTTTGCGCCCGGCGCATCAACTGGCAAAGTCGGTCTATCAATGCATCGACAAGGGCGTTTGGGAACTGCAAAAGGCGGGCGTTGTCACAGGGTGGCTGTGGGTCATCGGTATTATAAACGGTATCGACGCACTCTTCTCCTTGCCGGACGGAGATATCCTCGGTGCCCTGTCGTCGGCGACGCTCACCGGGTCGCTGATCATCACTGCGATACTGCTCGGCCGGTACAACATCCCGATCCTTCCGATCAAAAACGACGAAAGGTAAATAAACCCACTAAATACAAAACCCGGGCGACCGATTTAGTCGCCCGGGTTATTTTTTACCGGCCTTTATACTCCTGCTTTAGCACTTCCGCCATTTGCTCCGGCGATTCCTGACAACCACCGGAAAGCCACAGCTTGATAATGGCGTTCAGTCCGTTGCGGAAGAATTCAATATGGTATTTGACAAGCGTATCATCCAGCTCCTGCTCCGCCCGGCGGGGATCGTACGCCGAAATAAGATGCTGATCCTCGTAGCACAGCTTAAAATAGGTTTTATAAAAGATCGGGTTTTCTTTAATGTGGGTAAACATTTTGAGAGCGCCGGTGCGCTCGGTAAAATAATCGTAATCCGCAAACAGGTTGGAAAAATCCTGTTCCAGCTTCTCCCTCGTTTTGTCCGCAAGATCAAAAATATCGATATAGTTTGCGTAAAAGGTACTGCGGTTGAGCCCTGTTTGCTTGATAATATCCGACACGGTGATCTCTTTGATTTCCCGGGTCTGTAACAATTCCACAAACGCTTTTTGAATCTTTTCCTGCGACTCCCGGCGCCGCTTATTATTCTTGACGTTCATAATATCCTCCATTATTCCAACACTTGTTTTAAAATTGATGATTGTATTTTGCTCTTTTCCCCAGTATACTGTAAATGCAATAACAAAACAAGTGTTGGTTTTATAAAAGGAGAAACGATATGAAAAAAAGTAGTTTTGTCGCCCTGATCTTAGGCACGGTGAGCGGTGTGCTGTTTGCGCTGGGGATGTGCATGGCGCTGCTGCCGGAGTGGGATGCGTTCCTCGAGGGGGTCATCTTCGGCGGGATCGGTCTGATCCTCGGGCTGGTCACCCTGCTTGTGTGGGCGAAAATGGAGCACAAAACCCTCCCGAAGCTGAACGGCAAAAACGTCTGGCGGGTGCTGTATACGGTGGTGGCGGTGCTGGTGCTGGGTGCCGGTATGTGCCTGTGCCTGGTGTGGGAGCAGATCATGTGGGGAACCCTCGTTGGACTGTTCGGGATCGTGATGCTGATCGGGCTCATCCCGATGATTAAAGGGATAAAATGAAGCGACTTTCCCAACTGAAAAACCCGTATATCGGGCTTATCGGCAACCTGTTATTTGCCTTAGGCAACACAGCGATCGGATTTTTTACCCATTCATGGTGGTTTATCACGGTAGGCGCCTACTACGTGATCCTCACCGTAACCCGTTTTTTGGTGTTGCAAATGCGACAAAAAGCCGAGGATGAGGATACCGGGCGGTTTGTCCGGCGGGTGACGGGCATACTGTTATTGGCACTCGCTATCTGTCTTACCGGCATCAATACCCTGTCGGCGGTGGAATCGCGCGGAACGGTATTTCACGAGATCGTGATGATTGCGATCGCAACCTACTCTTTTACCAAGATCACGGTGGCGATCATCGGGCTGTCCCGCGCCCGGCGGGTGTCCTCCCCGACCCTTGTCACCCTGCGCCACATTTCGCTGGCAGATGCATTCGTGTCTATCTATTCTTTACAGCGGTCGATGCTGGTGTCCTTCCCGGGAATGGAACCGGGAGAAATCCGGCTGTTCAATATCCTGACCGGGACGGCGGTGTTTTTCATCCTGCTGGTACTCGGGATCAATCTCATCGGAGGGAGGTGTGTCACGATGGCAAAATCGAAATTGGTGGAAGCGAATCAGAAAATTGCCGAGGCGGTAACCGACGGCTATAAAAAAATCGAAAAAGGTGTCGTGGACGGCTACAAAAAGATTGAAAAGGGAGTCGTTGACGGCTACGCAAAAATTGAAGATAAATTTGTGGATGCTTACCTGACCCGGGAGGGCGAAACGGTGGAAGAGGCCAAAGCCCGTCTAAAAAAAGAGGACAAAGAATAATATAAAAAAGAAAACGGACACTCGATCGAGTGTCCGTTTTTTGTTTCCTTACCCTTCGTAATCAAAGCCGGTTTTCAGCGCTTTGATATTCGCTTCCAGCAGATCGGCACGTTTCGCCGACACCACCTTTTTCATCGCTTCGGTCGCATTATCAAAATCCACGACCCCGGTTTCCTTGATCATCTTGCCGAGCATAATCATATTGGCAAGGGTCGGTGTGCCGAGGGAAGCCGCCAGCTTGGTGGCGGGGATATAATACGCCTGAAGGTCGGTGCGCTCTACCTTGCGGTCGATGAGGGTGCTGTCCACCACGATCTTACCGCCCGGTACCGTCGCCGCTTCGTATTTATCCAGCGAGGGCAGGTTCATCGCAAGCAGTACGTCCGGGTTGGACACGATGGGCGAGCCGACCGGGTCATCACTCAAAATGACACTGCAGTTGGCGGTGCCGCCACGCATCTCAGGGCCGTAGGAGGGCAACCAGCTCACCTGCTTGTTCTCAAAAAGGCCTTCGTAAGCGAGACATTTTCCGGCAAACAAAACGCCCTGTCCGCCGAAGCCCGCAATCAAAATCTGGGTAGTCATCGCTTAGTCCTCCTTCCCCTTTGCATCTTTATCCTTATACACGCCGAGCGGATAGTACGGAATCATCTTTTCCTCTACCCACTGAAGGGCCTGCGACGGGGACATACCCCAGTTGGTGGGACAGGAGGACACCACTTCGATCAGCGAGAATCCCTTGCCCTCCACCTGGTTCTTAAACGCCTTGAGGATCGCCTTTTTCGCGTTCTTCACGTTTTTCACGTTATTGACCGCTACCCGCTCGATATACTGCGGCGCATCCAGGGTGGACAGCATTTCGCTGACCTTAATGGGATAACCTGCAACCGACACGTCACGGCCGTAGGGAGAGGTTTGGGTCACCTGGCCGGGCAGCGAGGTAGGAGCCATCTGACCGCCGGTCATACCGTAAATGGCATTATTCACAAAGATAATGGTGATATTCTCGTTCCGGGTGGCGGCGTGAACCGTTTCCGCCATACCGATCGAAGCGAGATCACCGTCACCCTGGTAGGTGAAAATGATATTCTCCGGCATACACCGTTTCAGGCCGGTGGCAACCGCCGGGGCGCGGCCGTGAGCCGCTTCTACCATATCACAGGCAAAGTAATCGTACGCCATAACCGCACAGCCGACCGGCGCCACGCCAATCGTCTTGCCTTCAATGCCGAGTTCATCGATCGCTTCCGCCACCAGACGGTGAATAATGCCGTGGGTACAGCCGGGGCAGTAATGAAGCGGGGTATCTGTGAGCGATTTCGGTTTTTCAAACACGACCATTACGCATTCTCCTTTGCCAGTTTTTCAATGGAAGAGAGTACCTCTTCGGGGGTGACAATCATACCGCCGGTGCGGTTGCAAAGCTGAACCGGTTTTTTACAATCGATCGCCAGACGGACGTCCTCGATCATCTGCCCCATAGACAGCTCGACCGAGAGGAAGCCCTTGACCTTTTGTGCCGCTTTGGCCAGCGCCTTTTTCGGGAACGGCCAGAGGGTGATCGGACGGATAAGACCAACCTTGATGCCGGCCTTCCGGGCGGCGACCACCGCATTTTTGGACACACGGGCCGCAATGCCGAACGCCACCACGCAGTATTCCGCATCCTCCATCATAAAGGATTCGTACATACACTCGTTTTCTTCGATCTGACGGTATCTTTCGAACCGTTCGAAGTTGGTTTGTTCCAGAATTTCGGGTTTTAAGTAGAGGGAGTTAACAATGTTATGTTCCCGCTCGCAGTTGGTTCCCCGAACTGCCCAGCTGTGATCCACCGCACGGGCTTCCACTTCGGGAATCTCCACCGGCTCCATCATCTGACCCATCGTACCGTCGGCCAAGAGCATCGCCGGCATCCGGTATTTATCCGCAAGATCAAACGCTTTGACGGTGAGATCTGCCATTTCCTGCACCGAGGCAGGAGCCAGCACGATCAGGTGATAGTCACCGTGACCGCCGCCTTTCGTCGCCTGGAAATAGTCCGACTGGGACGGCTGAATACCGCCAAGACCCGGACCGCCGCGCTGAACGTTCACGATCAGCGCCGGCAGATCGGCGCCGGCAATATACGAAATGCCTTCCTGTTTCAGCGACACACCGGGGCTGGAGGAGGAGGTCATCACCCGATAACCGGCGGATGCCACACCATACACCATATTGATCGCAGAAACTTCGCTTTCCGCCTGCAGGAAGGTGCCGCCGATTTTCGGCATCCGTTTCGCCATATAAGCGGCAATTTCGGTCTGAGGGGTGATCGGATAGCCGAAATAATGCATACAGCCCGCCTTGATAGCGGCTTCGGCGATCGCTTCATTCCCCTTCATCAATACCTTTTCACTCATACCGTTTCTCCTACCTTTCCACCGTGATCACACAGTCCGGGCACATGGTCGCACAAAAAGCACAACCGATACACTGGGACTCATCGGTCATCTCCGCCGGAGAATGACCCTTTGCATTGATCTTATCGGTCGCAATGGTCAAAATCTTTTTGGGACACGCATCCACACAAAGACCGCAACCCTTGCAGAGATCCGAATTAAAAGTTACCTTCGCCATGTTCGTTCTCCTTTATGTCAAAATATTTTTCCTGCAAATGAAGTGGGAACAGGTTTTCTCCCGAAAGCCCCGAAAGCACCCGCTGAGTACCGGAGGTGAAGATCACCGGCAGACCGGTTTTCTCGGACAGCTCCGCCGCCTTATCAAAGGTGGCGGCCACCGTCTGCGGGGTGGTATCGTTCCCGATGTTAGAGTTATTGATGATCGCAGTAAACGGCATCCCGCACGCTCCCTCGATCTCCCGCATCACGTCAATCGCTTCATCGACAGACCGGGTGAGCGGTCGGTAGAAGTTGACCACAAACACCATTTCAAAATCTTGCTCTTTGAGCAGTTGATCCCGGTACCGACCCAGCGCATACGCGCCTCGATCGTCCCCGCCGATATCCAAAACCGCAAAGCTATCCCGCCGTTCCACCAAGCTATACACCTGCGCCGGTAACGCCGGCAGGTCCACGTTGGTGTTGGCAAACGCGGGGGAAATCAATTCGATTCCCGCCGCCTGCAACCGCTTAGCGCTGTCCTTGGTACGGAAATAGGGGTTCACAATATCCAAGTCGGCGATCTTCACCGGGTGTCCCTCCTCCTTCAAGCGGAGGGCGAAGTTGACAGCGAGGTTGGTTTTCCCGCTGCCGTAATGTCCGGCAAAAAGGGTCACCCGTTTATATGCGTAATCAGCCATGGCAGACCTTAACGCTCCAACCGAACGGATCTTCGGCACGGCCCCACTGAATAGCGGTCAGCTCATCATACAACCGCTGGGTGAGCGGACCGATCTTGTTGTCCGACACGGTGTATTCCTTCCCGTTATAGAAGAGGTGACCGATCGGGGACACCACCGCGGCGGTGCCGGTTCCCCACGCTTCCTCTAAGCGGCCGTTCTCCAACGCGTCAAACAGTTCCTCCACCGAGAAAAGACGTTCTTCCACGTCATAGCCCCAGCTACGAAGCAGTTCGATCGCGGATTTCCGGGTGATGCCGGGCAGAACCGAGCCGGTGAGCGCCGGGGTGACGATCTTGCCGTCGATCTTGAACATCACGTTCATCGCACCGACCTCTTCGATGTACTTTCTTTCCACACCGTCCAGCCACAGCACCTGGTTATAGCCCTTCTCCTCGGCACGCTTACCGGCACGGAGACTGGCGGCATAGTTACCGCCGCATTTGGCGTAACCGGTACCGCCGCGCACCGCACGGACGTCTTCCGATTCGATCGCAATGGACACCGGATTGAGGCCTGTCGCATAATAAGCGCCGACCGGGGAACAGATCACCGCAAACACCGCATTGCTCACCGCGTGAACACCGAGGTGCGGATCGTTACCGTACAGGAAGGGGCGCAGATACAGAGAAGTACCCTCGCTATGCGGAACCCAATCCCTTTCCAGCTCCACCAACTGATTGAGAATATCAAGGCATCCTTCCTCATCAATGGTCGGCAGGCACAGACGTTCCGCAGACTGGTTCAGCCGGCGGACGTTTTCCAGCGGACGGAACAGGCGAATGGTGCCGTCAGCGGCACGGTACGCCTTCATCCCCTCAAAAATCTCGGCACCGTAATGAAACACGGTGGATGCCGGGTGGGTCGGGATCGGGCCGAACGGCACGATCCGGGCATTATACCAGCCACGGTCGGCGGCATAATCCATTAAAAACATATGATCGGTAAAGATTTTACCGAACCCCAACTTACTCTCGTCGGTCGGACGGGCAGCCGGATTGGTCGTTTTAGTGATTGAAATATCGTATTTCATAGCCATTCTCCTTATAACTTATTTCGTTGTATTTTACCGCTGGCAGTTTTGGGCAATTCCTCACGGAATACCACCACCCGCGGATATTTATACGGAGCGGTGTGCTCCTTAACGTACTGTTGAATCTCCCGTTTGAGCTCGTCGGTCCCCTCTGTACCGTTTACCAGCACGATGCTGGCTTTAACCACCTGGCCGCGCACCTCATCCGGCATCGCCGACACGCCGCATTCCAGGACGTACGGCAATTCCATAATAACGTTTTCGATCTCAAACGGCCCGATACGGTAGCCGGAGGATTTGATGACGTCATCCACCCGACCGACGTACCAGAAGTAACCGTCCTCGTCCCGCCAGGCGGTGTCGCCGGTGTGATACAGACCGTTTTTCCGGCATTCGGCGGTTTTTTCCTCGTCCTCATAATATCCTTTGAACAGGCCGCAGGGTAAGCCGTTTGCCATATTGATCGCGATCTCGCCAACCTCGCCGACCGCCACCGGCTTATCGTCGGCATCCACCAACTGAATATCGTACAGCGGGACCGGTTTGCCCATAGAACCGATGCGGGTCTTGGTACCGATCATATTGGCAAGGGCCACGGTGGTTTCGGTCTGACCGAAGCCCTCCATGATCTGCAGGCCGGTCGCTTTTTCGAACTGACGGAACACTTCGGGGTTCAGCGCTTCGCCGGCGGTGGTCATATGCTCGATGGTAGAAAGATCGAATTTCGACAGGTCCTGCTTCACCATCATACGCAGCATGGTCGGCGGCGCACAGAAGGTGGTGATGCCGTACTGCTTGAACATCGGCAGAATGTCGTTGGCATCAAAGCGGTCAAAGTCATACACGAACAGGCCCGCTTCACACAGCCATTGACCGTAGATCTTACCCCAGGCGGCTTTCGCCCAGCCGGTATCCGAAATGGAGAGATGCAGTCCCTCCGGGTTGACACAATGCCAGTATTTCGCGGTGACAAAGTGACCCAGCGGGTACTTATAGCTGTGCATCGCGATCTTGGGGTTGCCGGTGGTGCCGGAGGTGAAATACATCAGCATCGGGTCATCCCCGCACGGAGCATCCTCCCCACGATCGAACTTCCCGGTATACAGGGAGTATTCCTCGTCAAAGGAATGCCAGCCGTCCCGGTCGCCGCCCACCATCACCTTGGTTTGCAAGGTGGGGCTGTTTGCCGCCGCTAAGTCCACCTGCTCGGCCACCCCGTCGTCCGAGGTCGCCACGATCATCTTCACCCCGGCTTTATTAAACCGGTAGGTGATATCGTGTTCTTTGAGCTGGTTGGTAGCGGGGATCGCCACCGCACCGATCTTATGTAACGCCAGCATACAGAACCAGAACTGGTAGTGCCGTTTCAAAATGAGCATTACCTTGTCGCCTTTTTTGATGCCCAGCGACTTGAAATAGTTCGCCGTCTGGGAGGAGGCGCGTTTCATCTCGGCAAAGGTAAACCGCCGTTCGGTCTTATTCTTATCAATATGCAGCATCGCCAGTTTGTCCGGCTTTTTTCGACCGAGGGCATCCACCACGTCGAAAGCGAAGTTGAAGGTATCCTCGTTTTTAAACGAGATCTCTTTCAGGGTGCCGTTATCGTCCTCTACCGGGAGTACGAAATCCTCCCACACCCGGTTTTCACCCGACACCGCTTTCTTTTTCGGAACCGGCTTTAATTCCCTGGCACCGGCGTGAATCAGTTTCTGGATCGGTTCGCTGGCGGGGTTCAACACGATCGCATAGAAGATGCAATCCTCATTTTCCGCCGCGATCATCCCGTGCGGGGTGGAGGAATCGTAGTAAATGCTATCCCCTTCGTGCAACAGTTCTACGTGGTCGCCCACCTGAACCTTCAGGGTACCCTTCACCACGATATCACATTCCTGCCCTTCGTGGGTGGTGAGTTCAATATCGGCGTTCTGGGCGGCGGGATCGTAATCGCAAATGACGTACAGCGGTTCGGCAATACGGTTTTTAAAAGAGGAGGCGAGGTTGAAATAGGTCATTCCGTGCGCCTTCTGGATCTCCTGTCCCTGTCCCTTTCGGGTGACGGTGTAGCCGGCCAGACGCGGACTGGTACCTTCAATAATGTCGGTAACGTCGACGTTCAGCGCCAACGCACAGCGGTACAAAAAGGCGAAGTTTAAATCCTTCTCCCCCGCTTCGCAGGAAAGGTATTCCTGCTCGGTGACACCGGTTTTCAGCGCCATATCCGCCGAAGTGTACCCGACGATCTCGCGCAGCGTCCGGATACGCTGAGCCATTTCCTGAATTTTAAATTCCAATCCGGTTGCCGTACTCATAAAGCGTTCCTCCTGTGGGACGAAAAAAGCTCGCCCCAAAGATATAATTCTTTGAGACGAGCTATAAGTCGTGACTTATACCCCGCGGTACCACTCAAATTGCGCCATAGGGCGCCACTCTGGCTCAAACAAGCCGTATGCCTTTACGCAGCCATCACGGGAAGGGTCTACTAAGGTTTCCCTGTTCTTCCTTCCGGCTCGGAAGCTACAAACAAAGATTTCTCGGAGCGGTTTACACCAACCACCGCTTCTCTGCACCGAAAGGTATCTTTGCCCTCTTCGTCAACGCCTTTATTACCTTTATTATTCAAAGATTATATCACGCTATAAAAATCTTGTCAATATTAAAGTTTATTCCGCTGAATTTTGCCGCTGATGGTCTTCGGAAGCTGGTCGCGGAACACCACCACGCGCGGATATTTATACGGCGCGGTGTGGGATTTAACGTAGTTCTGGATCTCTTTTTTGAGTTCCTCGGTCCCTTCGGTACCCTTGGTCAATACGATGCTCGCCTTGACCACCTGTCCGCGGATCTCGTCCGGCACCGCCGATACGCCGCATTCCACCACGTACGGCAGTTCCATGATGACGCTTTCGATCTCAAACGGCCCGATGCGGTAGCCGGAGGATTTGATGACGTCGTCGATCCGGCTGACGTACCAAAAGTAGCCGTCCTCATCCCGCCAGGCGGTGTCGCCGGTGTGGTACATGTCGTCGTACCAGGCCTCGGCCGTTTTCTCTTCATCAAGATAGTACTCTTTAAACAGACCGCACGGCACCCCCTCTTTGGTGCGAACCACGATCTCGCCCACTTCACCGTCCGCCACCGGATTGCCGTCCGGGTCGACGATATCCACGTCGTACTGCGGAGAAGCTTTACCCATAGCGCCCACCTTCGGGGTGGTGCCGCGCAGGTTAGCTATCGTCAGGGTGGTTTCGGTCTGACCGAAGCCCTCCATGATCTCAAGACCGGTCGCCGCCTTGAATTGCTTAAACACTTCAGGGTTCAGCGCTTCACCGGCGGTGGTCATATGATGAATGGAACTTAAATCAAACTTCGAAAGATCGCCGCGGATGAGCATCCGGAGCATGGTGGGCGGTGCACAGAAGGTGGTAATACGGTATTTCGCAAACATCGGCAGAATGTCGTTTTCATCAAACCGGTCGAAATCGTACACAAACACGGCACCCTCGCACAGCCACTGGCCGTACAGTTTACCCCACAGCGATTTGCCCCAGCCGGTGTCCGAAATGGTCAGGTGCAGACCGTCCCGCTCACAGCAATGCCAGTATTTTGCGGTAACGAAATGACCCAGCGCATAGGTATGCTTATGCGCCGCCATTTTCGGGTTACCGGTGGTGCCGGAGGTGAAGAACATCAAAGCGGTGTCCTCCCCCGCAGAAGCATCCGCCGGACGGTCATATTTGCCGGTATACAGGCCGTATTCGCTGTCAAAATCGTGCCAGCCGTCCCGCTTGCCGCCTACCATGATCAGCCGTTCCACCTGCGGACATTTTTTGGCGGCACGCTCGGCGATCTCAGCGGTGTCTCCGTCGGCGGTACACACCAACGCTTTCACGCCGGCGGCGTTAAACCGATATTCAAAATCGTGGTCTTTAAGCTGATTGGTCGCCGGAATCGCCACCGCACCGATCTTGTGAAGCGCCACCATACAGAACCAGAACTGATAATGACGCTTGAGCACCAGCATCACCTTATCCCCTCGCTTGATGCCAAGGGAGGTGAAGTAATTGGCCACCTGGTTGGAGGCGCGCTTGATGTCTTTAAAGGTGAAGCGGCGTTCGTTTTTGTTCACGTCCAGATGAAGCATCGCCAGTTTATCGGGATATTTCTCGGCGATGCCGTCCACGATGTCAAAACCGAAATTAAACCGTTCGGTGTTCTTGAAACGGATGTCGGTGAGCGCCCCTTGTTCATCCTCGGTGGTCTCCACAAACTGCTCACACACCAGCGGCTCGGAGCGTTTGGCGGACACAATGCTCTTTTTGACGGTGGTTTCGGGGGTATCCTCCCCCGGCAATACCACCGCGCAGAACACGCAGTCCTGTCCCTCCACCGCGATCATGCCGTGCGGGGTGGAGGAATTATAATAGATGCTGTCCCCTTCGTGCAGAACCTCGGTATGTTCCCCGATCTGCACCTTCAAAGAGCCGCTTAAAATGAAGTCAAACTCCTGTCCCGAGTGGGTGGTCAGGTGGATCGGTTTATTCTGCTGAGCGGCGTTATATTCATACCGCACCCAGTAGGGCTGAGCGATCTTATCCCGGAATTTGGGAGCAAGGTTCACGATGTTGATGCCGTCCTCTTTGGCGGTTTCCTGACCGCCGCCGCGACGGGTAACGGTATAACTGGACAGGCGGGCAGAATGACCTTCAATCAGTTCGGTCAACTCCACATCGAACTCCAGCGCACACTTATGAATAAAGCTGAACGGAATATCTGCCGCACCGCTTTCAAAAATGCGATATTGTTCCTCGGTCACGTCGGTCTTTTTCGCCATTTCAGCCGTGCTCCAGCCCATAACTTCGCGCATCTCTTTAATTCGCGAGGCGATCTCCATTAAGCCGGATGATGTGTTTTTGGTGTTCATTTTTCTGTCCCCTTTCTGAGAAAATAAAAAGACTCGTCTCAAACTTCTTTGAGACGAGTCTTGTGAAAACAATACCCGCGGTACCACTCAAATTGCGCCATAGGGCGCCACTCAGGCTCCAACAAGCCGTATGCTTTTACGCAGCAATCACGGAAGGACCTACTAACCACAAAGCGTTGGGGCCTTCAGCTCGGAAGGGATGGGTCATATCAGCTTTCATTTACCGGGATCGCACCACCCCCGGCTCTCTGGGAAACGATCGGCTGAAACCGTCTTCGTCATAGCTTTTCATTCAATTTACCGTCATTATATGCCGATAAATATCATTTGTCAAGGTTTTTTTACGACAAACCCAAAAATTCAATGGAGGTTTCCCGCATCTTATACTTCAGGATTTTGCCGGCGGCGTTCATCGG
>JAFSAC010000055.1 GCA_017442265.1 Clostridia bacterium | reverse complement strand
GGTATGAATCTGGATGTCAGTGAGGTTATTTCCACTTACGTCTACAAGATCGGTATTATCAATACTCGATACAGCTATTCTGCGGCTATCGGTTTATTTAACAATGTGATCAATTTTGTGTTGCTGGTGATTGTGAATAAGATTTCCAAGAAGCTTGGCGACACCAGCTTGTGGTGATAGGAGGAGAAGTGCTATGCGTTCAGTTGCGCTGAAGGATAAACGGATCAAAAGCAACCGTGTCGACCGCATTTTCTCCATATTCAACTATCTGTTTGCGGCTGCTTTCCTGTTGATCATTTTGTATCCGGTCTATTTCGTTATTATCGCTTCCTTTAGTAACCCTTATGACGTAGCGGGAGGCCGGGTATGGCTTTGGCCGGTGAATTTTACCTTAGCCGGGTATGAAGCGGTATTTAAGGATTCTGAAATATGGATCGGATACCGCAATACCATTCTGTATACGGTACTCGGCACCTTGTTTGGTCTGGCGGTTAACCTGCCTGCCGCGTATGCCCTTTCCCGCCGCGATTTAGTGGGTCAAAAGTATATCATGCTGTTTTTTGTGTTTACCATGTTTTTTAACGGCGGCCTTATCCCGACCTATCTTACTATTAAGGAGTTTGGCCTTTTGGACAACTTCTTGGTAATGATCATTCCGTTCGCGGTGTCGGTTTATAACATTATCGTGGCACGCACTTTCTTTTCCAACAATATCAGTCAGGAAATGCTGGAAGCGGCACAGATAGACGGCTGCGGAAACGTTCGGTTTTTCGTGCAGATCGTGTTGCCCCTGTCCAAAGCGATCATTGCCGTTATTGCTTTGTGGACGGCGGTAGGACATTGGAACTCGTATTTTAATGCCTTGATCTATATCCAGGATTCCGATCTGTATCCGTTACAGCTCATTTTGAGAAACATTCTCATCACCAACCTGCAACAGTCCTCTGCTGGACTCACTCAGTTATCCGACCAGGCCATGCAGACCGGGATGATTATGCGCTATGCCGTGGTGGTGATCTCCACCGTTCCGATCATGTGCGTGTATCCGTTCATCCAGAAACATTTTAATCAAGGTGTTATGATCGGTGCTATCAAAGGATAAAGGCGGAGGTAACGTATATGAAACGTTCGAAATGGATCAAATTGGTAGCTATCGTGGCGGCCTTTTGTCTGTTTGCTTGCGGCTGTGGCGGCAACACGCAGCAGGAAAAGCCGGCAGACTATAACGCGACCGGACTTCCGATCGTCGACGAACCGGTGACCCTGCGGGTGTTGACCACCCGCTGGTACAGTTTGGGTGATTCCTTCACCTCGAATCAGTGGTTGATCGATCTGGAGAAAAGGACCAACGTACATATTGAGTGGATCGTGTATTCCTTGACCGATTGGGGCGAGCAGAAGGGAATTCTGCTGTCCGGCGGTGATCTTCCGGACATTGTTCTCGGCTGTTCCACCTTCACGGACGTGGATATTCTGACCAACACTTCCTATTTCCATGATTTTACCGATCTGATCGACAAATATATGCCTAATCTCAAGGCGGCTATGGAAGAAAAGCCGGAGATGCGTAAAATATGCACTTATGAGGACGGTAAGATCTATTCGTTGCCGGCGGTACTTCCGCTGCGTTCTACAGTCACTAACCAGCCGGTCATCAATATGCAGTGGCTTAAAAATCTGGGACTTTCCGTACCGAGGACGTTGGAAGAACTGGAACAGGTTTTTTATGCATTTCGCGACGGCGACCCCAACGGGAACGGTGATCCGAACGATGAATATGCTATCAGCGGCGCGGGAGGCCTGCCCCCCGACCTGTTGACGCCTTTTGGTATCACCGACCAGAGTGGTACCCATATGATGTTGGATGAAAACAACGAATGGGTGTTTTATCCGATACAGGAAAATTATAAGCAGGCACTGAAATGGCTGAACAAAATGTATGTGGAAGGGTGTATTGACCCTGAAATGTTCACCCAGGATCTGACTATGCTCAACGGTAAACGCCGTAATGAAGAAGCGCCGCAGATCGGTTTTGACTATGCCTGGACACCGGACGCGAACTTCGGCGGCAAGTGGGCGAGTCAGTACGAGATCATTCCGTCTATCGTCGGTCCTGACGGTAAGGCGTACGCCACGGGTGACCCTGATGGTGTAAACTATTTGACGCGGAACCAGGCGTTGATTACCACCGATTGTGTTAACCCCGAAATCGCGGCTCGTTGGCTTGATGAGTTTTATACCGGTGAGGCGAGTATTCAAAACACCTGGGGTGATTTTAATACCGCTTTCACGGTAAAGGATGGCAAATATTATCTTAATGCTCCTCCGGAGGGCCAGAGTGCTGACTCGTGGTATTGGACCAACAGCATGCGTAATTTTGGTCCCAAGTACACGAGTGATGATTTCTATGAAAAAATCATTTTAGATCCTCAGAGCGGTGACGGACTCAAGCAGGAGGCGGCAAAATTGGCAGAGCCCTACGTTACGATCCCGTATCCCATGGTGATGTTTACTGCCGAGGAAGCGGAGCGGATCTCTGAACTTTCCACCGATATTGAACGTATCGTAGCGAATACGTGTGCATCGTTTGTTTCGCGTGGCAATATTGATAAAGCGTGGGATTCGTATGTCAACCGTTTGAAAAAGGCGGGTGTGGAGGAACTGATTTCCATTTACCGCACTGCGTGTGACCGCTATTCACAGGAATAATAAGGGAAACCGAAAAGGGGTCCGGTTTGTGCCACCTCAGGGTAGCACGAGTGATCCGAACCCGGTTTAAACGTTTGGCACAATCAAAGAATAAAAGCGGAGGTAATGTATATGAAATGTTCGAAATGGATCAAATTGGTAGCTTTCGTGGCGGCCTTTTGTCTGTTTGCTTGCGGCTGTGGCGGCGGTACGCAGCAGGAAAAGTCGGCAGATTATAATGCGACCGGGTATCCGATCGTCGACGAACCGGTCACCCTGCGGGTGCTGACCACCCGTTGGTACAGTTTGGGTGATTCCTTCACCTCGAATCAGTGGCTGATCGATCTGGAGAAAAGGACCAACGTACATATTGAGTGGATCGTATATTCTCTGACCGATTGGGGCGAGCAGAAGGGTATTCTTCTGTCCGGCGGCGAACTGCCGGATATTATTCTCGGCGCTGCCACCTTCACTGACGTGGATATTCTGACCAACACTTCCTATTTCCGTGATATGACCGATCTCATTGATCAGTATATGCCGAACCTGAAGGCGGCCATGGAGGAAACGCCCAGAATGCGCGAAGTGAGCACCTTCGATGATGGAAAGATGTATTCGATTCCGTCTTACTTCTCCCTGCGTCCCGGACCGTCTAATCAGCCGCTCATCAATAAGGTGTGGTTGGATAAGGTGGGACTGCCGGTACCGAAGACACTGGCGGAATTGGAACAGGTGTTTTATGCCTTCCGCGACAATGACGTCAACGGAAACGGTGACCCGAACGATGAATTTTGCATCAGTGGGCAGGGCATTGGCACTGAATTTTTGGCTCCGTTCGGCATTACCGACCAGGCCGGTAACCATATGGTGCTGGATGAAAACAATGAATGGTACTATTTCCCGATGGCAGAAAACTATAAAGAAGGGCTTAAGTGGCTCAACAAAATGTATCAGGAGGGCTGCGTTGATCCCGAAACCTTTACGCAGGACCTGACTATGCTCAACGGTAAACGCCGCAATGAAGAGGCGCCGCAGATCGGGTTTGACTATGGTTGGATTCCGGATGCCGGCTTTGGCAAATGGGCCAGTCAATATGAGGTGATTGCTCCCATTATCGGCCCCGACGGGAAGGGGTACGCCATGGGTGATCCCAATGGTTCGAGCGTTCTCGAACGCAATCAGGCGATGATCACTACCGATTGCGTTAACCCCGAGATCGCGGCTCGTTGGCTTGATGAGTTTTATACCGGCGAGGCGAGTATTCAGAACCACTGGGGCGATTTTAATACGGCTTTCACCGTAAAGGACGGCACCTACTACTTGAATGATCCCCCGGAGAATACGAGTGCCGACTCGTGGTATTGGGTCAACAGTCTGCGTAGCTTCGGTCCGAAGTATTTGAGCGATGACTTCAAAAACAAGGTTATCCTCAGTCCCAACAGCGGCGACGGCTTGAAGGAAGAGCTGGCAAAGCTGGCGGAAGGACATGTTACTACTCCGTACCCGACGGTGATGTACACGGTCGAGGAGGCGGAACGGCTCTCTGAACTTTCCACTGATATCGAACGTATTGTAATCAATACGCGGGCATCCTTTATCTCTCGCGGCAACATTGATAAAGCGTGGGATTCGTACATCAATCGTTTGAAAAAGGCGGGTGTGGAAGAGCTGATCTCCATTCATCGCAACGCCTATAACCGATATCTTCAGAAAAAATAAAGGAAACCGAAATGAAGAAAATACATTTAATTGGTAATGCCCATCTTGATCCGGTGTGGCTTTGGAAAAAGGAAGAGGGTCTTTCAGAAGTCTTGGCGACCTTTCGCTCTGCGTTGGATCGGATGAAGGAATTCCCGGATTATATCTTCACCTGCGGCTGCGCTTCGTACTATCGTTGGGTGGAGCAGGTAGATCCGGCGATGCTGGACGAGATCCGGGAGAGGGTTAAAGAAGGCCGCTGGTCGATCGTAGGGGGATACTGGATCCAGCCGGATTGTAATATGCCGTCCGGTGAGTCCTTTGCCCGTCAAGCTTTATATTCACAACGGTATTTTAAGGACACCTTTGGTGTGATGGCGACCGCCGGTTATCATCCTGATTCCTTTGGCCATAATGGGATGTTGCCACAGTTGCTGAAGCAATCGGGCATGGATGCGTACCTGTATATGCGTCCGTGTGACTGGGAAAACCCGGGACTCAAACCCTATCTGTTCCGTTGGGAATCCCCCGACGGCAGTGCGGTGACCGCTTACCGTTTGCCGCAGCCCTATAATGATTATTTCAATAATAGCGCTAAGGGCCTCGAGGACGTACACGGAGAAGGGGCTCTTGACTGTAAGTTAGAGGATATGCCCCGCATCGCTGATATTCAGGATGTTCCGCATATGTGTTTTTACGGGGTGGGGAACCACGGAGGTGGCCCCACCATCCGCGCCCTTCATGGTATTGAGGAGAAACGTGCTCAAGACCCTCGTTTGCAGTATAGTTCGGTTCCTCAGTTTTTTGAGGATGCCCGAATAAATGGGGGAGATATCCCGGTAGTGACCGGTGATCTTCAGCATCACGCGATCGGTTGCTATTCCGCAGGAGCTAATGTGAAGCTGGTCAACTGTCAGACCGAAACGGCGCTGGTTACGGCAGAACGTTGCAATATGCTTTCCTATATGCTGACCGGCAAGGCGACTCCGCAGGAAAAACTGACCGCCGGCTGGAAAAAACTGATGTTTAATCAGTTCCACGATATCCTGGCCGGCTGTACGATCCGCAGCGCCGTCGAGCCGGCCATTATGGAAATGCACGCGGCGGCGGATGCGGCGACCGAAACGACCAATCTGGCGCTTCAGCAGATATCCTGGCGTATTGGTACCACCCGTATTCTTGAAGAGGATTCCCCCTGTCAGAAAATGGGTCTCTTCTGGGAAAAAGGGGGAGAGGGTGCCCCTATGGTGGTGTTTAATCCCCATTCCTTTGCGGTGACCACGCCGGTGATGTTGAATATCGAAGCCGGTTGCGTGGTGGATGACACCGGTGTTTCTTTGCCGGTGCAGTCGGTACGCGGTGAACAGACCAACGGTACCGATCGGGATAAAACGATATTTATGGCGAAGATCCCTCCGCTTGGTTACGCGACCTATTATGCCTTCCAAAAAGAACGGTACACTCCCGGCGTCCACCAGGCGCCTTGTATTGCTTCGGAATGGAAGTTGGAAAATGCCCACCTTCTGGTGGAATTTGATCCGAAAACCGGTTGTATCTGCCGTATGATCGATAAAAAGACCGGTCGCAATTTGATCGGCAAGGGCCTTGCGGCCCGCGCGGCGATATTGGACGATGCAAAAACTGATACCTGGGGGCACGGCGAATTCCGTTTTGACAATACGATCGGTTATTTCGATATGACCGAAATGCGCGTGTTGGAAAACGGACCGCTTCGTGCCACCATTCGTGTGGAAAGCCGTTATGGGGATTCGCGGTTACGTCAGGACTTTTCGCTGACGGCTGATGCCGATCAGGTAGAGGTGCACGCTTTGTTGCATTATGCGGAAAAGCTGAAAATTATGCGGCTGCTGTTTGATGCGAACGTGCAGGACCCCACCGCTCTCTACTCGATGCCGTATGGCTTCTTGAAAAAGCCGTGCGACGGACAGGAAGAACCTTCTCATCGCTTTATGGGTGTGTTTGGACAGCAGGATGATATGGGGCTGGCTATCCTGAATCGCGGAAAGTATAGTTTCTCGGTGAAGGATACGGTAGCCGGTATGATCGTGGCTCGTAGCGCGATTTTTGCAGATCATTACGGAGTTCGGGATGATTTGGTGGAATACATGGATCAGGGCGAACAGCAGTTTGATTATGCGCTCAAGTTATTCTCGGCCGCTGACGTCGCCGAGACCGTTCGTAGTGCTGCGGTGTTTAACCGACCGCCGTTATTGGTTCCTGAAACTCACCATAAGGGAGATCTCCCCACTTCGACTTCTGCGATATCCATTGATGCGGAAAACGTGTTGTTGGAAACGATGAAATTTGCGGAAGACGGCGACGGTGTCTTGCTGCGTTTGTACGAAACGGCAGGCAAGGCGGTCGATGCACAGATCACCTTACCCTTTATGAATGCGCAGTTTACGGTGTCCTTCCGGCCGCAGGAGATTGTTTCCTTGGTGGTCTCTCCGGACGGCGGCACGATATCCCGTACCAATTTTGTGGAATATGAACGGAAACCTATTTAAGAAAGGCGGTAGAATGTAATGCGTATTTTTGTCGTTACTCTTTGCTTTATCTTGGTTCTCGCCTTGGCTGGTTGCTCTAAAACGGAGTCCGCCCCCTCGTCCTCGTATGACATCGTAAATACGGTTACCACCACGGAGGACGGACAGACGAAAGAAACCGAAAGTGATCCTACCGCCTCGAATAACGTCACTCAGCCGGCCGGCGGCACCACCGCCACCAAAGGGGAAAGCACCCCTTCGACCGGCAAAAAGGAAAACGTCAATACCACAAAAGCTCAGGCCACCACTGCTCGTACTGGGGTAACCTCCGCCACGGAAACTACCGCTAAAGTGGTTACCACCGTCAAAACGAAAGCAACCACCACGGTTGACTGGCAGGAAAATAAAGACTGGAGCGACTTTATGTAAGCGGTATAGCGAATGATACCCCCGTTCTTCGGAACGGGGGTTTTTCTTTGTTCCGGCACGGAATTTGTCGGAAATACTTGCATCATGCTCTTTGTTTATGCTATAATATCACCGATAGTGTGAAGATAAACTCGATTAACCGCGAAATGGCGGTTTTTGGCATACATAGTTTGGCAAGGAAGGAACTTTTATGAACGACATTTTGGGCTTTTGGAATCAAATGACCGCCAATCCGCTCTTGTTCATTGCGGTCACTCTAACACTGGGGGTCATCCTCGTGAACGGTTGGACCGATGCGCCGAACGCGATCGCTACCTGTGTCGTCACCCGGTGTATGTCTCCCCGGGCGGCCATTTTAATGGCGGCGGTGTGCAATTTCCTCGGTGTGTTTGTGATGACCAAGATCAGCAACGAGGTCGCCGTGACCATTACCAGTATGGTGAACTTCGGTGAAAACGACGGCCGCACCGTGATTATCGTGCTTTGTGCGGCGATGCTGGCGATCGTCATTTGGGCGACGCTTGCCTGGGTGTTTGGCATTCCCACCAGCGAAAGTCACGCTCTGATTGCGGGCCTCACCGGTGGCGCTATGGCACTGTGCGGCATGAGCGCTATTGTGTGGGATCAGTGGCTGAAGGTGGTGTACGGCATCGGTATTTCGGTTACCCTCGGCTTTGGCCTGGCGTGGGTGATTGGTAAACTGGTGACCCGGATTTTCTACCACGCGAACCGTCCGAAAACCGAGCCGTTTTTCCGCGGCGCGCAGATTATCGGTTCGGCGGCCATGGCGTTTATGCACGGCGCACAGGACGGCCAGAAGTTTATGGGCATTATCCTGTTGTGTGTATTCACCTTAAATGGCAGCGGTATGGCCGGTTCCACCTTTGCGATTCCGACCTGGCTTATGATCGTTTGCTCGGTGGTTATGGCTGCCGGCACCGCTATGGGCGGTAAAAAGATCATTAAATCGGTTGGTATGGATATGGTGAAACTGGAAAAATACCAAGGTTTTTCGGCGGATATCGCCTCTTCCATTTCACTGGTATTCTGTTCGGTATTCGGTCTCCCGGTTTCCACCACCCACGTGAAGACCACCTCCATTATGGGTGTCGGCGCGGTAAAGCGCATTTCAGCGATCAACTTCGGCGTGGTAAAGGAAATGGTGCTGACCTGGATTCTGACCTTCCCCGGATGCGGCCTGCTGGCTTTCCTGGTAACTAAGCTGTTTTTGTTAATCTTCAAATAATAGAAAGGGTTTTGAATTATGGCGAAAGGTGATAAGTTCTATTTTGAAAACCTGGCGGCGAGCACCGCGCTCTCTAAAGACGCGGCGAACTACCTCGTGAAATGCCTGGAGAATTACCGTCCGGAAAACATCGACGAGATGCTCAAGGAGATGCACGCGATTGAGCATACCGCCGATACCAAAAAACACGAGATGAACGAAGCGCTTGCCAAAGCGTTTGTCACCCCGATCGACCGGGAGGACCTGGATATGCTGAGCCATAACCTGGATCAGGTCACCGATAATATCGAGGAGATTCTGCAGAAATTCTATATTTACAATATTCAAGTTCCCGGCGAAGCGGCGATCAGCTTTGCGAAAAAACTGGTGCAGTCCTGTGAAATGCTGTGCGAGCTTATGGATGAATTTGAGAATTTCAAGCGTTCTAAAAAGATTCACGAGCTGATCATCAAACTTAACGACGTGGAAGAGGAATGTGACAAACTGTATCTCTCTTCGATGCGCGACCTCACCAAACAGGCGGACGACGTGCTGGCGGTCGTTTCGATGCGTAAGGTTTTCGATTGCTTTGAATCCTGCGCCGATGCTTGCGAGCATGTGAGTGAATCGGTCGGCACTGTCATTATGAAGAATACTTAATATCAAAATCCGCCCATTGGGCGGATTTTTTTATGTGAAAAACCGGGAAAGGTATTGCCGTTTTTGGATAATTTTGCTACTATATCGGTGTGAATATATCACTTTTCTAAGGGGGGAGTGTAGATGAAACCGTATACCGCCATTGTGATCGGCGCAGGTAGCCGCGGCAATGCGTACGCCGCCAATATGAAAAAGTGGCCGGATAAATTTCAGATCGTCGGAGTAGCCGAACCAATTAAAGCCCGTCGGGAAAAGATGCGGGATATGTTTTCGCTGTCGGACGATGCCTGTTATCCCGGTTATCAGGAGATTTTACAGCAGCCGAAAATGGCGGATATCGCGATCATCGCGACGATGGATGCTTTGCACACCGAACCGGCGCTCAAAGCGATCGAGCTCGGTTATCATCTCTTGCTGGAAAAGCCGGTAGCACCCACCCCGGAGGAATGTGTTGCGATTGCTAAGGCGGCAGAGGAGAAAGGTGTCTCGGTACTGGTCTGCCACGTCCTGCGGTATACCCCCTTTTATAAAACGGTGAAGCGGCTGATTATGGACGGGGTTCTTGGGGACATTCAGTCGGTTATGGCGGTGGAAGGGGTCGGAAACATCCACCAAAGCCATAGCTACGTCCGTGGCGACTGGCATCGTGAGGATGAAACCAACCCGATGTTGTTGGCAAAATGCTGTCACGACCTGGATATTATCCAGTGGCTCCTGGATCGCCCCTGTAAAAAGGTTTCCTCCTTTGGCAAGCTTTCCTACTTTACACCCGAAAATGCGCCGGAAGGGGCGCCTAAACGGTGTTTTGGCAGCGAATGTCCCGCCCGGGAGAGCTGTCCTTATTCCTGCGATAAGGTATACCTTTCGGAAAAAAGTGCTGTTTGGATGCAGCGGCACGCGGCCCGCGGTTTTACTAAGGAACATAATCCGACCCTCCCCGAGATTGAAGAGGGGCTGAAAAACACCAACTTTGGCGCCTGTGTTTTCCACGCGGATAACACGGTGGTGGATCATCAGGTGGTGAATATGGAATTTGCCGGCGGGGTGACCGCCTCTCTCACCATGAACGCGTTTAATGAGGGCGGTCGGTACATTCGGGTGTTTGGCACCAAAGGCGAATTGTACGCCAATGCCCGTGATACCGAGATCACCGTTTATTCCTTTGAAAGCGGGGAGAAAACGGTGTATTCCACCGTGAAAACCGACGAATCTATCACCGGCGGTCACGGCAGTGGGGACGGCGGCATCGTGCGGGAACTGTACGAATATCTCGGCGGCGATTATACCGGCTTTACCGCCGCCGATATTGACATTTCGGTAAGAAATCATCTGATTGGGTTTGCCGCTGAGAAGGCGCGTCACGAGGATACGGTGGAGAACTTGGATGATTATTTTGCACGGTACGGACTGAAAAACGACCGATGAAAGGGGAAAGAAATATGTATACGATCTACGTGGTATTCGACTGCTATCCCGGTAAGCGGGAAGGTTTTTTAAAGCGGGTCAAAGACGAAGGGGTTTTGGAGGCGATCCGGGCAGAAAACGGCTGTCACCGTTATGATTATTACCTCTCGGATGAAAAGGAAAATGAAATTCTGTTGATCGAAGGGTGGGAAACCAAACAGCATCAGCAGGTGCATCTCACCCAACCGCACATGGACACCCTGCGCAGTTTTAAGGATGAGTATATCGCCTCCACCGTACTCGGTGAATTTGAGGTAAAATAAGCGAGAAATGGTGTTTATTTCTTGTGGATACGGTTTTCCTTTATGGTATAATGAATTGATCACATCATAAGAAACGGAGACATGGTATGGCACTGCACGTCTTGGATGAAGCCAATCGTTGTTTAGAATGTAAAAATCCCTCCTGCCGGAAGGGATGCCCGATCAATACCCCGATTCCGGAGGTCATCCGTCTGTTGAAAGAAAACCAGTTGGATGAGGCGGGGCGCATTTTGTTTGAAAATAATCCGTTGACCACCGTTTGCAGTTTGATCTGTAACCACGAAAAGCAATGCGAGGGTCATTGTGTATTAGGCAAAAAGGGCTCTCCGGTTCATTTTTCGGCCATTGAGCATTATATTTCGGATGCTTACGCTCCGAAAATGGTGAACGGACCGGCTCGTTCCAACGGACATAAGGTGGCGATCGTCGGCTCGGGACCGGCCGGACTTACCATTGCGATCATTTTGGCGCGGTACGGTTATCAGGTCACCATTTTTGAAGGGAAGGATAAGATCGGCGGCATCCTCCGCCACGGTATCCCGGAATTCCGCCTGCCGAAAAGTGTGCTTGATGATCTGCAGTATCGGCATATTGAACTTAAGGGTATTAAGATCCGCCCGAATATCCGCATCGGTGATGCGATCGGGGTGGATGATCTGTTGAGAGACGGCTATAAAGCAATCTTTATCGGCACCGGCGTGTGGCGTCCCAACGTGTTGCACATTAAAGGGGAGACCTTTGGTCACGTGCACTACGCTATCAATTATCTGAGCAACCCTTCGGTGTATAAACTGGGAGAGCGGGTGGTGATCATCGGTGCCGGCAATGCGGCGATCGACGTCGCCCGCACCGCCAAACGTGCCGGCAGTCGCCAGGTTACCTGTTTTTCGCTCCAGAAAAAGGTGGCCGCCAGTGACTATGAATTCGGCTACGCAAAACTTGAAGGGGTGGATTTTCAGTATAACTTCAAACCGGTGGAGATTCTGGATGACGGGGTGATGTTCCGCCGGGTGATCGAGCAGGAGGACGGCACCTTGACTGAGGTGGAAGGAAGCGACACCCTGGTTTCGGCCGACTCGGTCATTATTGCGATCAGTCAGGGCCCGCGTAACGTCATCGTTTCGACCACCACCGGCCTGTCTGCGAACGATCAGGGCCTTTTGGTGGCGGATGAATTCGGCAACACCAGCCGCCGTGGCATTTTTGCATCGGGTGACGTGGTCAACGGTGCGAGAACGGTGGTGGAGGCGGTTGCTCACAGTAAGATCGTCGCTGAAACGATGCACCGGTATATTCAAGGCCTTTCCGATTCCGACCCGAACGGAGAGCCGGTATGAACTACGAGCGCTGGCTGAAGAAAAATGCGGGAACCCTTTCCGGTAAGCGGGTGGCGATCACCGGGGCGACCGGCGGGATCGGTATGGAACTCTGCCGCCATGTGGCTCATTTAGATGCCGAACTTGTGCTTCTCAATCGCAGTCGGGAGAAAACCGAAGAACTGATTGTCCGGCTGAAATCGGAATTTCCGAACCTTTTGGTATCCTTTATTCCGCTGGACCTCACCGATATGCAGTCGGTGGATGCGGCGGTGGAATGCTTGAAAGCCGATTGCCCGGACCTTCTTATTCATAATGCCGGCGCGTATAGTATCCCGCGGTATAAGACCTCCCTTTTGGTGGATAACGTCTTTCAGATCAACTGCTTGGCGCCCTTTTATATGACCGAACGGCTGATCGAACCGTTGCGGCAGCGTCAAGGACGGGTGGTTATCGTGGGGAGTATTGCACATACTTATTCTAAAACCGATGCCGCCGATTTCGATTTTGCCACCCGCCGGGCGGCAAGCCGCGTGTATGGGAATGCGAAACGCACCTTGATGCTGGCGATGTATGAACGGTTTCAAACCGAAACGGCGGTGTCCCTTTCGGTAGTGCATCCCGGCATCACCCTTACCAATATTACCGCTCATTACCCGAAGTTCGTTTTTGCGCTGATCAAGCACCCGATGAAGGTGCTGTTTATGTCCCCGAAAAAAGCGGCGCTGTGTGTGGTGCAAGGGGTGTTTACCCCTTGTCGGTACGGGGAATGGATCGGTCCGCGTGTAGCCGGGATTTGGGGGTTGCCCCGAAAAACCGTTTTACATACCTTTGACCGGGAAGAAGCGGCGCGGGCGTATGAGACACTGCTTTCGGTCTTGCCTTGATTTTTCGCTGTCGCTCGTGTATACTTTCATCAAATGCTATATTGAAAAGGAGAAACCCATGAAGATTACCAACGACATTTATTATATTGGGGTGAACGATCATCAGATCGACCTGTTTGAAGGACAGTATACCGTCCCGAATGGAATGGCATATAATTCCTATCTCATCCGGGATGAAAAGATTGCGGTCATCGACACGGTAGACGCCCGGTTTATGCCTCAGTGGCTGGAGAATCTGGAAAAGGTGCTTTCCGGTCGAGAGCCGGACTACCTTATCGTTCAGCATATGGAGCCGGACCACTCGGGGGATATCCTTTCCTTTACCGCCCGGTACCCGAACGCTCAGGTGGTGGCATCTGCCAAAGCGTTTACCATTATGGGACAGTTTTTCGGCGAAGAGATCGCTCCGAATCGCTTGGCGGTCAAAGAAGGGGATACCTTGTCCCTCGGCAAACACACTCTTACCTTCGTCGCCGCTCCCATGGTGCATTGGCCGGAGGTTATGGTTACTTATGATGCGACCGATCGGGTGCTGTTTTCGGCCGACGGCTTTGGGAAATTCGGTGCGCTGGACGTGAATGAGGATTGGGCGTGCGAAGCCAGGCGGTACTATTTCGGTATCGTCGGCAAATACGGCGCCCAGGTACAAGCCCTGCTGAAAAAAGCGGCGGCGCTGGACATTCAGATCATCTGCCCGCTTCACGGCCCGGTGCTGAAAGAAAACCTCAGCTATTATCTTGATTTGTATAACACCTGGTCCTCCTATGGGGTGGAAAGCGACGGCATCGTGATCGCTTACACTTCGATGTACGGCAACACCAAAAAAGCGGTGGAAATGCTGGCCGAAAAACTTCGCACCGGCGGTCAAAAGGTGACGGTGAACGATCTTGCCCGCTGTGATATGGCTGAGGCGGTGGAGGATGCGTTCCGCTATGGCACGCTGGTACTGGCCACCACCACCTATAATAACGGCATTTTCCCCTTTATGCGGGAATTCATTCAGCATCTTACCGAGCGGAATTTTCAGAACCGTAAGATTGCACTGATTGAAAACGGCTCCTGGGCACCGCAGGCGGCGAAGGTGATGAAAGAGATGTTCTCCGGTTCGAAAGAGATCACCTTTATAGAGCCGGTGGTTCGCATCCTCTCCGCTCCGAATGCCGAAACGGAAACGGCGATGGATGAACTGGTTAAAAACCTTATCTAACTAAAAACCGCCTCCCAAACCTTTTGGTTTGAGAGGCGGTTTTCTTTATGCTTTTGCTTTTAATTTCAAAATCGGTAAATGCGGCGGATTGTTCAGCCGGAGGGTAATAGAACTGTCTCCCAGTCCCCGGCTGACCACCATTTGCATGAAGGGAAAGGAATATAACCCGCTGGTATACTTCGGGAAAAACCCTTGTCCCGGGGCGTATAATCCTTGCCGCCCGAAACGAAGCTGTCCTCCGTGTGCGTGCCCGCACACCGCTAATGAAAACCCGCTGTTTTGCAGTTTCACCGCTTTCACCGGGTTGTGAACGAGCAGTAAAGAAGGGGTGTGTTCCGCTTTTTCCGGCAGTTTTTCGGTGCACGCTCCGTAAATAGGAAGGGTGTCTCCGCTTTTTATCAAGGTATCCCACCGGTCGTATAAAAGGTTGACACCGACCGCTTCCAATAGCTGCCGGTAAGCGGCAAGATCGGGTGATTTTTGTTCGTGGTTACCGGTGATCGCATAGCAAGGGGCAATTTTTATTAACTCGGTAAAGAAATGCCTAAGCCCTTGCTCGTCAAACGCGGCATACCGGTTAGCCATATCCCCCGGTAACAAAATACTGTTCGGCTGAATAGCGGTTAAGGTATGGATGATGTCGTCCGGGGAGCAGAGGTTGTCCGGCAGATGTAGGTCGGATACGACCGCGATCGTATACCCTTCAAAAGCCGCCGAAAGGCCGGTGATTTCCACCGGAATCTCTTCCACCTGCGGCGGCAGGGGATGACGGTGGGCAAAGAGCGGTCGGCTGACCGTTCGGATCGCTTGTTTAAGATAAAAAACGGCTTTCGCCATACCGGAAATCCCCTTTCTTCGTACTTTGTTTTTTTATTGTACCACATTCTCTTTTCTTTTTCCACCTGTTTTTAGAGTTCGTTTTACTTCTTTTTCTATTCTTTGTTTTGGGATATCCATATTAAAACCAAAAGCCCTGCCAAAGGCAGGGCTTTTTTATGCTTTATATTCTTGCAACACCGGTTTTCCGGGCGGCCTCTGCCACCTTCTCAGCAACCGTTTTGCCGATCCGCTCGTCAAACGCGAATGGCATAATGTAATCTTCATTGAGTTCCTCGTCGCTGACCAATGAGGCGATCGCGAGGGAAGCGGCCATTTGCATCTCCTCGTTGATATCCGAGGCGCGCACGTCCAGCGCTCCACGGAAGATGCCGGGGAAGGCCATGACGTTGTTAATCTGGTTGGGGAAGTCGGAACGGCCGGTTCCCACCACCCGCGCGCCGGCGGCCTTGGCCTTGTCCGGCATAATTTCGGGAACGGGGTTGGCCATGGGGAACACGATCGCATCCCGGTTCATCGACCGGATCATCTCCTCGCTCACCACGTTCGGGGCAGACACCCCGATAAACACATCGGCGCCTTTCATCGCATCGGCAAGCACGCCGGTCATTTTATTCCGGTTGGTCACTTTGCTCATCTCCGCCTGCGCGGGGTTGAGCTGCGGATCCCCTTCGGCGATGATGCCGAACCGGTCTACCATGGTCAGGTTTTTGACCCCGAGTTTCAAGAGATGCTTGCCGATCGCAATACCGGCCGATCCGGCGCCGTTGATGACACAGCGGATCTCGCCGATCTCTTTTTTGGTCAACCGCAGAGCATTCAGCAGGGCGGCACCCACCACCACGGCAGTACCGTGCTGATCGTCGTGGAACACCGGAATGTCGCAGATCTCTTTCAGTTTTTTCTCGATCTCAAAACAGCGGGGTGCGGCAATATCTTCAAGGTTGATACCGCCGAAACTGCCGGAAATGAGATAAATGGTGCGAACCAGCTCGTCCACGTCCTTACTGCGTACACAAAGCGGGAACGCGTCCACCCCGGCAAATTCTTTGAAGAGGACACACTTGCCCTCCATAACCGGCATACCGGCCTCCGGTCCGATATCCCCCAGTCCCAAAACAGCGGTGCCGTCGGTGATGACCGCCACCATATTCCAGCGGCGGGTCAGTTCAAAGGACTTGTTATAATCTTTATTGATCGCCAGACACGGTTCCGCCACACCGGGGGTGTAGGCGATAGAAAGCTGTTCTTTGTTGGTGACCGGGGTGCGGGAGGTGACTTCGATCTTTCCCTGCCACTCGTAGTGTTGCTGTAATGCTTTTTCCTTGATATCCATATTGCTTCTCCTTATTTATACGAGCTTTCGGTCGCCTCGTCAAATTGCACGTCGCCGAGGTAATCCACCGGATTTAAGCCGACAAATTTGCACATTTCAAACATTTCCTTGACCGTGTTGATGTTGACCGCAATACCGTTTTGGAGCCGGTCGGCTTTGGCAAAGATCTCCTTTTCCCCGTGGGTGTAGATGCGGGTCTGTCCCTCGCTCTTCGGAGATTCGCGCAGTTCTTGCAGGAAGGTGGAGAGATGTTCTTTAATAGCGGCGGGATCGCCGAACACCTTCGGATCGATCGCCATAAAGCCGTGACAGGTACCGCCCTTGCCGCCGATGTGGGTGTGGTTGGAGGTCAGTCCCATAGAGAGAATGGAACAGAAGATCTCGCAGAACATACCGTAGCCGTATCCCTTGTGACTGCCGGTCTGCTCGGTCTCACCGCCCAGCGGCATAATGCCGCCGCCGTTTTTGGCGACGATGTTTTTCAGTACGTCGGAAGCATCCGACGACCCCTTGCCGGTCGCATCCAGCGCCCAGCCGTCGGGGAGGGGTTTATTAAGTTTGTTGTAGATTTCCAGTTTGCCGCGGGTGACTACCGTGGTGGATGCGTCAAAGAAGAAATCGTAGGGTTCCGCCGGCATCGCGATCGCGATCGGGTTACTGCCGAGCATCGCCAGCCGCCCGAAGGTCGGTACCATGATCGCTTCGCTGTTGGTCATCGCCATACCGATCAGTCCGTTGTCACACGCCATTTTCGCGTAGTAACCGGCAATGCCGAAATGGTTGGAATTGCGTACCGTCACTACCGCCATGCCGGTGGTTTTCGCCTTTTCGATCGCGATGTTCATCGCCTTGTGAGCGATCAGCTGACCCATGCCGTCGTTGCCTTCAATGACAGCGGATACGGGGGTCTCAAACACCACTTCGGGTTTCGCATCGATCTTTATGAGCCCTTTTTCAATGCCTTTGTGATACCGTACCAGCCGTTGCATACCGTGGGATTCGATCCCATAAAGATCGGATAAAAGCAGTACGTCGGTGATGATGCGGCTTTCCTCCGGCTTGAAACCGAACTGATTAAAACAGTCGATACAGAATTTTTCGAGTTCGGGGTAGGTGTATTTTATGTAGTTGGACATGGTGCACCTCCTTTGTATTCATTCCTTTTTATTGTATCATTTGAATACAAATATTTCTACCTTTTAAAAAGATAATATTCCCCTCGGATTTTGGGTAATTTGAACAATTGGCGGAATGAAATCGGTTGACCGGACATGGAAGTGGTTTTCCCGAGCTCTGCCGATTGTTTGGCGGCAAGCGCCACAGCGGCAATGTGGAAGATTTCATCTGTGGAAATACACTCACCGTCATCCAAAAACTCGGTCAAAAGCTCCGGAGCGGTGTTCGGGCGGAATTCAAATACACCATCTTTGTTCATAAGGGAGATGTTTCCACGGCATACCTCCAACACGCCTTCTGTTCCCACGCACCGGATCCGGTCGTCGCCGTGGGTGGGAGCGGATTCCGGACGGTAGAAGTCAATATTGGCAGAAGCGATGATGTCCCCGTCCAAGGTGAATTGGCAAAGGGCCGCCATTTCGGGGTTTTCCCCCACGCTTTGTGCCGTCACGGTCTGGAAACGCCGTCCTGTAAAGTCGGAAATCCAATCAATGGCGTGAATACCCACCCAGGGAATCGTTCCGCAGTACAATGACCGATCGCCATACCAATCCGGACGAACGCCGTATTGGTAGCTTTTTTGTGCCGTGATCATTTTGAGTTTGCCAATTTTCCCCTGTCGCACGAGCTTGGCGCCGTGGTAAAAAGCAGGATCATACCTCAGATAATGCATAGCACAAAAGCGGATGCCGCTTTGCAACACGGAAGCGCGTACGTGATCCAATTCCTCAAAGGTGGCGGCAATGGGTTTTTCGGCAAACACGTCGATTTGGCGCTTGGCACAGGCAAGGATGACCTGTCCCGTGAGCCCAAATACCGGCGACACAATGGCAAGGTCGGGTTTTACCGTATCCAGCATGGTTTCGTAATTGGCAAAAAAGGGAAGGTCCGGGCTTATGGATTTCGTGAGTTTTTCGTGGGCACTGCCGGGGGCAAAGCCACAAAGAAGTAGGTCCTGCCGTTTTTTCAAACAATGATAGGCCTGTTTCCAATGACCGCAGGCACCGATAAAGCATACTTTTTTCATTCTTTTATTAATCATCATATTCCACATACATCACCACGTCGCCATGCCACCCGCCGGTATGGGCCCGATAGACTCCCTCGTGCCAGTAAACCGGCATATTATCCTGGGCGTGTATGGGGACAATGGGACGCCATATTTTTGTTTTTGTATTCGAATCTATACGGCGAAGCACTCGATCCAGTTGGTAGGTGATTCCACCGTTTACGGTATGGTATTCCTCCAGCACCCGGTTGTTACCGTCGTAGCGGGCAATATATAGGCGGTCGGTGACGGTTTCAGCGTGGTCGTTGGGATGCAGGCCCGCATTGCCCACACCGTAATAATAGGCCATACCCCCAAGATAGGTCTGAGAGCCGTCCAGAATGTCTGATGCCAAAAACTCACCAGCGGAGCAGATGGGTTCGGATAAGTTCCACTTTCCTTCCCGGAAGACCGCACTGCAATAGTAGGGCTTTTCAGGGTTGGGAGAACGGTCGTCATCCAGCACGAAGGGGGCAAACCCTACCCGCAGAGGCACGGTGGGGGCCACTTCCAGCAGGCGCACGGTGCTGTCGGCCGGGGCACTGTAAACGACATCCAGGGTTTCAAGGTTGATTTTGCTCTCCCGGTCGTACAGATTTGTTTCTAAGGGTGTCAGATCACAGCGCAGCAGCTGGCCGTCAGGATTAAAAATTCCACTACGTATGGTGTGGTCCTTTGAGATTCTGGGATGACCGTAAAGGGCGAAGAACCATTGCTCATCCACCCTCTTGTTGCGGATCACGTTCTGCTTGCGAATGTTGATATAGAAAAGGCCGCCCGCGTCGGAGTGCAGGAAGGTCTTCGGTTCGCTCCAGGTTTCTCCTTCGTCCCGGGAATAGCGAAATTGCCAATTCACAGAGTTGACCCGGGTAAATAGCCACAGCTCGTTTTTTACGGTGTTCTCGAACAGCTGTACATAGGTAACGCTTCCGTCGTAGGGCAGGATCATCTCCTTGCCAAAGGAAGAAATATCATAGGGCCTTTCGGTAATCCGATAGCGTAAGCCCCGGGCGGCGTGACCGGTATAGCCAACGATGATTTTTCCGCTTTCCAGAATGCAAATTGAGGGTGCGTTGTGTTCATCGGCATAGTTATAGTTGAGGGTGCACAGGCGGTAGTCCCGGCTGGGTGTTTTACTGCATTTAGCATCCAGTTCCTTGACGTGGATCTCCCCCATGTCGGTAACGTAGGCGATGTAGGTAAGTCCGTTATTGGCGACGATCGCTTTTTCATTGATCCACCAATCGGTGTTGGCGCGTTTGATCCGCAGTTGCTTTGTGCGTTCAGCATTTTGCATAGGTATCGCTCCTTTCTGCCTCCATTTTACTACGGTGTATTTCTGTGAAAAACCGGAATGTTGACAAAAAAGGGTTGATTTTCGAAACAAAATTCGTTATTCTGTAATCAAAAAGGGGGGAGCAAAGGATGTTTTATCAGAATCCCGATGCCGCCTTTCGGATCACCGGTGTTTTTTATGTGGAGCGGGCGGCGAAAACCTCGGTGCTTTCCACGGGACGAAAGCACACGGCTATTGCTTATCGCCTACAGGGAAAAGGAAAATTTTCTTATGGAGATACGGCAATTACCGCTCTGCCGGGTAGTGTAACCTATATCCCCGCCGGCTTGGATTATCGGCGAAGCAGTACGCCGGAAAGTATGATCGTCATACATTTGCAGGGGTTCGGCCAGCTTGGACAGCAGCTTCAGGTTATTAATCATATGGAACAAATCGAACCTTTTTTTCGAAAGCTTTTGTCTGCGTGGGAGACCGTGGACACCAATGGCTACGCCCGGTCTATGAAGCTGCTTTACAGTATTTTTGAATTTTTGCAACAGCAAAACGAACAGCATGGGGAGATGATCCCCGCCGCCATTGCCCCGGGCGTTCGTCTGCTATATGCTCGCTATAAGGATCCGAAACTGCGCATGGAAGAGCTGGCACGGGCGTGCTTTGTGAGTCAAGTTTATTTTCGAAATCTGTTTCACCGGCATTTTGGCAAGTCGCCTCAACAGGTGCTTTTGGAGTTGCGATTTCGCTGTGCCTGCGAGTTGCTCACCTCCGGTTACTATACACAAAAAGAAGCGGCGCAACTGGCGGGATTTTCGGATGTGAAATATTTTCGCACGGCCTTCAAAAAACATCTTGGTTGCACTCCTTCTGCCTATATCAAGCAGGAAAGAAGATAAAAATGCCCACCCTCAACTGATACCGACATCAATGAAGGGCGGGCAGAACGGTGCCGCTGACCGGACGTTGAACTGACCTTCGCGTGGCGAAGGTCGTCGAGTTTCGCACAAGTGCGAAACGTCGCGGGTGACAGATTGTAAATGAATGGCAGATAATATTGGCAAAACCTTAATAAAATCCGCAGAGCGGATTTTAGGGTTGTGCATCATTCAAGTGAGAATGAACAAAAAGGCATCCCCGGCTGGGGATGCTGACCGGATGTTAGGTGCCCGCGCCTCCTGCTGACCGGACTTTGAACTGGTTTTGCCTGAAGCGAGCAGAGGGCGAAAGTGTGTGCGGGCAAAACCTTAATAAAATCCGCAGAGCGGATTTTAGGGTTGTGCGTCCCTGAAGTGACAAAAACAAAACGACCTCGGGCTTATGCCCGAGGTCGTTTTGTTGGTGCCGCTGACCGGACTTGAACCGGTACGGTATCGCTACCGGGGGATTTTAAGTCCCCTGTGTCTGCCATTCCACCACAGCGGCGGAGGACGGAAATATCATACTGTATTTTTTCGCGTTTGTCAAGGTGATTCTTACCCGAAAAAGGGGAGAGGGGCGGGAAATTGATGACTTGACGAAAAGCCGGTTTCGGGGTAAAATAAAGGAAATATGCAAAGAATGGATGGAAGAAATGGCACAGAAGCAAAAAAAGACCGATTACGGAAATGAAAGCATTACTTCTTTAAAAGGTGCCGACCGTGTGCGCAAGCGCCCGGCGGTTATTTTCGGTTCGGACGGACTGGAAGGTTGTCAGCACGCGGTGTTTGAGATTCTTTCCAACTCGATCGACGAAGCCCGTGAGGGGTACGGTGACCGTATCATCACCACCTGCTTTTCGGACGGTTCGATCGAGGTGCAGGATTTTGGCCGCGGTATGCCGGTGGATTATAACCAGAAAGAGGATCGCTTCAACTGGGAGTTGATCTTCTGCGAAATGTACGCCGGCGGTAAATATAATACCAACGAAGCGGAAAACTACGAGTTTTCGCTGGGACTTAACGGCCTCGGTGCCTGCGCGACCCAGTACGCGTCCGAATATATGGACGTGGAGGTTCGCCGGGACGGATACCGTTATTCTTTGCATTTCGAACGCGGCGAAAACGTCGGCGGGCTGAAAAAAGAGCCGTATACCAAAAAGGATACCGGCACCACCATTCGTTGGAAACCGGACCTGGAGGTTTTCACCGATATTGACATCCCCCGGGACTATTATCGAGACGTGATGCGCCGTCAGGCGATCGTCAACAATAACCTGCGCTTTATCCTGAAAACCCAGCAGGATAAGGGCTTTGAAACCGAAGACTTTGTGTACGAAAACGGCATTGTGGACTACCTGAAGGAAACGGTCGGGGAGGATGCAATGACCGGGGTGCAGTACTGGACGGCGGAACGTACCGGCCGCGACCGGGCGGACAAGCCGGATTATAAGGTGAAACTGCAGGTGGCGATGTGCATCTCCAACAAGGTGGCGATGCAGGAATATTACCATAACTCCAGCTGGCTGGAGCACGGCGGCTCTCCCGAAAAGGCGGTGCGCTCGGCGTTTGTTTCTCAGGTGGATCAATACCTGCGCCAAAAAGGGAAATATTTAAAGAACGAGAGTAAGATCAGCTACCAGGACGTGCAGGACTGTCTGGTGCTGGTATCCTCCTCCTTCTCCACTCAAACCTCTTACGAAAACCAGACCAAAAAAGCGATCACCAACCGCTTTATCCAGGAAGCGATGACCGATTTCTTAAAGCATCAACTGGAAGTTTTCTGTCTGGAAAATAAAGCGGATGCCGATAAAATGGCGGAGCAGATCCTCATCAATAAACGCAGCCGCGAGAAGGCGGAAAGCACCCGCCTGAACATCAAAAAAGCGTTGCAATCCGGCAACGATCTCACCTCCCGGGTGGAAACCTTCGTGGATTGCCGTAGCCGGCAGGTGGACGAGCGCGAACTGTTTATCGTGGAGGGTAAATCCGCTATGGGTGCCTGCGTGCAGGCGCGCGACCCGTATTTCCAGGCGATCATCCCGGTCCGCGGGAAGATTTTGAACTGTTTAAAGAGCGGCTACGATAAAATTTTCAAAAGTGAGATCATCACCGATCTTATTAAGGTGCTCGGTTGCGGCGTTGAGGTGAAGAATAAGAATAAGGAAATGGTCACCTTTGACCTGCAGTTGTTGCGGTTTAATAAGGTTATCATCTGCACCGATGCGGACGTGGACGGCTTCCAGATCCGCACCCTGATTCTCGCTATGCTATACCGCTTGACCCCGACCCTCATTGAAACCGGACGGGTGTTTATTGCGGAAACGCCGCTGTATGAGATCACCTGTAAGGACGACACCTATTTTGCGTATAACGACCAGGAAAAAGCCCAGATTTTAGCTGAGATCGGGGATAAGAAATATACCATTCAGCGCTCCAAAGGTCTTGGTGAAAACGACCCCGAAATGATGTCGCTGACCACCATGAACCCCGCCACCCGCCGCTTGGTACGGGTGGACCCCACCGAGGCGGAGGCCACCGCACAGATGTTTGATATTCTGTTAGGTGATAACCTCGAGGGTCGAAAGAACTACATCGCTGAACACGGCGCTGAATACCTGGAAATGGTGGATCTCAGCTGATCCCGCCCTCATCTATCACAAACCGGGAGGAAATTATGGCTAAAAAAGCAAAACCGGCTGTCAAAGCGGTGAATACGTTACCGGAAAACGCACATATTGCCGGTGCGGGTGAGGTGGAGGCGCAAGCGATCACCGATACCCTGCGCACCAACTATATGCCGTACGTTATGAGCGTCATTATGTCCCGCGCCATTCCGGAGATCGACGGCTTTAAACCGTCCCACCGCAAACTGCTGTATACGATGTATAATATGAAACTGCTCGGCAACACCCGGGTGAAATCGGCGAATATCGTCGGTGCGACCATGAAGCTCAATCCCCACGGTGATGCGGCGATTTACGAAACCATGGTGCGCCTTGCCCGCGGAAACGAATCGCTGTTGCACCCGTACGTGGACTCGAAGGGTAACTTCGGCCGTGCCTATTCCAGCGATATGGAATACGCCGCATCCCGTTATACCGAAGCAAAACTCGAGCCCATTGCGGCGGAACTGTTCCACGATATCGATAAGGAAACGGTGGACTTTGTGGATAACTACGATGCCACCACCAAGGAACCCACCCTGCTTCCGGTCAGTTTCCCGTCCATTCTGGTGAATAACAATATGGGTATTGCGGTCGGTATGGCGAGCAATATCTGTTCTTTCAATCTGCAAGAGGTGTGTGAAACCACCATTGCGCTGATGAAAAACCCCGATCACGTGATTGCGGATACCCTGCTTGCGCCCGATTTCCCTGGCGGCGGACAGATTTTGTACCGGCGGGAGGATATGGAAAAGCTGTATGAAACCGGTCGCGGAAGTGTTAAGATTCGCTCGGTGTACCAGTATGATAAATCCTCCAACTGCATTGATATCACCCAGATTCCGTATACCACCACGGTGGAAGCGATCATTGCGAAGATCATCGACCTGGTGAAAGCCGGAAAACTCCGGGAAATTAACGACGTTCGAAATGAGATCGGTCTCGAGGGCCTTAAGATCACCATTGACCTCAAGCGCGGGGTGGACCCGGATAAGCTGATGAACCGTCTGTTTCAGCTCACGCCTTTAGAGGATAGCTTTGCCTGTAATTTCAACGTCCTGATCGCCGGCGTGCCGCAGGTGCTCGGTGTGCGTTCGATTTTGGAAGAGTGGGTTGCGTTCCGTACCGAATGTGTGCGCCGCCGCACCTACTACGATATGCAGAAAGCCAAAGAAAAACTGCATCTCTTAAAAGGTCTCGCGAAGATTCTGTTGGATATTGATAAAGCCATTTCGATCGTCCGCCAGACCGAGGAGGAAGCGGAGGTCATTCCTAACCTGATGATCGGCTTCGGCATCGACCGCATCCAGGCGGAATACGTCGCAGAGATCAAACTGCGGCATTTGAACCGGGAATATATCCTCAACCGTACCGCTGAAATCGAACAGTTGGAGCGGGATATCGCCGAAATGGAGGATATCTTAAAACGCGCCAGCCGGGTGCGGAACATCATTATTGATGAACTCAAAGCGGTGGTGAAAAAATACGGTCAGCCGCGGAAATCGCCGCTTCTGTATCTCGCCGACGTGGAACAGACCGTGCCGGAAGAGGAGGAGGAAGCCCCGGATTATCCCTGTACCTTCTTCTTCACCCGCGACGGATATTTCAAAAAGATCACCCCGGCTTCTCTGCGGATGAGCGGGGAACATAAGCTCAAAGAAGGGGACGTCATCACCCAGACGGTGGAAACCACCAACCGTCGGGACCTCCTGTTCTTCAGCGATAAAGCGACCGTGTATAAGACACAGGCATCCACCTTCCGTGATACCAAAGCAAGCGCCATGGGCGACTACGTTCCCACTACTCTCAAATTTGACGAAGGGGAGAGCGCCCGGTATATGGTGGTCACCACCGATTATTCCGGTTATATGCTGTTCTTCTTTGCTAACGGCAAGGTGGCGAAGGTGCCGCTGTCTGCCTACCAGACTAAGAATAACCGTCATAAGCTGATCGGTGCTTATTCGGATAAAGCGCCGCTCATCGATATCCTGTATATTCCCGAGGATGGCGAGATTCTTCTGACCGCTACCTCCGGTCGCCGCCTGCTTGTTCATACCGGGGCGATTCAGCCGAAGACCACCCGTTCCACCATTGGTGTGCAGGCGATGACCGTCAAGGGGAAATACCTGCTGAAATCCGCTGAACCGTACACCGAAGGGATGCTGGTCAAGCCCAACCGCTACCGCACCAAAAACCTCCCGGCCGCCGGCGCGATGCCGCAGGCGGAGGATTACGGCGAACAGTTAAAAATGGAATAACAAAAACCGCTGCAAAATAACAAAAACCGCTGCCGAATTCCCAATGGAGTCCGATAGCGGTTTCGGACAGCGGTTACGCAAACGCGAGAGTAATCACTGTCGGTTCTATTATTTGCAAATGACAGGTTATTATTCATTGAGATCATCTTTTTTTTATGACCCGTCGCTTTTGGCGACGGGTCATATTTTAATTTTCAATTTGAGTGAAAATTTTCCTCTTTTGTCTTTACAGAATAATAGAATTATAGTAAAATGGTACAGAAAGCATACACCCGCTGACCGGGTGCAGGAAAGGTGATCAAAATTATGAAGTATAAACGCGTATTGTTGAAATTAAGCGGCGAGGCGCTGTCCGGCAACACCGGCTTCGGTCTGCATTTCCCGACCCTCGAAACGGTGTGTAAAGACGTGAAAAAATGCGCCGATATGGGGGTTGAGATCGCCATTGTGGTCGGCGGCGGCAACTTCTGGCGCGGCCGTTCGAGTGGACAAATGGATCGCACCCGTGCGGATCATATGGGTATGCTTGCCACCACTATTAACGCGCTGGCGCTGGCGGATACGCTGGAGCAGGCCGGTTGCACCGTGCGGGTGCAGACCGCCATTGCGATGAACCAGATCGCCGAGCCGTATATCCGTAATCGGGCGGTTCGTCATTTGGAGAAAAAGCGGATCGTGATCTTTGGTTGTGGCACCGGTAACCCGTTCTTCTCCACCGATACGGCGGCGGCGCTCCGTGCGGCGGAGATCGAAGCGGATATCATCTTCAAAGCCAGTATGGTGGACGGGGTGTACGACTCCGATCCGAAGAAAAACCCGGATGCCAAACGCTATGAGACCCTCACCTTCTCGGAGGTGCTGAATAAGGGGCTGCAGGTGATGGATTCCACCGCCGCCTCCATGTGCCGCGATAACCATATTCCGATTTTGGTGTTCAATATGGAAGATCCCGATAACATTGTGCGCGCCGTGAAGGGCGAACCGATCGGCACGCTGGTTGAATAAAACCGAAAGGAGTTTTTGTGATGACTCAGATTTTTGCAGTAGCGGAAGAAAAAATGGGGAAGAGTATTAACTCTCTCCTGAACGAATATGCGGCGGTGCGCGCCGGTCGCGCTAACCCGGCGGTGCTGGATAAGGTGTCGGTAGAGTATTACGGTACCCCCACCCCGATTCAGCAAATGGCGGCGGTGTCGGTACCGGATGCCCGCACCCTGATGATCCAGCCGTGGGATAAGACCACCCTGAAGGATATTGAACGAGCCATTTTGATGTCGGACATCGGTATTCATCCGCAGAATGACGGTTCGGTCATCCGGATGCAGTTCCCGCCGCTGACCGAGGAACGCCGCCGTGAGATCAGCAAGACGATTGATAAACTTGCGGAGGATACTAAGGTGGCGATCCGTTCGATCCGTCGGGATGCTATGGATAAGCTCAAAGATAAGAAAAAAGCGTCCGAGATCACCGAGGACGATCTGAAGTCTGCTGAAAAGAAGATGCAGGATCTTACCGACCGCTTCTGTAAGGAAATCGACGGTCATTGCGCGAAAAAGAGCAAGGAAATTATGGAACTGTAATTTGGTTTTATCATCCCGCGGGCGTGCCGGAAGCTGTCTTTCGGCGCGCTCGCGTATTATCCGTTTGGAACACGAAAGGATTTTTACAGATGCTGTTCAAACGAAAAAAGCCGGTGGAGCTTTCCACCGTTCCCGCCCCGTGTAACGTTGGCATTATTATGGACGGCAACGGCCGTTGGGCAAAAAAGCGTGGATTGCCGCGTACTGCCGGTCACGTGACCGGGGCGCAGGTGTTTCGCCGGATTGCGAAATACTGCGAAAAGCGGGGGGTAAAATACCTCACCGTATACGCGTTTTCTACCGAGAACTGGAAGCGCCCGCAGGAGGAAGTGGATTCGATTATGAACCTGCTTCGGGAATACCTGCGGGAATCGCTCGCTGATTTCCAAAAAGAAAATATCCGCACCCGCTTTATCGGTGACCGTACGAAACTTTCGGAGGACATTCAGGAGTTAATGGCTCAAGCGGAAGCGTCCACCGCTCAAAAGACCGGTATGGTGCTGAATATCGCCATTAACTACGGCGGTCAGCAGGAGTTGACCCGGGCGGCCCGCACTTTGGCAGAGCGTGTGAAGGCGGGCACCCTTACACCGGAAGAGATCGATGAGCAGATGCTAAAGGAAGCGTTGTATACCGAAGATCAGCCGCCGGTAGACTTAATTCTCCGGCCGAGCGGGGAATATCGGCTGTCAAACTTCCTCATTTGGCAATCGGCCTATGCGGAATTCGTGTTTATGGACGATATTTTGTGGCCGGATTTTTCGGAGGATGATCTGAACGCCGCGTTTGCGGAATATTGGAGACGAAACCGTCGTTTTGGCGGTGTCTGACGTGAGAGAGGTACTGGATGAAGACGAGAATTGTGACAGGACTGGTGGCATTTGCGCTGTTGGTGGCGGTTTTGTTGCTCCCGCCGATTGCACTTTACGGTGCCTTTTCGGTTCTTTGCGCCATGGGCATTTATGAAATGTTTGCGGTGACCGGACTGAAAAAGCACCGGGAACTGTTGGTGGCGGCTATGGCTTTCGGTGCGGTTGCCCCCTTCTTTCGTCACGCTTACGGCCATTGGCTGTGGGCGGTGGCGACCGCCGTGTGGGTACTGCTTATCGTGGTGGTATCCCTCAAAAAACTGGACACACTGTGTATACAGGATGTGGGACTGGCGAGCTTTTTGACCCTTTTGATCTCGATTGGGCTTTCTTGTATCGCCTACTGCCGCACCCTCAATGAATATGGTATTTTTTACCTGATGCTCGCATTGATTATTGCGTGGGGGAGTGACATCGGCGCGTATTTCACCGGTACCGTTTGCGGACGGCATAAGCTGTGCCCCCGCATCAGCCCGAAGAAAACGGTAGAGGGCTTTATCGGCGGTTGGGTGAGTGCGGTTCTCCTTTGCCTTCTCTGGGTGTTTATCTGGAATCGCTGCTGCCCCGAGGGGCTCGCTCCGGTGAGCTATTGGCAGGTGGGGCTGCTGGCGCTGTTCCTGTCGCCGCTGTCGGTGCTCGGGGATCTGTTTGCCTCGCTCATCAAACGGCAGTACGATACTAAGGATTACGGCAGCATTATGCCGGGACACGGCGGGGTTATGGATCGCTTTGACAGTCTTACCCTCGTCGGTCCGTTCCTGTTTGCGATTTTGCATATCACCGCGTTAGTGTAAAAAGTGAGGACGCGTTTATGAAAAAGTTGGTATTGCTCGGTTCTACCGGTTCGATTGGTTGTCAGACGTTAGAGGTGGCGGAAGCCGCCGGCTATGAAGTGATCGGTCTTGCCGCCGGTCGTCAGATCGAGCCGCTCGAACAGCAGATCCGCCGTTTCCACCCGAAAACGGTGGCGGTGTATGACGAACAGGCGGCGCGTGACCTTACGGTGCGGGTGGCCGACCTGTCGGTCACGGTGTTGTCCGGTATGGAGGGATTGTGCCAGCTTGCGGCTATGCCGGAAGCGGATATGGTGTTAAACTCGGTGGTCGGTATGGTCGGCTTGTTGCCCACTTTGGCCGCTGTGAAAGCGGGACACGACGTCGCGCTTGCCAATAAGGAAACGCTGGTCGCCGGCGGTGAATTTGTGATGAATGCGGTGAAAAAGCACGGGGTACGCCTGCTACCGGTGGATAGTGAGCATTCAGCTATTTTCCAGTGTCTGCAAGGTCTGCCGGACCCCTCTATGCTTCGCCGACTGATCTTGACTGCCTCCGGCGGTCCGTTTTTTGGGTATACCAAAGATCAGTTACGTCAGGTCACCCCGAAGCAGGCGTTAAAACACCCGAATTGGAGTATGGGAGCAAAGATCACCATTGACTCCGTTTCTATGATGAATAAAGGTCTTGAAATTATCGAGGCCCGCTGGTTGTTCGATAAACCGGCGGATGAAATTGACGTGGTGGTGCACCGCGAGAGCATCATCCATTCGCTGATTGAATGTGTGGACGGGGCGGTGCTCGCCCAGCTTGGCGAACCGGATATGCGGGTGCCGATCCAGTATGCGCTGACCTACCCGGCGCGCACCCCATCACCGGTGAAACCGCTTGATTTGGCGGCGTGGAATAAGCTTTCCTTCTTTGCACCGGATGATGATACCTTCCCGGCGATGCAGCTTTGTCGTGAAGCGATCACCCGCGGCGGCGCTTATCCGGCCGCTATCAACGCGGTAAACGAGCAGGCGGTGTCGTTGTTCCTGCAAGAAAAAATTCCGTTTATGCGGATTACCGAACTGGTGGCTGAAACGCTCGAAAAGAAGATTCCCGTTCCCTCCTCGGTGGAGGATATTCTGACCGTTGACCGGGAGATGCGAGCGACTGTTTTGAAATGAGGATGAACTGTTCATGACCGTATTGAAAATCGTAGCTGCCCTGTTGATCTTCGGGGTCATTATCATGGTGCACGAATTCGGCCATTTCCTGGTTGCGAAATGGATGAAGGTGCGGGTGAATGAATTCGCGATCGGTATGGGCCCCACCCTTGTCAGCTGGCATATAGGGGAAACCACCTATTCTCTCCGCTTACTGCCTCTTGGCGGCTTTTGCGCTATGGAAGGGGAGGATGAAGGCGCTCCCACCCCGGCGGCTATGGGCGGAAACGCCGATCGTCCGGTGGAAGCCCCGGCGGATACCTCGGTTTCCTTTGCGTATAAACCGGTATGGCGCCGGGTTTTGATCGTGGTGGCGGGTGCCGCTATGAACCTTCTGCTCGGCTTTGTGGTGCTTTTATGCGCTTACGGATTTTGTGAAAGCAAAATGGCAGACGGCAATAGGTATTTTAACAGCACCACCGTCGCTCAGCTCAGTGAAACCTCCCCGGCATACCAAACCGGGCTTCGGGTAGGGGACACCATTATCGGGGTGAATGGTGAGTATATTGCCACCGATATGGACCTCTCGATGCTGATGCAAAGTGACGAGGACGGCATTTTTGATATGACCGTCCGTCGGAACGGTGAAAAGGTGAAGCTCAGCGGTGTCAAATTCACCCTTACCACCGATGAAAAAACCGGCGAGCGGTATCTCATCTATGACTTTAAAGTGCAGGGTATCCCGCAAACCTTTTTAAGCACCGTCCGTCAGGCGGGAAAAATGGAATATTCCTTGACGGTGATGATCTGGCGCAGTCTCGGCGATCTGCTGACCGGCCGGTATGGACTGAATGATCTGTCCGGTCCGGTGGGAACGGTGGATTATATCGGGGATGCGGTATCGGCGGCGGTCACGCTGGACGGACTGCAGGCCTTGCTTCTTATGGTGGCGATGATCACCATTAACGTCGGTATCTTCAACCTGCTGCCGTTGCCGGCGCTGGACGGCGGTCGCCTGTTGTTTTTGATTTTTGAAGGGGTGACCCGGAAAAAGATTCCGGCAAAATATGAAGGGCTGGTTCATTTCATCGGCCTTGTTCTTTTATTTATCTTGATGATTGCGGTGACCTTCACCGATATTCGCCGGCTGATCGCCGGATAAGTGTCAAATAAAAGGGGTGACAGAATATGAAGCGTAGAGAAAGTCGGGTGGTGTATGCCGGCGGTCTTCCGATCGGCGGCGGACATCCGATCAGCGTGCAGTCGATGCTGAACGTCCCGGCATCGGATATAGAGGGAAACGTCCGGCAGGCAAAATCCTTGGAAGCGGCCGGCTGTCAGATCATTCGCACCGCAGTCCCCGACATGGATGCGGTACGGCTGATTGATGCGCTGAAATCGGCGGTTCATATTCCGGTTGTCGCCGATATCCATTTTGATTATAAGCTGGCGCTGGAAGCGGCGGCGGCCGGGGTGGATAAGATTCGGATCAACCCCGGAAATATTGGCGGGGAAGACCGGGTGAAAGCGGTGGCGGATGCTTGTCGAAACCGCTCCATTCCGATCCGTATCGGGGTGAATTCCGGGTCGCTGGAAAAAGAAATTCTGAAAAAATACGGGCATCCCACCGCCGAAGCGCTTCGGGATAGTGCCTTATATCATGCCTCGTTGCTGGAAAAGTTTGATTTTGAGGATATCGTTATTTCGATCAAATCCTCCGACGTTTCTACCATGATGCAGGCGTGCCGGTTGACAGCGGCCGCTTGCGCTTATCCGCTTCACCTTGGGGTGACCGAAGCGGGTACCGAACGCCTGGGATTGTTAAAATCGGCGGCCGGTATCGGCGGTCTGCTTGCCGAAGGCATTGGGGATACCATTCGGGTTTCCCTTACTGCCGATCCGGTGAAAGAGATTGCCGCCGGGTTGGATTTATTGGCGGCGCTCGGCCTGCGGCAGAATACCGCGCGCCTTGTTTCCTGTCCTACCTGCGGCCGCACCGCGGTGGATCTTATCGGTATGGCTCAGGCGGTGGAAGAACAACTGTGCACCGTTCAAAAACCGATCACCGTCGCGGTGATGGGCTGTATTGTAAACGGCCCGGGCGAAGCGAAAGAAGCGGACGTCGGTTTGGCGGGCGGCAAGGGGAAGGTCGCCATTTTTAAGAAAGGTGAAATTCTCCGCACGGTGGACGAACAGGACGCGGTCGCTGAATTGATGAAAGAAATTAAGACGTTGTAAAAACAAGGACGTATAACTATGAGTGAACAAACATTTTCTACCGTTTTCAAAGGATATATAGCCGATGACCCGCAGCTTTCGGTTCTGCAGGACAGCGTTGTGGAGCGGGTACAGCTGGAGCTCGCTGATCGCCGTATGGCGGTCGGTCTTCGTCTTCATACCCTGTTATCGCCCGCGATTCTTTTAGCGGCGGAGCAGGCGCTTTCCCGTGCTCTCAGCTTGAACAGCACGGTCATTTCTCCGCATTTTGATCCGGAATTATTGTCCGAGAATGCGTTTGATCTCATTGTGTTTTATCTCCGCCGGAAGAATATGGCGGTGAACGGTACCTTTGACGATGCCACCTGCTCGTTTGAAGAAAACAATCTCACTGTCACCTTGGCGCACGGCGGCCATAGCTTGCTCACCGCCACCCACGCCGAAAGCCAAATGGCTCAGGTGGTGCAGGAACTGTTTGACCGAACGGTCAAGGTGACTATGGTGTCGGATAATCCGGAAGGCGGGGATGCCCGCTTTGAACAGCTAATGGAAAAGGCAAGAGAAGAGGAGGCGGCCCGCCGGTCGGCGGAGGATGCCGCTCGCCGGGAAACGGCGAAAAAGGCGGCGCCGAACGGAACGGACAAGCCGGCTTCTCCGGTGAAACCGCTGTCGGTGGAGGGGAAAGGTGCGCCTGCTGACGGATTGCCGATTTTTCTTGACACCGCCCAAAAACTGTTTGGCACCGCTATACAGGAAAGGCCTTCCCCTTTACAGTCGCTGGAGCCGGACGGAAGCCGGGTGACGGTATGGGGCGAGGTGTTTCATATCTCCTCCCGGGATAACCGGGACGGTACCAAGACCCGGTATACCATTAAAATGACCGATCACACCGCTTCGGTGACCTTAAGCATCTGGAACGATAAGAAACGGGATGCCGACCGCATCGCCGCTTTGGAGTCGCTTCATCCGGGAACCTGTCTTTTGGTAAGCGGTAGCTACGATTATGATTCTTTTTTGAAGGATAACGTTTTGCGTCCGCGCGCCATTTCGGTGGTGAGTAAATATACCCGGCAGGATCTGGCGGAAAATAAGCGGGTGGAACTGCATCTGCATACCAAAATGTCGGTTATGGACGGCTTGTCCGAAACCGCCGATCTTATCAAGCGTGCCGCGAGTTGGGGGCATAAAGCGATCGCTATTACCGACCATGGGGTAGCGCAGGCATTCCCGGATGCGATGAATGCGGCGGCGGACCTCAAGAAGGCCGGAAAGCCCATTAAGATTCTGTACGGTATGGAAGCGTACTACGTGAATGACAGTATCCCGGTGGTGCAGGGGGATGCCGACGCGCCGCTTTTGGGGGACTATATCGTATTTGACCTTGAAACGACCGGACTTTCTGCGAATACCGAACGGATCACCGAAATTGGCGCGGTGCGGCTGTCTAATGGGGAAATTAAAGAAGAGTTTAACACCTTCGTGAACCCCGGAAAGCCGATTTCTGCCAAGATTACCGAACTGACCGGTATTACCGACGATATGGTAAAGGATGCTCCGTCCGAAAAGGAAGCACTGCAGGCGTTTTACGATTTCTGCGGGGAATGTCCCTTTGTAGTGGCGCATAACGCCGGATTTGATACCGCGTTTATCCGTGCCGCGGCGAAACGGTGCCAGATGCCGTATCCGTTTACGGCGATTGATACCCTGCTTTTGTCCCGCACCCTTTACCCTGAACTGAAAAAGCATAAATTGGACGTGGTAGCGGATCATTTAGGACTTCCGCCGTTCCGTCATCACCGTGCTTGCGACGATGCGAGGGTATTAGCGCAGATCTTCCAAAAGGAACTTAAAGAACTCGCCGGCCGTGAGGTGACGGCGGTGCAGGAGATCAACACCCGTCTTGCCGGTGCTGACCCGAAAAAATCCCGCTCATACCATATGATCTTGTTGGTTCGAAACCACGTCGGTCTGAAAAACCTGTATCGCCTTATTTCCTGGTCTAACCTTTCCTGTTTTTACCGGCATCCGCGGATCACCCGTACTATGCTGGAAAAGCATCGGGAGGGGTTGCTTGTGGGGAGCGCCTGTGAAGCGGGCGAGCTCTTCCACGCACTGGTGGACGGCCGTCCGTTTGACGAACTGCTGAAGATCGCAGATTTTTACGATTTTCTGGAGGTTCAGCCGCTGGGCAATAATGCCTTTATGCTGCGAAACGGTTTGGCGGCGGACGAGGAACAACTGCGTGAATTTAACCGCACCATTATCCGTCTGGGCGAAAAACTGGGTAAGCCGGTTTGCGCCACCTGTGACGTGCACTTTCTCGACCCGGAGGATGCTGTTTATCGGCAGATTCTGCAGACCGGTAACGGCTACGATGATGCGGATCATCAGCCGCCGCTTTACTTACGTACCACCGATGAAATGCTCAAAGAGTTTTCGTATCTCCCGCCCGAAAAGGCGCAGGAGATCGTGGTGGATAATCCGAATAAGATCGCGGATATGGTGGAAGAGATCCGCCCGATTCCCATGGGCACCTTCCCGCCGCATATCGACGGGGCAGAGGAACAACTGCAGGAGATCACCTGGGGTCGTGCGAAATCCATTTACGGCGATCCGTTGCCGGAATTGGTAAAAAACCGGTTGGAGAAGGAACTGAATTCCATTATTAAGCACGGCTTTGCGGTGCTGTATATGATTGCTCAAAAGCTGGTACAGAATTCCGAGGAAAACGGCTATCTTGTCGGTTCCCGTGGTTCGGTCGGCTCCTCCTTTGTTGCTAATATGGCGGGCATTTCGGAGGTAAACCCCTTGGTGCCGCACTACGTTTGCAAAAAATGTAAGTACAGCGAATTTTTTGAGGACGGCTCGGTCGGCTCCGGCTTTGACCTGCCGCCGAAGAACTGCCCGGAATGCGGCGAGCCGCTGTACCGGGACGGCCACGAGATCCCGTTTGAAACCTTCCTCGGTTTTGACGGCGATAAAGCGCCGGATATCGACCTTAACTTCGCCAGCGAATACCAAAGCCGCGCCCACCGTTACACCGAATCGTTGTTCGGGGACAAGGTGTTTAAGGCCGGCACCATTGCCACCGTGGCGGATAAGACCGCTTACGGCTACGTGAAAAAGTTTGCCGAAGCGCAGGAAACGGTGTATAGCAACGCGGAGATCGACCGCCTCACTATCGGTTGCACCGGGGTGAAGCGCACCACCGGTCAGCATCCCGGCGGTATGGTGGTCGTGCCGGATGATTTCGATGTGGAGGATTTCTGCCCGGTCCAGCACCCGGCGGATAAATCTGATTCGGATATTGTGACCACCCACTTCGATTTCCATTCCATTCATGATACCATTCTGAAGCTGGATAACCTCGGTCACGTCATTCCGACCACCTATAAGTATCTGGAAGAGTACACCGGTATCAGCGTTATGGACGTGGATATGTCCGCACCGGAGGTGTATTCGCTGTTCACTTCCCCGAAAGCGCTCGGGGTCACCCCGGAGCAGATCGGATTTGAGACCGGTACTCTGTCGTTGCCGGAACTTGGCACCGATTTTGTCCGGCAGATGCTGGTGGAATGTCAGCCGAAGAACTTTGCGGATATGTTGCAGATTTCGGGTTTGTCCCACGGCACCGACGTGTGGCTGGGTAACGCACAGGAACTGATTCGCAACAAAACCTGTGATATTTCGCAGGTGATCGGAACCCGTGATAACATTATGACCTATCTCCTGCATAAGGGTCTTGAACCGAAAATGGCGTTTAAGATTATGGAGATCGTCCGTAAGGGAAAATCTACCAAACTCTTAACCGAAGAGCATCTGCAGGCGATGCGGGATCACGGGGTGCCGGAATGGTATATTGATTCCTGTATGAAGATCAAGTATATGTTCCCGAAAGCCCACGCGGCGGCGTATATTATCGGCGCTTTGCGGGTCGGCTGGTATAAGGTGCATAAGCCGGTGGAATATTATGCCGCTTATTTCACCGCCCGTCGGGAAGATTTTGATTGCGGACCGGTACTTGGCGGTAAGGAAACGGTCAAAGCGACTATGGACGATATCAATGCCCGCGAGCGGGAAGCCAAAAGCCAGGGCAAGGATATCACCGCCAATGAAAAGGGACAGGCGGAAAACCTGCACATTGTGTACGAAGCGATGCAGCGCGGGGTGGAATTCCTGCCGATCGACCTGTATGCCTCCCACGCTTATAAATTCCTGCCGGAAAACGGCAAGATCCGTTTGCCGTTCGGTTCGATCAAAGGGTTGGGAGAAGGAGCAGCGCTGGCTCTGCAAGCCGCCTGCGATCCGAACGATCCCTTTATTTCAGGGGACGATCTGCAAAACCGCAGTGGCATCAATAAGAGTATTTTGCAATCCCTGCGGGATTTAGGTGTCTTGGGAGATCTTCCCGAAACCAGTCAGATGACCTTCTTCTGATTTTAGAAAAATGCAATGCTTTTGATGAAAAAGCATTGCATTTTTTGACGGTATACAGTATAATAACTAAGGAATTTTTAAACGGATAGGGAAGAAATTCCCCTCGTTTTGATAAAAACTGGAGGAAATGATATGTCTTTGTTTTTGTTGACCGCTGATGCGATGAATGAAATGATCAGTGATACCGCCGCGTATATCATCATTGGTCTCGTGGCTGTGTTTTTGCTGATTTCTTATCTTGTTCACGCTTTTAAGAAACCCGCTGAGGCGGAAGTGGTTGAACAGGCGGCGCCTGCTGCTCCGGCGGCGGCCCCCGCCCCGGTGGTAGATCTCGGTCCTATGGTTTCCTCCGCACAGGTTCGCAACGGTATTTCGGATGAGGAAACGGCGGTCATTGCATCGGCGGTGGCAACCTCTCTGCCCGGCGACAAAGCGTATACCATTCGTAAGATCGACCGCGCCGAGTAAAGGGGAATATATAGTCCGCTTTATCGATTGGAAAAATGCAATGCTTTTGTTGAAAAAGCGTTGCATTTTTTTGTGCCATGCAGTATAATGTACGAAGTATTTTAAAATGGGTACAAAGGGTGCTTTTTACCTGTTTTCGTAAAAATTGGGGGTATTATTGTGACCTGGTATTGTCTTGCGGGAGAAACGGCGGCGGAAATATTAACCGATGCCGGATTCACCATTTTGATCGGTCTGGTGGTCGTGTTTTCGGTATTATTACTGCTGACTACCATTTTCAAGATTTTTGGTATGATTATGAGTTCTTCTCTCAAGAAGGACTCGGCAGAGGAAGTGCCCCCTGTAGTATCCACCCCGGTGGTGGATATCGGCCCTATGGTCTCTTCGACACAGGTGCGAAACGGTATTTCGGATGAAGAAACGGCGGTGATTGCGGCGGCGGTGGCGGCGTCCTTGCCGGTCGGAACCGCTTATACCATTCGTAAGATCGATCGCCTTGACTGAGGGAGGGACAACTGATTATGAATCGTTTTTTAGAAGCGTTGCTTGATCTTTGGAAGCAATCGGGTTTAGCTCAGCTGATGAATTTTGAAAACGGTGGCTGGAAAAACCTGATTATGATTGCGGTGGCTTGTCTGCTGTTGTATCTCGCCATTAAAAAGAAATTTGAACCGCTGCTTTTATTGCCGATCGCATTCGGTATGTTGCTTGTCAACCTGCCGCTCGGTGGCATTATGGACCCGCAGAACAATTCGCTGGTTCCATTTACGGCGGCGGAACAGCAAGCGTATGTGGACGGCACCTATGAACAGGTGTACCCGGTGTATCTCAGCGAAGTATCGGTTTATGCCACCGATTCCCATTTGGAAACCTACATTAACGATGCCGGTGTCGAGATGACCGTTTACCGTGACGGTGATTCGGTTTATAAGGTGCACGTAAATGAAAACGGCACCGCGACGGTGCAGGTTCCGTTTTGGCAGCATTTTGAGCAGGGCGGTTTGCTTTGGTATCTGTATCAGGGTGTCAAATTCGGCATCTATCCGCCGTTGATCTTCCTCGGCATCGGTGCGATGACCGATTTCGGTCCTCTGCTTTCCAATCCGAAGAGCTTCTTGCTTGGTGCCGCGGCACAGTTTGGTATTTTCATCACCTATCTCGGCGCCCGCGCTATGAACCTGTTGCCGGTTGACGCACTGGCATTCACCCAACAGGAAGCCGCTTCGATTGCGATCATAGGCGGCGCAGATGGGCCTACCGCTATTTACTTAACCTCGAAACTGGCTCCGCACCTGTTGGGTGCGATCGCCATTGCGGCGTATTCGTATATGGCGCTGGTGCCGATTATCCAGCCGCCGATTATGCGTGCGCTGACCACGAAAAAGGAACGCTCGGTGGTGATGACCCAGCTTCGCGAAGTGTCGAAAACCGAAAAGATTCTGTTCCCGATCTTTGTTGCCGTGGTGGTGGTTTTGCTGTTACCCAGTGCGGCTCCGCTGGTGGGTATGCTGATGCTCGGCAACCTGATGCGGGAGAGTGGAGTGGTGGATCGTATTTCCAAAACTGCCCAGAACGAACTGATGAATATCGTTACCATTTGTTTGGGTGTTACTGTAGGTGCCACCGCGAATGCCGCTTCGTTCCTGCAACTGAAAACCTTGCTCATCATCTGTCTTGGTCTGATTGCCTTTAGCTTTGGCACGGCTGGCGGTGTGTTGCTCGGCAAGGTGATGTATCTGGTGACCGGCGGAAAGGTGAATCCGCTTATTGGTGCCGCCGGTGTATCAGCCGTTCCGATGGCGGCTCGTGTGGCACAGAAAGAAGGTCAGCGGGAAAATCCTTCGAATTTCTTGTTGATGCACGCTATGGGCCCGAACGTGGCCGGCGTGATCGGCTCGGCAGTAGCGGCCGGTGTGTTGCTCACCTTATTTGGCTAATATGATACGAAAAGAGGAGGATGAACTTTCCCTCCTCTTTTCACCTTTTTATTGTTCAGGGGGAACAAAATGGTCACGAAAACAGAATTTTTAACTCTGCGCCGCGCGGTTATGGACCGGGTGTTTTCCCGGATGAACGACCGTCAGCGGGAAGCGGTGTTTCATACGGAGGGTCCGCTGCTTATTCTGGCGGGCGCCGGAAGCGGAAAAACCACCGTGCTGATCAACCGCATTGCGAATTTAATACGGTTTGGTACCGCCTACCATTCGGAGGATATGCCTGCATTTATCGGTGAACAGCAGGAGGATCTCTTGCGCCGTTTTGCCGCCGGAGAAACCCCGCCGGATGACCGGCTGGATGCTCTGCTGGCAGTGGATCCCTGTCCCGCGTGGCAGATTCTTGCGATCACCTTTACTAATAAAGCGGCGGGAGAATTGCGGGAGCGGCTTTCCCGGATGCTCGGTCCCGCCGGGGAAGAGGTTATGGCGGGTACCTTCCACTCTTTCTGCGCACGTATTCTGCGCCGGGACGGTGCCCCGCTCGGCTATTCCGCCCATTTCACCATTTACGATACCGATGATAGCCGCCGATTGATGAAGGACTGTATGAAATCGCTGTCGCTGGATGAAAAATTTATCGGTCATAAAGCGATTTTGAATGAGATCAGCCGCGCAAAGGATATGTTACTCTCTCCCGAAAAATATGCGATGTCCCCGGAGGTGAGCGGCAATCCGCGGCTGAAAGCGGTGGCGCAGTGTTATAGCTTGTACCAGCGCCGGTTGAAGGAAGCGGATGCTATGGATTTCGACGATCTGCTGTGCCGCACCATTGACCTGTTTGAACAGTACCCGGAGATCGCCGATCGCTATCGCGCCCGGTACCGCTACATTATGGTGGATGAGTATCAGGATACTAACCAGGCACAGTACCGGCTGGTCAGTCTTTTGGCGGAAGGGAACGGCAATCTCTGTGTAGTCGGTGATGATGACCAGAGTATTTATAAGTTCCGTGGCGCCACCATTGCGAACATTCTCAATTTCGAAGACGAGTTTTCCGGCTGTTCGGTCATTCGTCTGGAACAGAATTACCGTTCTACAAAAAATATTCTGGACGCGGCCAACGCGGTGATCGCGAAAAACGTCCAGCGTAAGGGGAAGACCCTTTGGACCCAAAACGATATCGGAGAAAAGGTTTCTGCGGTGACGGTAGATACTGCCGAAGCGGAAGGTCGCTTTATCGCCGAAACCATTCTGAACGGGGTGTCCGGCGGTCGGCGGTTCAGTGATTTTGCGGTGCTGTACCGTGCGAATGCTCAGTCGAATGCGATTGAGCAGGCGCTGGTAAAAAGCGGTATTCCGTACCGTATCATCGGCGGTCACCGTTTTAATGACACCAAAGAGGTAAGGGATGCGCTGGCGTATCTGCGGCTGATTAATAACCCGGATGACGGGGTCAGCTTGCGCCGTATTATCAATGAACCCAAACGCAGTATCGGCGATACCACGGTGGAACGTGCCGCCGATCTGGCGGATCGAAGCGGTGTCAGCTTGTACACCCTGCTGTCCCACGCGGACGAATATCCGGAACTCAGCCGTGCCGCTTTAAAACTCAAGCAGTTCATTTCGATGATTGAAAACCTGCGTAGTATGAATGCGGATGAAGAGATTTCTCTGCATCTGTTGTACCGCACCATGCTGGAAAGCACCGGGTATCTTGCTATGTGGGAACAGGCGGGGCCGACCGAATCCGAACGGGTGGACAACCTGAACGAACTCGCCTCCACCATTCTGAATTACGAGCAATCCTGCGGTGAGGAGCGGCCGACTTTGGCCGGCTTCTTAGAGGAAATGGCCCTCTTTACCGATATTGACAATTATGATGTCAATGCCGATTCGGTGGTACTGATGACTATGCACGCCTCCAAGGGTCTCGAATTCCCGGTGGTGCTGTTGCCCGGCTTTGAAGAGGGGGTGTTCCCCGGTATGCAGGTGCTGTATCAGCCGGAGGAACTGGAAGAGGATCGCCGCCTGTGTTACGTAGCGTTTACCCGGGCACGGGAGGAATTGATCATCTGCCGTGCCACCCGCCGTATGCTGTACGGACACACCACCTATAACCGCGCCTCCCGCTTTTTGCAGGACGTTCCGGTGGATCTGTTGCGCGAGCGGGACCTGTGTGAATACGGTGCCGCCTCCACCCCGTGGGGAAGACGGCCGCAAGAAGGAAGAGGGGGATACGACCAATCCGCTTATTCCGACCGTTCGAGCGGCGATTGGGATTATCCTTCCGCTCGGTCGACGGCGGTAACACGCTTTACCCCGGTCAGCCGTCCGACCGTTTCCGCCGCCCCGGCCACCTGTGACTTGACCGCCGGCGATCGGGTGTCCCATAACACTTTTGGTAACGGAGTCATCCGAAAGATCACCCCCATGGGTAACGATTTTCTGCTGGAGATCGAATTCGAATCCGCCGGAATTAAGAAGATTATGAAAAATTTCGCGAAACTCACCCGAATCTGACTCACCGATTCCTCCCACTGACATATCATAATAGTGAAGTGCCGCCGAACGGCACCGAACATAACGATAATGTCATGGGAGGAATTATTTATGGCTGACAATCGGATGATACGCGACACCGCCTGCAAAGAAGCGGTATGTATCGATGCCGGGCGGGTGTATGACAGCTGCTGTGACAAGGATTGCGCGGAAAATATGCGGGTGTATTTCTGCGACCGGGATCAGCAGATCATCAACTGCGCGGCCGGGGTGCGTCCCAAAAAGGTAGAGGTCATTCATACTTACATCGACGTGGAAGCGCTGCCCTTCAACCGCGGCTATTATTCCTGCGATCTTACCTTCTTTTTCGAGATCCGCCTGGAAGCGTACACCGGTCACGGAAACCCCTGCACCGAGGTGTGCGGCATTGCTACCTTCAGTAAAAAGGTGATCCTGTACGGTAGCGAGGGAAACGTGAAGGTGTTCTGCAGTGAATATTCCGGCGAATGTGCGGATCATCAGGATATGCCGATCCGGAACATGCCCCGTTGCTGCGTCCAGGTGGCCGACCCGGTTATTTTGAGCGCAAAGCTGGTAGAGATCTGCGAATGTAAATGCTGCAACTGCTGTGAAACCACCATTCCCGAAAAGATCTGCCACCGTTACGGCGGCTTTGTGGATCCGCAGGAGGGGAAAGCGGTGCTGGTCACGGTGGGGCTCTTTACTATCGTTCAGCTCATTCGCCAGGTGCAGATGCTGGTGCCGGTGTATGACTTCTGTATGCCTACGAAGGAATGCTGTGACAATAATAACAACGATAACCCCTGTGAGCTGTTTAAGAAGATGTGCTTCCCGGTCAACGAGTTTTTCCCGCCGGCGAATGCCAATCCGGATACCGGCTGTGGCTGTGGCTGCGTCACCAAAAAATAGGCAAAATGAACAAAAGGGTACCGCCTGGCGGTGCCCTTTTCATATTGTATTATAATACTGAAATAATCCTTTGATTTTTTCGAAAAAATTGAAAAAAAGTGTTGACAAAAGGGAAAACGTTTGGTATGATAACAAAGCTGTCCGCGAAAAGGGACGGCGCAGGACCTTGAAAATTAAACAACGAAACGAACCAGAACACACAACAACCCGTTAATTTGAAGCAGCATCGCAAGATGCCG
>JAFSAC010000054.1 GCA_017442265.1 Clostridia bacterium | reverse complement strand
TTATACTGTTTCTTGTTCATCTTGATTATAACTTCCTTTCCATGTTTTTTCAAGAATATTGTTTTTACATTTTGCAGCTGCAAGTTCATTATAAAAGTTAACCCGGACAAAACCTGTCCGGGTTAAAAAATGTTTTAAAACTTTTTAGTGTGGAGCATTTTGCAAACATCGCAGGTTCGAGCCGTGGCACACGCAAAAAAAGACCACCCCGGTTGGGGTGGTCTTTTCAAAACGGACTCGAACCGATTTTGCGTTTTTATGTATACAGATTTTATTGAGTTACCACGCAAAATCTTGCAAATATTTTCCGTGACACGGAAAATATTTTGGTCCTTCGTCCCTCCAACGGGCGGACGCCAAAAAGAGAGCACCACCCGATTGGGTGGTGCTCTCTTTTTGGTGGGCGCAAACGGACTCGAACCGCTGACCTCCTGCGTGTGAAGCAGGCGCTCTAACCAGCTGAGCTATGCGCCCTGGTGACCCGAACGGGAATCGAACCCGTGTTACCGCCGTGAAAGGGCGGTGTCTTAACCGCTTGACCATCGGGCCATATTGGTGGCTGTAATTGGATTCGAACCAATGACACTGCGGGTATGAACCGCATGCTCTAGCCAACTGAGCTATACAGCCGTATATCCGTTCCCCGGACAGGGAACGGAGTACATTATATCTCACTTACTATCGGTTTGTCAACAGATTTTTTTCGACTTGTTGATTTCAGGGGTTTTTAGCGGCTTTCATCGTCCTTTTTCTCCCCGTCTTGGTCGTCCTCAATCGGTTGAACCTCGATATGTACCTCTTCGATGCGGCGGTCGTCCATTTTCTGGACGGTGAACACCACGTTACGGAATTCCACCTGCGGATGCTCGTCCGGATCGGGGATGCGGCCAAGCTGTTCCATTAAGAAGCCGGCGACCGTATCGTAGTCACCCTCCGGCAGCTCCACGTTGAGAAGCTCCCGCAGTTCTTCCATAGAAATCGAGCCGTCCACCTCAAACGCGTTATCCGCAAGCTGGGTGATCTCCTCTTCCTCCTGGTCAAACTCGTCCTGCATATTGCCGACGATCGATTCCAGAAGGTCCTCCATAGAGACGATACCGGCGACCCCGCCGTACTCGTCCACCACCACCGCCATTTGCATCCGCTTGGCGGTCATTTCGTTAAACAGGTCGCCGCAATGCTTGGTTTCCGGCACAAAGTAGGTGTCCCGCAGTAAACTTCTCAGCGACACCTCTTTGGGCAGCTTCTGACCGACGTACGGCAACAGGTCCTTAATATGCAAAATACCGATGATATGGTCAATATCCTCTTCGTACACCGGCAGACGAGAATACCCCTGTTCCACCGCAATGGAAAGCGCCTCCGAAAGGTCGTCCTCCACGTCCAGCGCCGCCACGTCGGTACGGGGGGTCATGATCTCCCCGGCGGTGAGGTCGTCAAACTCGAAGATATTGTTAATCATATCCTTCTGGGTCTCTTCGATAACACCCTTTTCCTCACCGACGTCCACCATCATCCGGATCTCTTCCTCGGTGACGTTTTCCTCATCTGCGTGCGGGTCCATACCGAACAGCCGCACCAGTGCGTTGGTGGAGAGGGAAAGAATCTTCACAAACGGGCGGGTCAAAAATGCCACCCCACGCAGAATACCGATAAAGGCGAACGCCAGCTTTTCGGCCTTCTGCATCGCAATGCGCTTGGGCACCAGTTCGCCCAGCACCAGCGAGAAATAGGACATCAGCAGGGTGATCACCACCACGCTGACCGATTGCACCAGTCCGGCACGGGAGGCCATAGCCGGCACCAATTCAATAAACCAGTTAGCAAGCGGGGCAGACAAGCTCTGCGCCGCCGTAGCGGAGGTCAAGAACCCCGCCAAGGTCACCCCGACCTGAATGGTCGCAAGGAACCGGGAGGTGTCGTCGGTGAGTGCCAACACCTGTTTGGCCTTTTTGTGGCCGTCATCCGCCATGCGGCGGAGCTTGGCATCGTTGAGCGAGATGATCGCAATTTCCGATGCCGCGAAAAATGCGTTACATAGGATCAGCGCGAACAGCAATATGATCTGTCCCCAAATATTACCGGATACCTCGGCGGGTACGGCAGAGGCCAGCATCAAATTATGCGTAGGAGCAGGGTCCATGGTGGAAAAATTTCCCCTTTCAGTTGCTTATTATTTCACAAAAAGCGAAATGCCCGGAAAAATCCAGTATGTGTATCATACCTTGTTTTTCGGTTTCTGTCAATGAAGAAAAATCGAGCAAAAACGAGAAAAAAGCCAAAAACAAGAGAAAACCGGAAATTTGGGGCTCGGTTTCACCCGGAAAAGCGGTTTTTGGGTCAATTTAAATCCGCCCTCGGTTTTTCCGGTTTCTTTTGAAAAAAATCAAGGAAAATTCACGCTTTTTTCCTTTACATACATTAAAATATGTGCTATCCTGTATGTGATGCTCTGCGCCCTTTTTTAGAGTGTGAGCAAATATTGTATTTCTTTATCCTAAAAGGAGGAATATAGTCATGGCAAGAAAGTTCAAAACCATGGACGGCAACAATGCTGCGGCATACGTGTCCTATGCATTTACCGAAGTGGCCGGTATCTATCCGATCACCCCGTCCAGCCCGATGGCCGACTATGTTGACCAGTGGTCCGCCGCCGGTCAGAAAAACATTTTCGGTACCACCGTCAAGGTGGCCGAAATGCAGTCGGAAGCGGGTGCCGCCGGTACGGTGCACGGCTCTTTGGCCGCCGGTGCGCTGACCACCACCTATACTGCATCTCAGGGTCTTCTGCTGATGATCCCGAACATGTACAAGATCGCCGGTGAATTACTCCCGTCGGTTTTCCATGTTTCGGCCCGTTGCGTGGCCTCCCACGCGCTGAACATCTTCGGCGATCACTCCGACGTGTACGCTTGCCGTCAGACCGGCTTTGCCATGCTGGCGGAAACCAACCCGCAGGAGGTTATGGACCTCGGCGCGGTGGCTCATCTCGCCACCATTGAAAGCCGCGTTCCGTTCATCAACTTCTTTGACGGCTTCCGCACCTCCCACGAGATCCAGAAGATCCAGATCTGGGATTACGAGGATCTCAAGGAAATGTGCGATATGGACGCGGTGGATGCGTTCCGCAAGCGCGCTCTGAATCCGGAGCATCCGGTGATGCGCGGTTCCCATGAGAACGGCGACATCTTCTTCCAGCACAGAGAAGCGTGCAACAAGTACTACGACGCGGTGCCCGGCATCGTTGAGAAGTATATGGACAAGGTCAATGCCAAGCTCGGCACCGACTACAAACTGTTCAACTACTACGGCGCTCCGGATGCGGATCGCGTGATCATCGCGATGGGCTCTATCTGCGACGTGGCCGAAGAGGTTATCGACTACCTGACCGCCAAGGGCGAGAAGGTTGGTCTTATCAAGGTTCGCCTGTACCGTCCGTTCAGCGCTGAGAAGCTGGTCGAGGCGATTCCGGAAACCGTGAAGAAGATCGCGGTGCTCGACCGTACCAAGGAGCCGGGTGCTCTGGGCGAGCCGCTGTATCTCGACGTGGTGACCGCGCTGGCGAGAACCGGTCGTACCGCTCAGGTCATCGGTGGCCGCTACGGTCTGGGTTCCAAGGACACCCCGCCGGCGAGCGTGTTTGCTGTCTATGACGAGCTGGCGAAGGATCAGCCGAAGACCCAGTTCACCCTGGGTATCGTGGACGACGTGACCGGTCTTTCTCTGGAAGAGAAGCCCGCTCCGGGTACCGCGGCGGCCGGCACTATCGAGTGCAAGTTCTGGGGTCTTGGCGGCGACGGCACCGTTGGCGCGAACAAGAACTCCATTAAGATCATCGGTGACCACACCGATAAATACGTGCAGGCGTACTTCCAGTACGACTCCAAGAAAACCGGCGGTGTGACCATTTCCCACCTGCGTTTCGGCGATCAGCCGATCAAGAGCCCCTACTATATCAACAAGGCGGACTTCGTGGCGTGCCACAACCCGTCTTATATCCTCAAGGGCTTCAAAATGGTCAACGACGTGAAGCCGGGCGGCGTGTTCCTCATCAACTGCCAGTGGACTCCCGAGGAGCTGGCTGAGCACCTGAACGCCGAAACCAAACGCTATATTGCGGAGAACAACATCCAGCTGTACACCGTGAACGCGATCGATCTGGCCGCCAAGGTGGGTATGGGCAAACGCACCAACACCATTCTGCAGGCCGCCTTCTTCGCGCTGGCGAAGGTTATGCCGATCGAAGAAGCTGTTCAGTATATGAAGGATGCCGCCACCAAGTCCTACTCCAAAAAGGGTATGGACGTCGTGGAAAAGAACCACAACGCGATCGACGCCGGTGTGTCCGCGTTTGTGAAGGTGGAGGTGCCTGCTGATTGGGCGACCGCTACCGACAAGGCCGTTGAGGATGCCGCTGAAGGTCCTGAAAAGCTGGTCAAGATGGTAGACACCATTCTGAAGCCGGTTTCCAAAATGGACGGCGACTCGCTGCCGGTCTCCGCGTTTATGGATCACGCCGACGGTACCTTCGAGCACGGCGCCGCCGCTTACGAGAAGCGTGCTGTTGCGGTTATGGTTCCGACCTGGGATCCCAACACCTGTGCCAAATGTAACAAGTGCTCCTTCGTCTGCCCGCACGCGACTATCCGTCCGTTTGCGATGACCGCCGACGAAGCGGCCGCCGCTCCGGAGCAGACCAAGGTGGCTCCGAAGCCGATCGTCAAGACCGAGTACACCTACACCCTCGCTATCTCCCCGATGGATTGTATGGGTTGCGGCGTTTGCGTGGGCGTCTGCCCGACCAACTCGCTGACCATGGTGTCCCGCGAGAGCCAGGACGATCAGCAGCCGGTATTCGATTACCTGGTGGAAAACGTCTCCGAGAAACCGGAAGTGGTCGGTACCACCGTTATTTCCAGCCAGTACAAGAAGCCGTTGCTTGAGTTCTCCGGTTCCTGCGCCGGCTGTGCCGAAACCGCTTATGCTCGCCTGATCACCCAGTTGTTTGGCGACCGTATGTATATCTCCAATGCGACCGGTTGTTCCTCTATCTGGGGCGGCCCTGCCGCTACCTCGCCGTACACCGTCAACCACGAAGGCCACGGTCCGGCTTGGGCGAACTCCCTGTTCGAAGACAACGCCGAGCACGGCTACGGTATGTACCTCGGCCAGAAGGCGCTCCGCTCCCGTCTGATTGACGAGGTTCGTGAGATCGCCGCTTCCGAGAAGGCGTCTGACGAAGTGAAGGCCGCTTGTGCCGAGTACCTCGACACCTTGAACGACGGTGCCAAGAACGGTGCCGCTTCGAAGAAACTGGTTGAGGCGCTGACCGGCTGCGATTGCCCGACCTGTCAGGACGTTGTAAAGCATTCCGAGTACCTTGCGAAGAAATCCGTCTGGATCTTCGGTGGTGACGGCTGGGCGTACGACATCGGCTTCGGCGGCGTGGACCACGTGCTCGCTTCCGGCGACGACGTCAACATCATGGTATTCGACACCGAGGTGTACTCCAACACCGGCGGTCAGGCCTCCAAGGCCTCCCAGATCGGTCAGGTTGCCCAGTTTGCGGCGGCCGGTAAGTCGATCTCCAAGAAATCCCTGGCGGAAATTGCGATGTCCTACGGTTACGTGTACGTCGCACAGATCGCCATGGGTGCGGATATGAACCAGACCGTCAAGGCGATCGCCGAAGCGGAAGCGTATCCGGGTCCGTCCCTCATCATCGGCTACGCCCCCTGCGAGATGCACAGCATCAAGGGCGGCATGGTCAACTGCCAGGCCGAGATGAAGAAAGCGGTGGATTGCGGTTACTGGAATATGTTCCGCTTCAACCCGGCGCTCCGTGCTGAAGGCAAGAATCCGTTCTCGCTGGATAGCAAGGCCCCGGCCGGCGGCTATCAGGACTTCATCATGAACGAAGCTCGTTACTCCTCCTTGACCCGTTCCTTCCCGGATCGCGCCAAAGAGCTGTTTGCGAAGGCGGAAGAGACCGCCAACGCCCGTTACGAGCATCTGGTGAAGCTCGGCAAACTCTACGGCAACGAGGAATAATCCTCGTAACCGGGTTTCCTAAAACCTAAAAAACGCCCGTCGATCAATTGATCGGCGGGCGTTTTCTTTTGCACGCAAACAAGTATTGTGCCGTACTATGTTAAGACAATGCGGTTTTCAGCGCTGTGAAATCATACTGTCCATTTTCGGCATACACGAAAAAGGATTTCTCCCCGGCGGCTTTCAGCGCCTTAATCACGGTCGGGGCGGTGGCCGCATCCAGAAGAGGGGCGGCTTTCAGAGCGGCTTGTTCCTGCAGACCGGCACGGTCCTTCACCTGCGCCATCATGCGGGGAACGGCGTCCCCTAAGGTGTCTGCCGACACGGTCAGCACACCGCTATCCAGCGCCAACCGATTGCCAAGCGACATCACCCGCAGATCGGGAACCGCCACCGTTTCGCCAAGCGAGAGGGGGTTCACGGTGTACGCCGCCGTGTTGTTGCCCAGCGCCGCATCCGCCTGACAACTGAGCAGTACCGTCGCATCGGACAGTGCGGAAACGCGGGTAATAAACTGACGAAGCACCTCACCCTTGGAAAGGGATGCCTGCTCACCCACCGGGAAATTCGCTTGCGCCGTCTGGGTGGGGAAGTATACCCCGTCCAGCATAATGGCACCCGCTCCGGCGGTATACAGCTCCTCCGCCAGCGCCACGATATAACTTTGGGCGGCATCGGCATAGGGGTTCAGCCACGGACGGCCGCCGTTTTTCGGGTCGCCGTCGTACCAGGTCCAGTCTGCGTGCCCGGTGGTGGTCACCTTGGCACCCGGCAGGGTGCGGGGTGCCACCGCATCCTCAAAGGCATACAGCCGGGCGACCGGCATCAATCCCTGAAGGCGAATGGCAGAAAACGCTTCGGTAAGCTGGGACAGGGAAAGCGCCTCATCTATCGATGCAGCAGCGGTTTTGCCCTGCTCGGTTTCAGAAAGGTAATAAAGATCGCCGTTTTTATTCTTCAGCTCCACCACCACGCTGTTCAGCCCGGCATCCGCCGCCTGCGACAGGGTGGTTTTCAAGGTCGCCGTATCCTTGAGCGCGGTATACGGCAGGTAGATGCCGTGGAAATCCAGCACCTCGGTCACCGCCGGAGCGGTGGTAGCGGTGGTGCCGGCCGACGGGGCGGTGGTCACCGCCGTGTCCGGGGTCGGGTCAACGGTCGGTACACTCTCCCGGTGTCCGGCAATCGCTTTAGCGGCAAAAAAACTACCGGGAATCAGGATAAGTGCCGCCAACACCCACCCGACGATCGGTCCCGCCGGAGAACGGCGACGAAAGGAGGACCGACGGCGGCGATGTAATTTTTGACCCATATAAAATCAACTCCGTATATTAAATCAAAGATATCGGGGTAGCAAACCCTAAAATGGCCAGCGCCAGCAGGCCGATATACAATAAGGTGAGCGGCAGACCGCGGAAAGCGGCGGGGACCGACGGGTTATCCAGTCGCTGTAACCCCTCTGCCGTCAACAAGCTCAGCCCCACAAAACCGCCACAGCAACCGATTGCCAGCGCAATGGCGGCATACAGCGGTAACGCAAAGCTGTGGTTACAGATCAGCGCCACCCCGATCACCAGGTTGTTAAAAGCAGCCAGCGGAAGCTGGTGGCTGATCCGGGCATAAAAATTCGGGTTTACCTTACGGGAAATGAGCGACACCAGCAAATACAGGATGATCGCAATACCGGTGATCATCAGCGGGCGAAGCAGCTTCGCCCAAAAACCAAAGCCGATCAACTGATCCAGCGGATAGGCAATGGTGACCGTCACCACCGAGAAGCCGGTAAGCTCCGCAAAAAACAACCACAGATCCCGCGGATGACGGACAATGCGAAGCATCATAGAGGAGCCAAGACCGGTGGACAGCACCATGTTCTGGGTGACGGTGGTGGCAAACAGGAACATCACGAAGGTGGAAAAGTTACTCACCGATCAGCACCTCCTCCTGGCTGCCGTGCAGATATTTCTTTTTCAACTGTTGCAGGGCCGCCGCCATAAAGCCGAGCAGGATAAAGGCGGCAAACGGATAGGTCGCTTCCGGAAAGCGGGCTTCAAACCCGAGCGGAATACCCCAAACGGTACCGCCGATCGCCAGTTCCCGCAGGGTGGACACCACGCAGATCACGAGACCAAAGCCAATCGAGGTGCCGATCGCATCCACCAGCGCCAACAGCGGCGAACGGTTACTTGAAAAACCGGCGCCGTGGTAGGTGAAGAGGGAGTTGACCGACATCAGCGGTAAAAACAGGTACAGATACGCGTATAGTTCCGGCGAAACGTAGGTGGTGAGCACAAAGCCGCATCCTACCATAAGCGCCATAGCGAGCAACACGTAGATCGGCGCACGCCAGAAGTTAGAAATTTTCTTGCCGACGGTAGACATCAACAGACTGCAAGGGATCATCGCCACTAAGGTGCAGACGGTAAGCGCTACCGCCCGCTGTAACGATACGCCGGCGGCAATGATCGGACAGATGCCCAACGCCTGTACCAACACGATGTTATCGCTGGCAAAGGTCTGCACAAACGCACGGCGAATGCCGTAAGATTTATTCGGGGTTGCCATACCGCTTCCCTCCCTTGTGCCAACGTCGCATCAGCCGCCAGCAAGCCCGGTCAATGGGGGCGGCAAACGCATTCATAAATAACACGGCAAAGCAGGCGCCTTCTTCAAAGCGACCGAAATGCCGTAACAGCATCACTAAGATTCCCGCTATGGCGCCGTACACGATGCGGGCCGGCTTGTTCCGGGGAGAGGTCACCGGATCGGTGAACATAAACACACCGGCAAACAGCAGATAGCCGGAGCACAGCTCGGCGACCAGCGAATGAAGCGGATGAATGTCCCCGCCACGCGGGAACAACAGCGCCATAACCGCACACGCCGTCACGTACGGCAGGGTAATATACGGCGAGGCAGTATTCCGCAAAAACAGAAACACGGCGGCGGCGATCAGTACCAGGATGGCGACCGCTCCGATCGGGCCGGTAATCTCCCCCCACATCACGTCCGAAAACTGAAAACTGGTGCCGGTTCCGGCGGCCAATTCCGCCGTCGGGGATAACCGGGTGATAAAGTTTTCCGGGAGCGCCCCCAGCGGAAGCCAGGTTCCGGCGGCGGCATCCGGGTAGGTAAACACCCGGGTGGGGAAACACTGGGTCACCAGCGCCACGCCGGCGGCGGCCGGGTTGAAGGGATTTCGTCCCACCCCGCCAAACGGCACCTTCGCCACGATAATGGCAAAAGCAGAAGCCAGCACCGGTACCCAGTAGGGGGTGATCGGGGACATCAAAAGCCCGATCATGGTGCCGGTCACCAACGCCGTTCCGTCAAACACGGTGGGCGGCTGATGCCGGACCGCATTCGCAACCATTTCGCAAAACAGGGCGGAAAGGACACTGAAAAGGGTCACCAGTGCCGGGCGCCAACCATAGCTGAACACCGAAAAGACCAACTGCGCCAACAGCGCAATTTCCACCTCCAGCATCATCCGGCCGGTGCGGTTTTGGGTACGGGTCCAGGGAGCGTACGTATTAGCCATCCTCGTTCCCTCCCCAGTTTAAGAATATCGGGCCGTCGGTCTCTCCGGCAGACAGCACCGCGTACATCACGTCCCGTGCAGACGGACAGATCCAAGTACATGCTCCGCATCCGTCGCATTCCTCCGGATGCAGGAAGGAAAGCTCGTCGTAATGCATATTTTCCAGCCGCCGCCCGATTTCGTACGGCAGCAATTCCTTATGGCAAACCTCCGCACACCGACCGCAGCCGATACAAGGTCCGTTTTCGGCCACCGGCACCGAAGACATCACCAACAAACAGGTCATTCCCGGTACCACCGGCACCGAGATATCCGGCAGCAGGGTGCCGGTCATCACATCGCCGGCAATCACCGCGGCGACCTCTTTATCAACGCCGCATACCCGCAATACTTCCTGCACCGGGGTGCCAAACGGCACCCGGACGTTCTGCGATTCCCGAACCCCGTCGCCGGCAACGGTAATCACACAGTCAGCCGGCGCTACGTCGGTTTCGATCGCATCATGGAGCGCTACCAATGCCTGTACTCCGATCCGACCGACCAGCTCGGTTTTTTCGGCCGTGTATACGGTCACCGGATACCGCTCTTCCGCAAAATACAATTCTCCCTCGGAAAATTTTTCCGACAGCGCTTGCTTTATGAACGGAGACACGGCACAAACCGCAATATTGCTCCCGGTAGCTCCGGTCGCCTGCACGGCGGCTTTCAGTCCCCGGCGAACCGCCTCTCCCTGTTCGCGCAGTACCGCAAAAGCAGAAGAGGCATACGGCTCCGCTTCCACCGCATCCGCAACGATATGATAACCGGCATTTTGCCATTCGGTCAGTTTTTCATGTAAAGGACGACCGTCCAGCTCATCCACGATCCCTGCCCGGCGGGCGGCGGTAATGATCCCGTCCTCGGTTTTATCCGGGTGGGAACCGATCTCCAGCTTTTGCACCTCTCCCGGTTCCTCCGCCGGCGCTACCACCGCACAGATCAGCTCCCCATACATCGGGTGCTCCACCGCGGTATAGGTGCGCACCGTTCCGGTCACCGGACACAAGGTAGGGAATCCGGCGGCATCCTGAAACAGCACGTCCCCCCGGGCAACCGGCGTATCGGTAGCCAGCATCGCCATTTGTGCCGGTCCGCCGAGGGACAGCGGCACGTAAAGCGGCGCTGTGCACCGTGGCACCGCAATCGGCCTTTTCAGCGCCGACCCTTTTTCATCGGTCAGCGGCAATCCATTCTTATGAAACACGGCGATCATCACCTTTCTTCGCGGACGCTCACGCTTCCGCCGTACTTAGGAAAAAGATACCGCTTGTTTTTAAAAAAGCGGCGGTTTATCATAGAATTACACTTATTTTTTAAGGAGGCATCCTTATGCAGGTGAAACGCATCCAAAACGGCGTTCTGCGTATCCTGATCAGCGATCGGGAACTGGGGCGTTTGGGCGCCAGCTTTTCGTCTTTGCGGGAAAAAGATCCTCATACCCGCCGGGTCATCGGCCAGATCCTCACCGCCGTTTGCAGTAAGGTGGATCTCCCGTTTGACACCATTCTGTCGATCGAGGCAGCCCCGGTAGACGGCGGTTGCCTGCTACTCGTCACCCCGCGTGCGGCGCCGCCGGAACGGGGAGAGGACATTTACATATTTTCATTTCAAGACGGCAACGCTTTGTTATCCTTCGCCGCCGGGGTCTCCCAAACCGATCTGCCCGCCGACGAGATTTTATCCAGCTCCCTTTTTTTATGGGAAGGGGGCTACCGGTTGATTTTATACTGTACCGCCCTGCCGGATAACGCCGCCGCCATTCTGGGGGAGTTCACCGAGCCGGTCGGCACCGGATTGATCGAAGCCACCCGCACCGCCGAATACGGAGAGGCGGTGTATATCGGGGATGCGCTGTCCCGTCTTACAGCTTCTGTACCTCTGCGGTCAGCGCCGCCGGATCGGCCGCTTTGAAAAAAGCGTTTCCGATCACCGCGATATCCGCACCGGCCGCGGCCGCCACCTTTGCGGTTTCTTCGTTCACACCGCCGTCCACCTGAATGGAGAGGGAGAGTCCCCGGCGGTCGGCTTCCTTTCGGAGTGCTGTCACCTTCGGCATCATATCCGCCATAAATTTCTGTCCGCCAAAGCCCGGTTCCACCGTCATTACCAGCACCATATCCAGTTGGTCCAGATAAGGGAACACCGATTCAGCCGGGGTATTCGGTTTTAAGGTGAGGGCGGTTTTTACCCCCGCCTCCCGGATGCGCCGCAACGTTTCTTGCACCGGCGCCGCCGATTCGATATGAAAATTGATGCTGTCAGCCCCGGCTTTCACGAACGCATCCACCAGCCGGTCGGGGTACTGCATCATCAGATGTACGTCAAAAAAGAGGTTGGTGTGCGGGCGCATCGCCGCGATCACCGGCGGACCAAAGCTCAGATTCGGAACGAACACCCCGTCCATTACGTCCAGGTGTACCATATCCGCGCCGGCTCTCTCGACCAAACGCACCTCTTCCGCCAGGCGGGAAAAGTCACTCGCCAGCATCGACGGGGAAACCTTCACTGCTTGCCCCTCCTTTTCTCCTGTCAATCAACAGGAATGCCGAAATTTCGCTGATTATACCTTTATTCAGTATATATGATTTTCGGCAAAAGGTCAAGGGATACGCCCCATTTCCAGAAAGTACAAGCGGGATAAAAAGAAAGCAGGACTTCAAACGAAGTCCTGCTTTTTATTATCCGATAATATACACGTCCATGGTGCGGCGCCCGAACTTGGAGCATTCACCGTAGGTGTCAAAATACAGATCGACGAGAATTTTTCCGCTTCGCACCGCACCGCCGGTATCGCCCGCCACGGCATAGCCGTACACCTGCTTACCGTCGGGGGAAACGATCCACAGCTTGGTGCCGTAGGGGATGACCCGCGGGTCAACCGCAACTACACCCACCTGGGTTTTCCCGCCAAGTGCGGTCGTACTGCCGGAGTCGCCACGGTCGCTGGTATAAGCGGTGGCTTTGCCGGTCAGCTTTTTGAGGTATTTCACCGGGTGACCGATCGAATTAAGTTCAATGCTCATCGGCGCCTCGGAAACCACACGGCCGACCTTCGTCCCTTTGAGGATGATCTTGTTGACCGGTTGTTTCGTGACCTCGTCCTTCACCGTTTCGGTGGAAACCACCTTGCCGTTTTCCACCCGCTCCCGGTAGGTCACGGTGCGGACACCGGCCGAACCTGACCGCTGAACCTTACTGGCGCCCTGCCGCAGATCAGCGGTATATTTCGTTTCGGTTTTATAGGAAATAGAAAAAGTTTTGGTGTATTCACGGTACCCGACCCGGGTGATCGCGACCTCGAGCCGATCACTCACAAAACGGGAGTCGGGAACGCTGAGGTAATCCTCCTCGCCCCGGGTGATGCCGGCCAGGGCGACCGCTTTAGCCGCCGTTGTCCCCTGCGGGACACACAGCACCGTTTCCGCATCGTCCGCTTTCACCGTTACCCGGAAAAGCGGCTGAATTTCACCGGGATATTGTTCGGACAGCGCCAGGGTGGCGCCCTCCATGGCTTTCAGGTTGCTTACTACCAATCGTCCGGCATCCATGTCGGCGACCGCCTTCTGCGGCTCCGCTTCGGTGGTCATCGCATCGGCCGATTCGGTGGAATCGGCGGCAATGACCGGAACACATAAAACACTGCCGACCGAAATGGCCAGCACCAGCGCCAGCACCAAAAACCGGTGCCCGCACAATCGAACCGCCTGTTCGCCGAACCCTCGCGCCTTGGCAAAAAATAATTTCATAAAAAATCCTTTCTGCTAACGGACAGCTCCGGGTGAGCTGAAGGTTTTTCCACGCATACGGCTATTGTGGGAGAAACTTGCAAAAAATATACAAAATGGGTGTTCTGACAACTTTTTGGGTCGGTGATCCAAAAGAAATTTTTTCTTCTTTCGGACCGCCTGTTGTATTATATCCACACAATTCGCCCTTGTCAAACAGGTTTTCGGGTTAAAAATTGGCTACTTTGTACAAATTTTCGGGGGTCACCCCCACCAAACCGCCCAAAGCCGTTTTTTGGAAACTTTAGCGGGCTAAATTGAATTCGAAACCGCTCAAAACAAATGAAAACCCCGAAAAAACCTTGAAATCAAGCGGTTTTCCGCCCCCTCTACTGTACCGCCCGCTTAAAAACCGGTAAAATCTGCCAAAAATGGAAACAAAAAATCCGTTCGGCGCCCGAACGGATAATTTTGTGCAATCAACCAAAACCACCCCTCCCGGGCGGCTCAGTTCATATCGACAAACGATAAAAATAAAGAAAATCCGCCGGTTCTCAGCGGATTTTCCAAAGGGCAAAATGTATGATTTTTCAAACCGGTTTATAAATATTCGGTTTCCCGGAAAATTACCAATTTTTGAGCGGTGTTCCGTCCGGGCGGGTGATCTGTCCGTTTTCAAGGGTGAGCGGCAGGATGTCCGAATGGGTATATTTTATGATATCCCGCATCCGGAAAGCATCCGCTTCTCCGGCGAAGGTGTAAGCGGCACCCCGCCGTTTTGCCCGGCCGGTGCGCCCGATCCGGTGCAGATAATACTCATTTTCGTCCGGCACGTCGTAGTTAAATACCGCTTCCACGTCATCCACGTCGATGCCGCGCGCCGCCACGTCGGTGGCGACCAGCATCTCAAATTTTCCTTCCCGAAAGCCGCGCATCACCTGGTTGCGCTGTCCCTGGCTGATGTCCCCGTGCAGGCAATCGGCCGAATACCCCTGCTTTTGCAAGCGGCGGCCAAGCGACTGAACGGTGGTTTTTCGGTTGGCGAAGATGATCACCCGGTGGTAATCCATCTCCTCCACAATCTTCAGCAAAACCTCCAGCCGGTCCTGTCCGAGCGCCGGGAGGGAATATTGGTCGATCTTCGGGCGGTTATCCCCATCCGATTCCACCGTGATCTCCGCCGCATCGTGCTGATACTCCCACGCGACGTCCATAACCTCCCGGGAAATGGTGGCGCTGAACATCACCACCTGAGTATCGGCGGGGGTGGCGTTCAGAATACGGCGCACGTCCTTGATAAAGCCCATTTTCAGCATCTCGTCCGCTTCATCCAGCACCGCGGTGTAAATGTCACCCAGCCAGATGTTGCCCCGCTCCATGTGGTCAAGCAGACGGCCGGGGGTCGCCACCACGATGTGAGGACCCTTTTTCAAAGCGGCAATTTGTTTGGGCATCGGCTGACCGCCATATACCGCCGCGATCCGCACGTCCGGGCGAAACGCCGCTAAATGCCGCAGATCATCGGTGATCTGTAAGCACAGCTCCCGGGTCGGGCAGATAACCAGCGCCTGGAGGTTGGTAAGAGAGGTATCAAGACTCTCGATCAGCGGGATGCCAAAAGCACAGGTCTTACCGGTGCCGGTCGGCGCTTTCGCGATGACGTCCCGCCCCTCCATAACCAGCGGAATGGTTTGCTCCTGTATGGGGGTGGGCGCTAAAAAGCCCATTTTTTCTAACGCTTTTTCGGTTTCCGGCTGTAAATTCAGCGCTTTAAAACCGGGCAATTTCACTTCACTCAAGGTTATATCTCCATTTCTAGCAATCTTCCTTTGCATTGTAGCATATTTTCATTCTACAAACAACCCCTATATACCTTATAATATAGCAAGATTTTTTGGAAAGGACCCGCTCCGGCACTTGTATTTTTGGTAAAATATGATAGAATAAGTGTTGTGAGGGCTCATTTGCCCCGTGAAAGGATGTTAGTTATGGATAAACCGAAGTTTTATCTCACCACCGCGATTGCGTACACCTCCCGCAAGCCGCATATCGGCAACACCTACGATATCGTGCTCGCCGATATGATTGCCCGGTATAAGCGGATGATGGGCTTTGACGTGCTGTTCCAGACCGGTTCGGACGAGCACGGACAGAAGATCGAGGAATACGCAAAGGATGCCGGCATCACCCCGAAGGCGTACGTAGACGAGATCTCGGGCGAGATCCGTCGGGTGTGGGATTGTATGAACACCACCTACGACAAATTTATCCGTACCACCGACGACTACCACGAAAAGGTGGTTCAGAAAATTTTCAAAAAACTGTACGACCAGGGGGATATTTATAAAAGCTCTTATGAGGGAAAATACTGCGTCCCCTGCGAGTCCTTCTTCACCCCGTCCCAGCTCAAAGACGGCAAATGCCCCGACTGCGGTCGGGAGGTGACCGATGCCAAGGAGGAAGCGTATTTCTTAAAACTCAGCAAATACCAGGATCGCCTTCTAAAGCATTATGAGGAAAACCCCGATTTCATCCAGCCGGTTTCCCGCCGCAACGAGATGATCAACAACTTCTTAAAGCCGGGACTGTCCGATCTGTGCGTGTCCCGCTCCTCCTTTACCTGGGGGGTGCCGGTGACCTTTGACGACAAGCACGTCATCTACGTATGGATCGATGCGCTGTCCAACTATATCACCGGCTGTGGCTACGACCCGGACGGCTCTTCCGAACAGTATAAAAAATACTGGCCGGCGGATCTGCACGTCATCGGCAAGGACATCGTCCGTTTCCACACCATTTATTGGCCGATCATCTTAATGGCGCTGGGCGAGCCGCTTCCCAAACAGGTGTTGGGGCATCCGTGGCTGTTATCCGGCGAGGATAAGATGAGCAAATCCAAGGGCAACGTACTGTACGCTGACGATCTCACCCGCCATTTCGGGGTGGATGCGGTGCGGTACTACCTGTTGTCCGAGATTCCGTTCGGACAGGACGGCACCATTACCTACGAAAACCTCATTAATAAATACAACATCGATCTGGCGAACACGCTGGGCAATCTCGTCAACCGCACCATTGCCATGGCCGGGAAATACTTTGACGGGAAGGTCAGCCGCCCGACGGCGGCACCGGAAGCGGTGGACGGCGAACTGTTAGACCTCGCCAAAAAGACCTGCGCCCGCTACACCGAGCTTATGGACGGATACCGCAATGCGGAAGCCGCCGACACGGTCATGGAGCTGGCACGGCGGTGTAACAAGTATATCGACGAAACCGCTCCGTGGGCGCTTGCCAAAAACGAGGAGGATAAACCCCGCCTTCAGGCCGTACTGTACAACCTGCTGGAATGCCTACGGCTGATCGGCATCCTCTTTACCCCCTTTATGCCGGAGACCGGCGAAGCGATTGTAAAGCAGTTGCAGATAGCGGATGAATTTACCGGTATGGATACCGCCGAGCACGGTCGGGTAGCAAGCTTTACGGTCGGCACGCCGGAGCCGCTCTTTGCCCGCATCGATGCGGAAAAGAAACTGAAAGAAATCGCCGCTGAGCTGGAGGCCGCCAAAGAGGAGGAAGCCCCCGAGGGGATCGCCTTCCTGCCGCAGATCACCATTGACGAGTTTGCGAAAGTCGACCTGCGGGTGGCGGAGATCACCGCCTGCGAGCCGGTGAAAAAGGCGAAAAAGCTGTTAAAGCTCACCCTCAACGACGGATCGAAAGAGCCCCGCACCGTCTGTTCCGGCATTGCGCCGTGGTATACCCCCGATCAACTGACCGGTCGCCGCATCATCGTGGTGGCAAACTTAAAACCGGTCACCCTGTGCGGTGTGGAAAGTCACGGAATGATTTTAGCCGCTGATGCGGAGGAGGACGGCAAACCGACAGCAAAAGTGCTGTTTGCGGACGATCTGCCGATCGGCGCCAAAATCCGATAATTAAACCAAAAAAAGCACCCCGTCGTTTCGACGGGGTGCTTTTTATTTAGTGCTTAATTTCCACCTGCGGTTCGCAGGTCGCATATAATCCCAGCGCCTGGTAGGTCTTTTCGTCCGCGCGGGACAGAATGACGGTGAAATGGGCGTCACAGCCGCGAAGCTTTTCGAGCTGTTCCAGCGCCTTGGCCGCCTCAGCGCTCCGTGCCGAGCTGATAGACAGAGCGATCAGTACCTCATCCGAATGCAACCGCGGGTTTTTATGATGCAGGTGCCGGGTTTTCAGATCGCAGATCGGTTTTAACGCCTCCGGGCGGATAATATCCTGCTCCTGGTCAATGCCGGCCAGCCGTTTTAACGCATTGAGCAGCAGTGCCGCCGAGGCGCCGAGCAGATCGGTGGTCTTGCCGGTCACCAATGTCCCGTCCGGCAGTTCCATAGCGCCGGCCGGCTTGCCGGTTTCCTCCGCGCGGGCGCCCGCCGCCGCAATCACCGGGCGAACCTCCGGGGACACCTCGGCACGGTTCAAAAGCAACTCCATTTTTGAAGTTAGGGTGCCGTCACTGCCGGTGCGCTTTTCCTTGACCGCCGTCTGATAATACCGGCGCAGAATCTCCCGCCGGGCGGCTTCGTTCACCGCCTCCTCGTCCACGATACAGGAGCCGGCCATATTCACCCCCATATCGGTCGGGGAGAAGTAAGGCGAGCTGCCCTGAATCTTTTCGAGCATCGCATGCAACACCGGGAAGATTTCCACGTCACGGTTGTAGTTTACAGTGGTAACCCCGTATTTTTCCAAATGGAACGGGTCGATCATATTCACGTCGTCCAGGTCCACCGTCGCCGCTTCATAAGCGATATTCACCGGGTGTTTGAGCGGCAGATTCCAGACCGGGAAGGTCTCAAACTTCGCATAGCCCGCCTTCACCCCGCGGCGGTATTCGTGATACAGCTGGGATAAACAGGTGGCCATTTTGCCGCTTCCCGGACCGGGAGCGGTCACCACCACCAGCGGTTTTTTGGTTTCTACGTATTCATTCCGACCGTACCCCTCGTCGCTGACGATGTGGGCGATGTCGGACGGATAACCGGGAATGGAGTAGTGCAAGAAGCTCGGCACCCCCACCTCCCGCAAACGACGGCGGAACGCATCCACCACCGGCTGAGCGGCGTACCGGGTAATGACCACACTCCCGACGTACAGGCCGTGCTCCCGGAAGATGCCAATCAAACGGAACACCTCTTCAGCATACGAGATGCCGAGGTCGCCGCGCACCCGACTTTTCTCAATGTCTGCGGCGCTGATCGCAATAATGATCTCCGCATCGGCGCGCAGTTCACAAAGCATCCGCATTTTGCTGTCCGGCTCGAAACCGGGCAACACACGGGATGCGTGATAATCGTCAAATAATTTGCCGCCGAACTCCAGATACAGCTTGCCGCCAAACTGATCGATCCGCTGACGGATATGCTCCGACTGCTGTCGGATATAGAGATCGTTGTCAAATCCCTTCTTCATGGTGCTTTCCAATCCCCTTTTTGGCATCATTCATACCTATTTATCATACACCCTTTTTGAGCCGGTTGCAACCGCTTTTCTTAAAAAAGCGATTCAAAAACGGCAAGTAACTCCCGAACCACCGGCGAGGTGATCTCGTCCTTCACAAAAGCGTACACCGTCGCAAAGTTGGTCATAAAGGTGGGAACCAGCGACCAGATCGCCGCCGTGTCCGCTATCCGGCGAACCCTCCGGCTGTCCTCCTGTTGATACCGATAAAACAGCACACTGAGTGCGCCGATCACCATTTGCCAAGAGAAATCCACCGCATACCGCACCCCGTACCCGCTCTCCCAAATGGAAAAGAGGATAATGGCGGGCGCCGCCACCGACAGCGAACCGATGAGTAGGATCGCCGGCAGGCGATGTTCCTTTTCCAGTTTTTTCAGCGCACCAACCGACAACAGCAACCCCGCCACCGGGATCGCCCGCCATAAAAGGCCAATCGCATAGCTGTTCGCCACAAAATAGTAGCCGTTCGGGTTTAAGCGGTCAAAAACCGAGGTGACAAACGGAAACCGGGAGGACAATAAGGGCGGGTTGAAAAGATAATTATACACCCCAACCGTCACAAACCGGGGATGAAACTCCGCTTTGGTGAAGTCGTTAATGGTGAGCGAATACTGAATTCCGAAATCAAAGAAGGAATCAAACCGCAGGTAGTTATACACCATCTGCACCCCGCCCAGCAACACAAACGGCAGCAAAGCGGATAAGAGGTACGAAAGGGGGCTTTTCCCCTCGGTTTTTCGCTGTTTTTTCAGGCCAAAGAAAAGGAATAAAAGCGCCACCACACAGTACACCGCCGTGGTCGGGCGGCTGAGCACCGCCAGCGACAGGCAGGTGGTCGCCACTGCCACCCGCACCCGGGAGATGCGTCCACCCCCGATGACGTTGGAACTAAGCAGAAAATACGCCCCCATAGTGACAAAGCAGAAGCCCGCCGACTGGGCGATCTCGTAAAAGTTCATCGCGCAGAAGCAATACCAGATACCGGAGGATAACTGCACCGTCAAAAGCCCGAACAGTGCCAACCGCACCGGCAGGCGGGGGAAGAATTTTCGGATGAAGGTCCGATAGGTCAAGGACAAAAAGACGATCCCCACCCCGCCGAACAGCAGTACCGCCAAAATGGTGGAAAAATAATAGCCGGTCACAAGATGATACGGTAAAAAGAGTAACAGCACCGGCGCTATGCCGTAATAAGAATAGTATTTTCCGTCATACAGACAATGATCCCACAAATAGGAAACTCCATGCTCTTCTCTCATCGACCAGTCGTAGGGGTTTTCCATAGCGAGCAGTTCCGGCGAGGGCTTTTCGAGCAGATGCACCTGCCGGTTTTTAAAAGCGTCCACCAGTTCCCCGGTGATCTGGTCCCCCTCGGTGAGACGGAATTCGCTTAACAGTCCTGCCGAGTGGGAGGACATATACACCCCGGTCATCACCACCGCCACCGCTACACACAGGACGGTCACCCCGAAAACCGACCAGTCAAAGACCGCCCGGTTTTCCGAGCAGGGGCGGCGCAAACTGAGGGAGGTAAAATACAACCACCCCAGCAAGCCGATCAAAGCAAGCCACCCCACCCGAACCGCCGAAAAACGAAAGGGTACCGGGGAATTAAGCTTTACCGCCGACAGGATAAATTCGCCGTTTTCGGGAGCGGAGAGGGTCAGCCGCAGATTGTGCGCCTGTCCCGACAGCCGCACCACCGTCGTTTGGGAACGCGGATCGGCGGAGGAAACGGTGGCTTTCACCAAGCCCTCCCGATAAGCGGCATGGGTATCATCCGAAAAATCGGCCGACAGGGTAACGTTCCCTGCCCCTTTCCATTGTCCGACAAGGGAGACAGTCCCCACCCGGCGGTCAATCCCTTGCCATTCCAGTAAAACCGGTTCACCGGACAGGGTGACCGTTTGTTCCGGCGCGCCGCCGGCGGTCAGCGACAGGGTGGTCGGCTCGTACTTCCCGCCGATTAAATGAAGGGAGGGCGCATTGAACCAAAACACTTCCAAAAGCAACACCGCCGCAAGCCACAGGATAAGCGGCAGCCATTTTCGGGTGTTTTTCCGTAATGATCGGTTCATATTCTCCCCTCCTTCTAAATAAAAAGCCGAAACCCGGCAACGGTGCCGGTTTCCGGGTTTTCGGTTTTCTTCCCGCCAAGGTCAAAAACAGTACATTTTCATTATAGTGATTTTACTATAGGAATGCAAGGTGTTTTCACAAAATAAAAACCCGCCCCAAACTCCGGAAAACCGGGGTTCGGGGCGGGGATCACTTGATAGAAATCAAACCGTTTTCGGTTTATTTCACCAGTTCGATGATCGCCATTTCCGCGGCGTCACCACGACGGGCGCCAACCTTGATGATGCGGGTATAGCCGCCCTTGCGGTCAGCGTATGCCGGCGCGATCTCATCAAACAGTTTCTTGCAGACGTCCTCCTTGGTCACAAACGCGTACACAAGACGCTTGTTGGCCAGGGTCGGCTCCTTCGCGATCGTGATCATCTTTTCCGCCATAGCACGTACCTCTTTGGCACGGGTGACGGTGGTCTCAATCTTGCCGTTTTCCAGCAAAAAAGTCACCATGGCTCTCAGCATCGCCATACGGGAAGCCGTCGGTCTGCCGAGCTTTCTGGTTCCGGGCATTTGAATTCACTCCTTCTCTTATCGCGTCGAGGGCTTACTCTTCATCCGAGCTCAGCGCAAAGCCGAGGGACGCCAGTTTGTTGACGACTTCCTCAAGCGACTTGCGACCGAGGTTGCGGACCTTCATCATATCCTCTTCGCTCTTGTTGATAAGATCGCCGACGGTGTTGATGCCGGCACGTTTTAAGCAGTTGAAGGAGCGCACCGACAGGTCCAGCTCCTCGATGGTCATCTCTAAGAGACCATCCTTCTTATTGTCTTCCTTCTTGACCATGATCGAGCTGCCGGCGTACATATCGCCCGACAGGTCGACGAACAGGTCCAGATGCTCCATCAGAATCTTCGCCGCCAGGGAAACCGCTTCCTTGGCACTGATGGTGCCGTTGGTCCACACTTCCAGGGTGAGCTTGTTAAAGTCGGTAATCTGACCCACGCGGGTGTCTTCCACCGTGTAGTTAACCTTCACCACCGGGGTGTAAATGGAGTCCACCGGGATCACACCGATCACCGGAGCCATCAGCTGCTTGTTCATCTCGGCGGAGACGTAGCCGCGACCCTTATCCAGGGTGATCTCCATGGAGAGCTTGCCGCCCTCGCCCAAGGTGGCAATATGCATATCGGGATCTAAGATCTCGACCTCACTGTCACACTTGATAGAGCCGGCAGTCACCTCGCAGGGACCTTCCGCTTCGATATAAACCACCTTCGGGCCGTCGCCGTTGATTTTAGCGATCAAGCTCTTGATGTTGAGGATGATTTCGGTAACGTCCTCTTTCACCCCTTCAATGGTGGAGAACTCATGCAGGATTCCGTCGATCTTCACCGAGGTCACCGCCACACCGGGCAGCGAGGACAGCAGTACGCGGCGCAGGCAGTTGCCGAGGGTGGCACCGTAGCCACGCTCCAGCGGTTCGATCACGAACTTGCCGTAGGTGCCGTTCGGATTCAGATCAAGCGCTTCGATTCTGGGCTTCTCAATTTCAATCATCTAAAACCCTCCTTATTGATTCGTTTTACCGCTCATAACGGCAAAACGAGATAAAATCATTGTTTGTTGTGTCATTCGCCAAGGTGTTTTCCCATTCCCATACCACCGTCCGGACCGGCCGGCGGTTGTACGGGACGTAACCACCCGGAGCCACTGTCGGGTCGTACCGACAGCGTGTTCCGTTTTATGATGCTTACTTGGAGTACAACTCGACGATGAGGGTTTCTTCGATCGGCAGATCGATGTCCTCGCGGTTGGCGAGAGCGACAACCTTCGCCTGAAGCTTCTCGCGGTCCAGATCCAGCCACTGCGGAACCGGACGGGAGCTGTTGGCTTCCACGATCGCCTTCATACGATCCAGCTGACGGCTGCCTTCCTTCATCGCGATCACCTGACCGGGTTTCACGAGGTAGGACGGTACGTTGACCTTGCGGCCGTTCACGGTGTAATGACCCTGGGTCACCAGCTGACGAGCTTCCGCACGGGAGGAAGCAAAGCCCAGACGGTACACCACGTTGTCAAGACGGGATTCGAGCAGGCGGAGCAGGTTTTCACCGGTCACGCCGGTCATCTTCTCAGCCAGCTCAAAGTAATGACGGAACTGACCCTCCAGGACGCCGTAATACCGCTTGGCAAACTGCTTGGTACGCAGCTGCTTACCGTATTCGGAGGCCTTCTTATTGCGGGCCTGGCCGTGCTGGCCGGGCGCATAGGAGCGGCGTTCAATCGCACACTTGCTGGTATAGCATCTTTCGCCCTTCAAAAAGAGCTTCTGTCCTTCGCGGCGGCAAAGTCTGCACACCGCACCGGTATATCTTGCCATAATTGGTTACACCTCCTGATTTGCAATTACACGCGTCTTCTCTTGGGAGGACGGCATCCGTTGTGCGGGATCGGGGTCACGTCTTTAATCATCATGACCTCAAGACCCGCGGCCTGCAGCGCACGGATCGCGGCTTCGCGACCGGCACCCGGGCCCTTAACAAAAACTTCGACCATTTTCAGACCGTGCTCCATAGCCGCTTTGGCAGCGGTTTCGGCAGCCGTCTGCGCCGCGAACGGGGTGGATTTGCGGGAACCGCGGAAACCCAGCTCGCCGGCACTCGCCCAGGACAGAGCGTTGCCCTGCGCGTCGGTAATGGTGACGATGGTGTTGTTGAACGTGGACTGGATATGCGCGGCGCCACGCTCAATGTTTTTACGTTCTTTGCGGCGACGGGTCGCGGAAGCGCCCTTGCGCGCAGTAGTTTTAGCAGCAGCCATTGAATATCCCTCCTACTTACTTCTTCTTGTTGGCAATGGTCTTCTTCGGACCCTTCCGGGTACGGGCGTTGGTCTTGGACCGCTGTCCGCGAACCGGGAGCCCCTTGCGGTGACGAAGACCGCGGTAGGAGCCGATTTCGATCAGCGTCTTGATATCGAACGCGATATCGCGGCGAAGGTCGCCCTCCACCGTGAGGTTATGGTCGATATACTCACGCAGCTTGGAAACATCGTCCTCGGTCAGATCCCGCACACGGGTGTCCGGGTTCACGCCGGTAGCTGCCAGAATATCGTTGGCGGTCTTGCGGCCGATGCCGAAAATATAGGTCAGGCCGATCTCGATGCGTTTGTCTCTGGGTAAGTCTACACCAGCAATACGCGCCATAATAACATTCCTTCCTTTCGGTTGAATACAAACAGAGGATTAACCCTGACGCTGTTTGTGCTTCGGATTTTCGCAGATCACCATCACGCGCCCTTTGCGCTTGACGATCTTGCATTTTTCGCAGATTTTCTTGACAGAAGGTCTGACTTTCATAAAGATACCCTCCTTCGCATTGTTAGATGCGGTTTTCCGGGGTGAACCCCCGATTGGTTTATTTCGTGCGCCAAGTGATCCGGCCTTTGGTCAGATCGTACGGGGACATCTCCACCGTTACCTTGTCGCCCGGCAGGATGCGGATGTAGTTCATACGCAGTTTGCCGGAAATGTGGGCCAAAATCTTATGGCCGTTGGCCAGCTCTACCTGAAACGTCGCGTTAGGCAACGCTTCCACTACGGTGCCTTCCAGTTCGATGACATCCGATTTGGACATGGATAAAACCCTCCTGCTTGATGCTCGCCGCCGTTATGGCGGGTCGTGTACGGTGGCTTTCCCTTTACGGACGGGTCAAAATGACCGGACCGTCGGCGGTAATCGCCACCGTGTGTTCAAAGTGGGCGGACAGACGGCCGTCAGTAGTGACTGTCGTCCAGCCGTCGCCGAGAATTTTAACATCCGGGCCGCCGGCGTTGATCATCGGCTCGATCGCCAAGGTCATGCCGGGTAACAGCCGCGGGCCCCTTCCGGGGGTACCGTAATTGGGTACGCTGGGATCTTCGTGCAGGTTCGTGCCTACTCCGTGGCCGACAAACTGCCGTACCACCGAGTAACCACGCACCTCGACATACCGCTGAACCGCGGCGCCAATGTCTCCGATACGGTTGCCGGAAACAGCGGCGCGGATCCCTTCATATAAGCTTTCTTCGGTCGCCTTCATCAGCGCTTTTGCCTCTTCGGACACCTCCCCCGCCGCAAAGGTGGCGGCGTTGTCTCCGTGGAAGCCGTTAAAATAGGCGCCGACGTCGATGCTCACGATATCGCCTTTTTGAATGACCCGTTGACCGGGTATGCCGTGGATGACCGTGTCGTTGATCGAAATGCAGGCGCTGGCGGGGAATCCGCCGTAGTTCAGAAAGGACGGGGTCGCCCCCTGGCTTTCAATGAACTTGCGGATGATACGGTCGATCTCCCCGGTGGTGACACCGGGCTCGACCGCCTCTCCGCCCAGCTTGAGCGCCCGTGCGGAAATCACACAGGCCTCCTGCATCAATTTCAAATCCCGACTGCTTTTTACCGTGATCATGCGTTTTCTCCGAGTGCGGCCAAGGTCAGCCGGGTGGTGTCCGCCAGTTCTTCCTGGCCTTCCACCACCGTCAGCTTGCCGCAATCCGCGTAATAATTTTTCAGCGGCTCGGTTTGTTCGTGATACACGTGCAGCCGCTCGGCTACCGTTTCCGGTTGGTCATCCTTGCGCTGAACCAGGGTGCTGCCGCAATGGTCACAAACGCCCTCCGCCTTCGGCTTTTTATAGTCGATGTGGTAGGTGGCGCCGCAATCCAGGCAAACACGGCGACCCGATACACGCCGGGCAATGGTCTCATCGGCAACCTCAATGTCGATCACCTTATCGATCACAATGCCCATACGGTCAAGTGCCTCGGCCTGCGGAATGGTGCGCGGGAAGCCGTCCAGAATGAAGCCGTTCCGGCAATCGTCCTCCGCCAGGCGATCCCGGATAATTCCGATGACCACCTCGTCGGGGACAAGCTGTCCGGCTTCAATATACTGTTTGGCCGCGCGACCCATTTCGGTGCCGCTCTTCAGCGCTTCACGGATAATGTTACCCGTGGAGATGGTGGGGATCCCCAGCTTATCGCTGATGATCTCCGCTTGGGTTCCTTTGCCGGCGCCAGGGGCGCCGAGAAGAATGAGTTTCACCTAAGAGTTCATCCTTTCTTTTTGACGATGAAAAAGAACTTACTCCAGGAATCCCTTATAATGCCGCATCATCATCTGGCTCTCGATCTGCTGGGTGGTCTCCAGCGCCACGCCTACCACGATCATGATAGAGGTGCCGCCGAGCGACAGCCCGTAGATGCCGCTGAACTTGCCGAATAAACTCGGAAACAGGGCGATAAGACCCAGGAATAACGCGCCCACAAAGGTGATCTTGTTCAGTACCTTTTTGATGAAATCCGCGGTGGGCTTGCCCGGACGGTAGCCCGGAACAGCACCGGAATTCTTACGGAGATTATTGGCCATCTCCAAAGGATTATACTGAATGGTCACGTAGAAGAACGCAAACGCGATGATCAGTACGAAATAGAGGATGATATACACCCAGCTATCCTGCTTGAATGCGTTAAAGAACCAGTTGTTGGCCTTTTCAGCGCTCATAAAGGTCGCAATAAGCGACGGCAGGGATACGATCGAGGAGGCAAAGATGATCGGCAGAACGCCGGCCATATTGACCTTGATCGGAATGTAGGTGTTCTGGCCGCCGTACATCTTCCGGCCAACCACCTTTTTGGCATACTGAACCGGGATACGGCGCTCCGCATCGGTCATCAGCACGATAAAGGCGATGATCGCGAGGAACAGCACCAGAATGACCGGCACCAGAATGACGTACTTGAGGGCGGCGGAACCGGCAGTGCTGAGCTGTTTGATACCAGCGTCATAGAAGTACTGCCACAGGTTGGTCGCCGCGATCGGGATGCGGGACAGGATACCGGCAAAGAGCAGCATCGAAATGCCGTTGCCGATGCCGTGCTCGTTGATCTGTTCGCCCAGCCACATCACCAGCGAGGAGCCGGCGGTGAAGCAGAGGATGATCACGATCGCCGCAAACCACGCCGCACCGGTGCTGGCAGTCGCGGCTTCGGTGAGCACGCCGTAGTTGTTCCGCAGCATAAAGTAGTAAGCAATACTCAGCAGAAAACCGAGGATCACGGTGAAGAGCCGGGTCACTTTATTCAGCTTCTTACGGCCTTCCTCGCCTTCCTTGGCCCACCGCTCGAACAGCGGGATGGCCACGGTCAGCAGCTGGATGATAATGCTACTGTTGATATACGGGGTGATAGACAGCGCAAACAAACTGGCATTGGAAAAACCGCCGCCGGACATCAGGGTAATAATCCCCATCATGCCTTCTGCGCCCGAAACGGCCTCTTTCATAGCGGCCGCGTCCACAAAGGGGACTGAGATGGCGGAACCGATCCGGAAAATCAGCAGGATGAACAGCGTAAACAGGATCTTCTTACGAAGATCAGCGATCTTCCATGCGTTTCTCAGGGTCTGAAACATCTCAAATCACCTCGGCCTTTCCGCCCGCCGCCTCGATCTTCTCTTTGGCAGACGCGGAATATGCGGTGACCTTCACCGTTAACTTTTTGTCGAGCTTGCCGTTGCCGAGCAGCTTGACACCGTTCTCGATATTTTTCACGATGCCGGCCTTTTTCAGGGCCTCGGCATCCACGACGGCGCCGTCTTTAAAACAGCGCAGCGCAGCGACGTTAACGGTGGCGCATTTCTCAGCAAAAATGTTGTTGAAGCCGCGCTTGGGAACGCGTCTCTGCAGCGGCATCTGGCCGCCTTCGAAACCCGCGCGGAAACCGCGACCGGAACGCGCCTTCTGGCCTTTATGACCTTTGCCGGCGGTCTTGCCCTGACCGGAACCGTGACCACGGCCGATCCGCTTGACCTCCCGGTTCGAACCGGGTGCCGGAGAAAGCTGGTTGAGCTTCATTTTTCGCACCTCCTTGCTCCAATTACGCGTTAGTTACCTCGATGAGGTGGATGATCTTCGCCACTTTACCCTTGGTGGCCTCGTTGTCGGGCTGCACGGTGCAGTCGCCGATCTTGCGGAGTCCCAGAGAGGTTGCGGTAGCAATCTGATCCTGCTTCGCGCCGATCAGACTACGAGTGAGGCGAATCTGTACGCCCTTCGCTTTTTTAGCCATGTCTGTTCCTCCTTAACCTAAGATTTCCTTAGCAGTCTTGCCACGGATAGCGGCCGCCTCTTCTGCGGTACGCAGCTGAGAAAGTCCCGCCATGGTAGCGCTGACCACGTTGCAAGGGTTGTTGGAACGGAGCGCCTTGGTACGAATGTCCTTAATACCGGCGGCTTCCACCACCGCACGGACCGCACCGCCGGCGATAACGCCGGTACCGGGGGCAGCCGGTTTCATCAGCACTTCACCCGCGCCGAACTTACCGATCACCTCATGGGGAATGGTGGTACCCTTCAGAGAGATCTTGATCATGTGCTTCTTCGCGTCTTCGATGCCCTTACGGATCGCATCCGGAACTTCGTTGGATTTACCCATACCGAAGCCAACGCTGCCCTTTCCGTCGCCGACCACGATCAGCGCGGAGAACTTCATAACACGACCGCCTTTAACGGTCTTGCTGACACGGTTGATGGCGACTACGTTTTCAATGTAATCGTCCTGCTGTTCCCGCTTTTTGTCTTCAAATCTGGCCAAAGTACTTCCTCCTTTTCCTTAGAACTTGAGGCCGCCCTCACGGGCGCCTTCGGCCAGCTCTTGCACACGGCCGTGGTATACATAGCCACCGCGATCGAAAACGACATCCGAGATGCCTTTTTCCACGGCACGCTGCGCGATCAACTCGCCGACCTTACGGGCGGCAGCTTTGTTACCGCCGTTCATGCCGAAATCCTTTTCGACAGAAGAAGCGGAAACGAGGGTCACTCCCTTAACGTCATCGACCAACTGGGCATAGATGTGATTCAGGGAGCGAAATACATTCAGGCGCGGGCATTCAGCGGTGCCGCTGATCTTGCCGCGCACACGGGCGTGGCGATGCAGACGCGCTTTGTTGCTGTCTTTCCGACTTACCATAACAGACTCACTCCTCCTTTACTTCTTACCCTTAGCGCCGGTCTTGCCTTCCTTACGGCGGATGACTTCATCGGCGTATTTAATGCCTTTGCCCTTATACGGCTCCGGCAGGCGTTTCTCGCGGACTTCCGCCGCGAACTGGCCGACCAGCTGCTTATCCATACCGTTAATCACGATGTGGTTCGGATCCGGCACGTCAATGGTGATGCCGTCGATCTCGCTCATGATCACCTGATGGCTGTAGCCCAGGTTCATAACCAGATTTTTGCCCTGCTTCTGCACACGGTAACCAACACCGTTAACCTCCAGCTCCTTTTTGAAGCCCTCGGTCACACCGATCACCATATTGTTGATCAGGGTACGGGTGAGTCCGTGCAGAGAACGGTTTTCTTTCTCATCGTTGGGGCGAACCACCCGCAGGGTGTTGCCCTCGATTTCGATGGTCATGTTCGCGTGAACCGGCTGGGACAGGGTGCCCTTGGGGCCCTTCACGGTCACCAGCTGATTGTCACACTTGACCTCAACGCCGGCAGGGAGAATGATTTCTTTGCGTCCAATACGAGACATATCTTTCTACCCCCTTACCACACGAATGCCAGCACTTCGCCGCCAACATTCGCCTTGCGGGCGGCCTTATCGGTCATAACCCCGCGGGAAGTGGAAACGATCGCGGTGCCGATGCCCTTCATGACCTTCGGCATATCCTCGCTGCTGGAATAAATACGCAGGCCGGGCTTGGACACGCGGCGCAGACCCTTGAGGACCTGCGTGCGGGACGGACCCTGATACTTCAGGGTCACGCGGATAACGCCCTGCTTGCCGTCTTCGATTACCTGGAAACTCTTAACGTATCCCTCGTCCACCAGAATCTGGGCAATAGCCTTCTTCATGTTGGAAGCGGGGATATCCACCGTATCATGCTTAGCGGAATTCGCATTGCGGATTCGGGTCAGCATGTCGGCGATGGTATCGCTGATTTGCATTCCGTCTACCTCCTTTAGCTATTACCAGCTGGCTTTCTTAACGCCGGGGATCTCACCTTTGTAAGCAAGCTCTCTGAAGCAAATACGGCAGATGCCGTACCGACGAAGGTACGCATGCGGCCGGCCGCAGATCTTGCAACGGTTGTATGCCCGGGTGGAGTACTTCGGCGTCCGCTGCTGTTTGATCTTCATGGATGTTTTCGCCATAGGTATCTCCTCCTTATCTTGCGAACGGAGCGCCCATCAGAGTGAGCAGCTCACGCGCTTCTTCGTCGTTGGTAGCAGTAGTGACAAAGCAGATGTCCATACCGCGCACCGCGTCGATCTTGTCATACACGATCTCCGGGAAGATCAGCTGTTCCTTCAGACCCATGTTGTAGTTGCCACGGCCGTCGAACGCGTTCGGGTTGATACCACGGAAGTCGCGCACGCGGGGCAGCGCTACGTTGAAGAAGCGGTCCAGGAACTCGTACATACGCTCACCGCGCAGGGTGACCTTCGCGCCGAGGTTCATGCCCTCGCGCAGCTTGAAGTTCGCCACCGACTTACGGGCTTTGCACACCACCGGACGCTGACCGGTGATCGCCGACAGGTCGGCCATGATGCCGTCGATGATCTTCGCGTTGTCACGGGCTTCGCCGCAGGTCACGTTGATCACGATCTTATCCAGCTTCGGGATCTGCATCACGCTCTTGTAGCCGAACTTCTTCATCAAGGCGGGAGCAACCTCTTTGACGTAGTATTCTTTTAATCTAGCCATTTCGTTACACCCTCCTCTTACAGCTCTTCGCCGCAATGCTTGCAGACGCGCTGTTTTTTGCCATCCTTCAGGATGGTATGACCCACACGGGTCGCCTTCTTGCAGGACGGACAAACGACCTGCACCTTGCTGGCGTAGATAGCGCTTTCCGCCTCTACGATGCCGCCCTGATCACCCATTTTACGGGGTTTGACGTGCTTTTTCACCAGGTTGAGACCTTCGACGATGATCTTACCCTCTTTCGGGCTGACCTCGAGGACCTTACCGGTCTTGCCACGGTCGTCACCGCTGATGATCTTGACGGTATCGTCCTTTTTCACATGCAGTTTGCTACTCAATTTCGACACCTCCTTACAGCACTTCGGGGGCCAAGCTCAGGATCTTCAGGTAATCCTTTTCTCTGAGCTCTCTCGCCACCGGCCCAAAGATACGGGTACCTCTGGGGCTCTTGTCGTCGCGGATAATAACCGCAGCATTTTCATCAAAACGGATGTAGGTTCCGTCCTCACGGCGGACACCCTTCACCGAGCGGACGATGACCGCTTTCACGACCTCGCCCTTTTTCACAACGCCGCCGGGTGCTGCTTTTTTAACCGAAGCAACCACGACGTCGCCGATATTCGCATACCTCCGACCGGACCCACCGAGAACGCGGATGCACATAAGCTCCTTCGCGCCGGTGTTGTCGGCCACTTTGAGGTAGGTTTGCTGTTGTACCACAGTAGTTCCTCCTTCCGGATTGTATCCCCGTCCTTCTCCCTGCCTTCAACAGGGGAACGGGACACACCGACATTATTTTGCCTTCTCGATTACTCTGGTCAGTCTCCAGTGCTTATCTTTGGACAACGGGCGGGTCTCCATGACCTCGACCTTATCCCCGATGCGGCACTCATTCGCCTCGTCATGGGCCTTCAGCCGGACGGTGCGTTTGATGATCTTCTTGTACAGCGGATGGCGGACATTGTCCTCAATCGCCACGACGATGGTTTTGTCCATTTTGTCGCTGACAACGATGCCGGTACGGGTCTTTCTAAGATTCCGTTCGCTCACAGTTTACTCCTCCTTACCGTCTTACGCCTTCGCTTTGAGTTCGTTCTCGCGCATGATCGTTTTCACGATGGCGATTTCTTTCTTCACGGCCTTCAGGCGCATCGGATTATCGAGCTGATTGACCGCATGCTGGAATCGCAGATTGAACAGTTCTTTTTTCAGGTCATCGAGCCGCTTGACCAGTTCCGCGTCAGTCAGTTCTCTGATCTTTGCAATTTCGGTTGCTTTCATTACTGCTCACCGTCCGTTTCTTCCTTGGTCACGAATTTGCATTTGATGGGCAGCTTATTAGCGGCAAGACGCAGCGCTTCGCGCGCGACTTCCTTGTCGACGCCGGCGATCTCAAACATGACACGGCCCGGCTTTACGACCGCTACCCAGTATTCCGGCGAACCTTTACCGGAACCCATGCGGGTCTCCGCCGGCTTTTCAGTAACCGGCTTATCGGGGAAAATCTTGATCCAAACCTGACCGCCACGCTTGATATAACGGGTCATGGCGATACGGGCGGCCTCGATCTGGCGGGAGGTGATCCACGCCGGTTCGGTGGCCTGCAGACCAAACTCACCGTAGGTGACTTTGTTGCCGCGGTAGGCCTTACCGGTCAGGCGGCCTCTGTGTACGCGGCGATATTTAACTCTCTTCGGTAACAGCATTACTTCCGGCCTCCTTCACGACGGGGCTTGGCGGCACCGGCCAGCACCTCACCGCGGTAGATCCAGACCTTCACGCCGATCCGACCGTAGGTGGTGTTGGCTTCCGCGAAGCCGTAATCAATGTCGGCACGCAGCGTCTGCAGCGGAATGGTGCCTTCATGGTACTGCTCGGTACGCGCAATTTCCGCACCGCCCAGACGGCCGGAAACCTGGGTCTTAACACCCTTGGCACCGATCTTCATAGCACGGCCAATGGCCTGCTTCATCGCGCGGCGGAAGGAAATACGCTTCTCCAGCTGCTGAGCGATGTTTTCTGCGACCAGCTGCGCGTCCACGTCGGGGTTCTTCACCTCAACGATGTTCAGCAGGGTGGTCTTGCCCAGCATCTTCTCGCAGGTCAGGCGGAGCTTTTCGATCTCCGCACCGCCCTTGCCGATGACGATGCCCGGCTTAGCACAATGGATGTTCACCCGCACGCGGGCCGCATCCCGTTCGATCTCGATCTTCGAAACACCGGCGGCAAACAGAGTCTTTTTCAGATATTTCCGCAGGTTATAGTCGGACACCAGAGTGTCGCCGAAATCCTTATCTTTCACGAACCAGCGGGAATCCCAGTTTTTGATGATTCCGACACGCAGGCCGTGGGGATTAACCTTCTGTCCCATAGTGTACCTCCTCCTCGCTTATTCCTTTTCCTTCAGCACAACGGTGATGTGCGAAGTTCTCTTCTCAATGCGATAGGCGCGGCCCTGCGCACGCGGGCGGATCCGTTTCATGATCGGGCCCGGGCAGACAAAGCATTCCGAAACATACAGCGCATCGCGGCTGAGATTCTTGATTTCCGCGTTGGCGGCGGCAGACTTGAGCAGCTTTGCAATCGGCTCACAGGCGGCCTTGGGGGTGAATTTAACAATCGCCATCGCCTCGTCGACCGGCTTATTCCGGATAAGGTCGAGAACGATCTTCACTTTGCGAGGGGAAATGCGCACATACGTAGCTTGTGCCCTTGCTTCCATGCTGTTTCTCTCCTTTCCTTCATCAGCCGGTGGTCTTGGAACCCACATGGCCCTTGAAGGTGCGCGTGGGAGCAAACTCACCCAGTTTGTGGCCGACCATGTCCTCGGTGATATACACCGGAACGTGCTTGCGGCCGTCGTGTACAGCAATCGTGTGACCGACGAAATCCGGGAAGATGGTGGAGGCACGGCTCCAGGTCTTCAGGATGCGTTTTTCGCCGGCGGCGTTCATCTCCTGAATCCGTTTCATCAAGACGGGCTGGACGAAAGGACCCTTCTTTACGCTTCTACTCATAAATCTCGATCTCCTTTCGCTTACTTATCGCGCCGCTTGACAATAAACTGATCAGAGCGGTTGTGAGTCTTACGGGTTTTATAACCGAGAGCCGGCTTGCCCCACGGGGTGACCGGGCCGGGACGACCGATGGGGGACTTGCCCTCACCACCGCCGTGCGGGTGATCACAGGGGTTCATGACCGAACCGCGGACCTGCGGACGCCAACCCATGTGGCGCTTACGACCGGCCTTACCGATCTTCTGGTTCGCGTGGTCGAGGTTGCCGACCTGGCCGATGGTGGCCATGCAGTTCATCGGAACGTACCGCATCTCGCCGGAGGGCAGACGCACCATAGCGAGCGCGCCTTCCTTACCCATGAGCTGAGCCATAGCGCCGGCGGCACGGGCGAGCTGAGCGCCCTTGCCCGGATACAGCTCCACGTTGTGGATGAAGGTACCGGTCGGGATGTTAGCCAGCGGCAGCGCGTTGCCCGGACGGATGTCCGCTTCGGCACCCGCCACCACCTTGTCGCCGACCTTCAGGCCGACCGGGGCGACGATGTAGCGCTTCTCGCCGTCAGCGTACTGCACCAACGCAATGTTGGCGGTACGGTTCGGATCGTACTCGAGGGTCATCACAGTACCCTCCACACCGGCGTTACCGCGCTTGAAATCAATGATGCGGTACTTCCGGCGGTTGCCGCCGCCACGATGACGGACGGTGATGCGGCCGTAGCTGTTACGGCCGGCTTTTTTGTTCAGCGGAGCGAGCAAGCTCTTCTCCGGCTCGACCTTGGACAGACCGCTGTAGTCGATAACGGACATACCGCGGTGGCCGGGGGTCGTCGGCTTGTACAATTTAATAGCCATGGCGAAATTCTCTCCTTTACTTGGCTTTGCGGGCCCGCGTCAACGGATACGTGATCCGGCGCGTCCCATACGTTGCCTTGCGGGGCAGATCCCGCTTGATCTTCTTTCCTATTCCTAATTAGAACAGGCCGTCGAAGAAGTCGATGGTCTTGGAATCCTCAGTCAGGGTAACCACCGCTTTTTTCCAGTCGGAGGTATAACCCTCGTTCCGGCCCATGCGGCGCAGATGACCCTTCATGCTGATGGTGTTGACCTTCTTGACCTTGACACCGAAGATCTCTTCCACCGCCTGCGCGATCGCGATCTTGTTCGCATCTTTCTTCACCTTAAAGGTGTACTTTTTCTCCGGCAGGACGGAGACGGCTTTCTCGGTGATTACCGGAGCCAGAATGATGTCACGAGCGTTCATCATCTGTATACCTCCTCAATCTGTGCAACGGCATCCTTCAGCACGATGAACTTATCAGCGTTCAGGATGTCATAGGTGTTCAGCGTATTGACCAACGCGGTTTTGACGCCGGGGATGTTGCGGGCGGAGAGGATGACGGTGTCGTTCTTCTCCGGCAGCACCAGCAGCACCTTGCGGTCGGCCTTCAGCGCTTTGAGCATATCAGCGATCGCCTTGGTCTTGATCGAATCCAGGGTGATCTCATCCAGCACCAGCAGCTCCTTATCCGCCACCTTCGAGGACAGAGCGGATTTGAGAGCCAGACGGCGCATCTTCTTGGGCAGCACGTAGTTGTAGGAACGCGGCTTCGGACCGAGCGCTACGCCACCGTGGGTCCACTGCGGAGCACGGGTGGAACCCTGTCTCGCATGACCGGTACCCTTCTGTCTCCACGGCTTCTTGCCGCCGCCACGCACCTCGGTGCGGGTCTTGGTGGACTGGGTACCCTGGCGCTGGTTGGCCAAGTAGTTGACCACGGCGCTGTGCATCACGGCAGTGTTGGGTTCGATGCCAAAGATGTCTTTATCCAGTTTGATCTTGCCGGTTTCTTCACCGAGCATATTGTAAGTCTTTACAGTAGGCATACGAAATCCTCCTCTCAGCCTTTAACGGCTTTCTTGACGGTGTCAGAAAGCATCACAACGCCGCCGTTGGGGCCGGGAACGGCACCGCGAACCGCGATCAGGTTGTTTTCCGCGTCGACCTTCACGATCAGGAGATTCTGAACGGTCACACGCTCGGCGCCCAGATGACCGGCGCCCTTCATCCCTTTGTACACGCGGGAGGGGGAGGAGCAGGCGCCGAGAGAACCGGCATGCCGCGCCACCGGACCGGTGCCGTGGGATTCCTTCAGGCGACGATGATTCCAGCGCTTAATAACGCCGGCGTAGCCCTTACCTTTGCTGGTGCCGACCACGTCCACGTGATCGCCGGCAGCAAACACGTCCGCCTTCACCACGTCGCCGACGTTGACGTCGTCGATGTTGTCGAAGCGGAACTCACGCAGGGTGCGTTTCGGGGCGACGTCCGCCTTGTCGAAATGACCCTTGATCGGCTTCTTGGTCTGCTTGAGCGGCAGATCGCCGAAGCCGTACTGCACTGCAGCGTAGCCGTCGTTCTCGACGGTCTTCTTCTGGACAACCACACACGGACCCGCCTCAATGACGGTAACCGGCACGACGTTGCCCTTCTCATCGAAGATCTGGGTCATGCCCATCTTCTTTCCGATGATTCCTTTTTGCATAATGGTATACCTCCTTTGGTTATTGGTTGGCCTTGATCGTTTTCACGCTGTACCGTGGCTTTCCGACAGGCGGAGTTCCCGGGGCAACGCTTCTTCGATTTCGGTCAACATGACCTCGCTTTCGTGGTGTCAAGCCGATTACAGCTTGATTTCGATTTCCACGCCGGCGGGGAGTTCAAGGCCGGTTAAGGCCTCAACGGTCTTGTTGGACGGTCTGAGGATGTCGATCAGACGCTTGTGGGTGCGGGTTTCAAACTGCTCACGGGAATCCTTGTACTTGTGCACCGCGCGCAGAATGGTGACCACCTCTTTTTCGGTCGGCAGCGGCACCGGACCGGACACGCGAGCGCCGGTACGACGCGCGGTCTCCACGATCTTTTCAGCCGCCTGATCCACCAACTGGTGATCATAACCCTTGATGCGAATACGAATTTTTTCTTTGACTGCCACTAAAAACGCCTCCTTAATAATGTTAGTTGGCGGGCGACGCTAAAACCGTACACACCGCCGGGTGTTTCTTTCCCGGCCGTTAAAAAACCGGACAAACTGCGTCCGGATTCGGTTCAAGCGTCCTGCTACACGCAAAGCGGCATCGCAAGCGGGTTTACACGCCGTTGGGGAGCGTGGCCCTTGCCGTTTCACTGTCACAGTATTTCTTGTCGCCCGGTTTAAAATCGGACATACTCGGCGGAAAAACCGGCTCACAGCCGCAACCTCCCGCGTCATCGCATATCGTGCAGTCTGCGCCTGAAAAAAGGGCAAACTACCCCCTTTTCTTAGACACGCCCAATTATAATACAATAAAAATCCTTGAATTGCAAGCATTTTTTTGCTTTTTTTAAAAAATTTTTTCGGTCACACCACATATTGTGATTTTTTATCTGCATCGCCACAATTTTTAAGAAAAGCCGGTCAATTTTGATGAAAAACCGGACAATTTTTCCACCGGCTTTTTCCCTGTGCAGGGGCGAATCGCCAATCGCCCGCAAAAAAACTCCCCGCCGGTGGCGGGGAGTTTTTAAATCAGTATCCATTCTCCGGGGTTTCGTCCTCCCGGAACTGCTGTCGGTACAGTTCAGCGTACAATCCGTTATTTTGAAGCAGGGTGTGATGATCCCCCTCTTCGGTGATCCGCCCGTCGGCAATCACCGCAATACGGTCGGCATTCTTAATGGTGGACAGCCGATGCGCCACCACCAGGGTGGTGCGCCCACGGCACAGCTCGTCCAGCGCCTGCTGGATAAGAAACTCGGTGGCATTGTCCAGGGCAGAGGTCGCCTCATCCAGAATCAGGATCGGCGGGTCCTTCAAAAACACCCGGGCGATGCACAGCCGTTGCTTCTGTCCGCCGGACAGCCGCACCCCACGTTCCCCGATCACCGTATCATACCCCTCAGGCAGGGAGCTGACATACTCGTGAATGTTGGCACGGCGAGCCGCCTCCACCATCTCCTCCTCGGTCGCATCCGGGCGACCGTACAGAATGTTTTCCCGGATAGAGGCATTAAACAGGTACACGTCCTGCTGAACGATACCGATGTTGCGGCGCAGATCATCCCGGCGCAGATCGAAAATATCGTGTCCGTCCACCGTGATCCGGCCGGAACGGATATCGTAAAAATGGGGGATAAGATGACAAATGGTGGTTTTACCGCCGCCGGACGGACCCACCAGCGCAAAGGTTTTGCCCGGCGCGATCGCAAGCGAGAGATTTTTAAGCACCTCATCCTCCGAGCCGTAGCCGAAGGTGACGTTTTGAAACTCGATATCCCCCTGAAGCCGCCCGACCGATTTCGCTTCGGGGCTTTCCGCTTCAGGCGGGGTGTCCATCACCTCCACAAACCGCTCAAACCCGGCAGCGCCGTTCTGGAACTGCTCCATAAAGCGGATGAGGGTGTTGATCGGCCCCAAAAACAGGTTAATGGATACCACAAAGGCGGAGTAATCCGCAAAGTTGATACTGCCGTTATACAGGAACAGACCGCCGGCGATCAGAATGACCACGTTGAAAATATCGGTCACGAAGGTGGTGGCGGAATGGAAATGACCCATGGCCCGGTAGGCATCCCGTTTCGCTTCCCGAAAGGCATCGTTTCCTTCCTCAAATTTTTCCATTTCCTTATCGGCGTTCACAAACGCTTTGGTCACCCGAATACCGGAAACACTGCTTTCCACCGCCGCATTGATCTGAGCGACCGCCTGCCGGCTTTCCTGAAACGCTTTGCGCATCCGTTTGCGGGTGAACAGCGACACCACCACCAAAAAAGGAACGCAGGCGAACACAATCAGCGCCAGCCCCCAGTGAATGGTGGAAAGATACGCAAAAGAGATAATAACCGAAATGGAAGAAATGATCACCGTTTCGGGACCGTGATGCGCCAGCTCGCTCACGTCCATAAGATCATTGGTGAGCCGGGACATAATTTTACCGGTTTCGTGATTATCGTAAAAGGAGAAGGGGAGCTTTTCCAGATGAGCAAACATCTCGCTTCGCATCTGTGCCTGCATCCGCACGCCCATCATGTGCCCCTGGTACTGGATGAAAAAGTTAAGTAACATCCGTATAAAATAGATCACCAGAAGCCCGAGCGCATAGATCACCACCTCCCGGTATCGGCGGTTGGGGATAAGGTCGTTGAGCATCATCCGGGTGATGATCGGGTACAGCACCGCCACCAGCGACACCAAAAAGGAGGCGCCAAGGTCCAAGACGAGTAATTTCTTATGCGGTCGGTAATACCCTAAAAACCGTTTTAACATAATCGCGTTCCTTCTTTCGCGTCGGGTGCCCTGCACTCTTTCTTTATACGGGTTCAGTATACCACAATCCGAAAAAAATGAAAAGAAAAAAATAAAAGCGGGAAAACTGACGTTTTCCCGCTTTTCTGTTGGATGTGAAACGAAACTTATTTGAGTTCGACGGTAGCGCCGGCTTCTTCCAGCTTCGCTTTGATGGACTCGGCTTCGTCCTTGGACACGCCGGCCTTGATGACCTTCGGAGCGCCGTCAACCAGATCCTTCGCCTCTTTCAGACCCAGACCGGTCACTTCGCGAACCGCTTTGATAACGTTGATCTTGCCCGCGCCGGCTTCCTTCAGCTCGACGTCGAACTCGGTCTTTTCAGCAGCGGCGCCGGCACCGGCATCCGCGCCACCGGCGGCCACAACCGCGACCGGAGCCGCAGCGGAAACGCCGAATTCCTCTTCCAGAGCTTTCACCAGCTCGGAAACTTCCAGAACGGACATAGCTTTGATCTCATCAATGAGAGCAGTAATCTTTTCAGACATGATTAAATCCTCCTAATTGTTTGTTGATGTTCCGCTTGTCGCCAACATTATTCGGCGGCGGGGGCGGCTTCCCCTTCTTTTTCCGCGATCGCGTTGAGCGCAACCGCCAGACCTCTGATCGGGCCGTTCAGGACGCTAAGCAGCATCGAGATAAGACCTTCTCTGGACGGGAGCTTCGCCAGCTCGTTCACCCGGGCGGCATCGATAACCGCGCCATCCAGGAAACCGGCTTTGACTTTAAAGTTCTCGTCTTCCTTCGCCTGCTGGCAAAGAATTTTCGCAGCGGCCACCGGATCGTCCGCGCTCACCGCGAGAGCGGTGGTGCCTTTGAGAACGTCCTCCAGCCCCTCGAGACCGGCCTTCTCAGCCGCACGGCGCAGCATGCTGTTTTTCACCACAGCGTAATCCACACCGGCTTCGCGCAGCTTGCGGCGCAGCACCGTATCGTCCGCGACCGAGATGCCCTTGTATTCCACAATGACACCCGCGGTGCTGTCGGCCAATTTCCCGGCGAGCTGCTCCACGATGGCCTGCTTTTCCTGCAGTACCTTTTCGCTAGCCAATTCGTTTCACCTCCGACAGAATAAATGTTTCGCCGTTACCTCCTCGGAGGGTATCAAAAATCCCTCCTGCGTTTCCACAGGAGGGACTCATAAACCGTTTCAGTCGGTGCCAAAAGCACCGGGTTTATCGCCTCGTCCTCGGCAGGCCGGGGAATCCCCGATTATATCCGATAAAAACCGGAAACCTGCTGTCTGTGGAAGAACAGCTTTTGTGGCAGACGGATCGTCTGCCGCTTTATGATATCACAAAGTGTTTCACTTTGCAATAGCTAATTTTACGCGCCGAACTTGGCGGGGTTGATCTTGACGCCGGGGCCCATGGTGGAAGCCACGGTGACCGAGCGGATATACTGACCTTTCATCGCGGCCGGACGAGCACGGACAACCGCGTTCATCAGCGCATCCAGGTTCTCCTGCAGCTTCTCAACGCCGAAGGAAACCTTGCCGATCGGGCAGTGGATAATGTTGGTCTTGTCAAGACGGTACTCGATCTTACCGGCTTTCGCTTCGGTAACGGCACGGGCCACGTCGGGGGTCACGGTACCGGCCTTCGGGTTGGGCATCAGGCCACGGGGACCAAGCACCTTACCCAGACGACCGACCACGCCCATCATATCCGGGCTGGCGACCACCACGTCGAATTCCATCCAGCCGCCGTTGATCTTGGCGACCAGTTCATCACCGCCGGCATAATCCGCACCGGCATCCAGCGCCGCCTGGACCTTATCGCCCTTGGCAAACACCAGAACGCGCACCGTTTTACCGGTACCGTGCGGCAGTACCACCGCGCCGCGAACCTGCTGGTCCGCATGACGGCTGTCAACGCCGAGCTTTACGTGCAGCTCAACCGTTTCGTCAAACTTGGCTTTGCCGGTCTTGATAGCGAGATCCAGCGCCTCGTTTACTTCATAGAGATTGCTACGGTCGATCAGCTTCGCGCTGTCGACATATTTCTTACCGTGTTTCATTTGGTTTCATCCTCCCTGATAGGTACCGTTGATTTCGCGAGATGCGGAATCCGGTATGAGTGGTAAAATCGGAATATTGGGATTGTTCCTCCCACCCGGAAATAATTAGTCGACCACTTCGATGCCCATGCTACGCGCGGTACCCGCGACCATACGCATGGCGCTCTCGATGTTAGCGGCGTTCAGATCGGGCATTTTGGTTTCCGCAATCTTCTGCACCTGCTCCTTGGTGATCTTCGCGACCTTGTTCTTGTTCGGCACGCCGGACGCTTTGTCCAGACCGCACGCCTTCTTGATCAGAACCGCAGCCGGCGGAGTCTTGGTGATAAAGGTAAAGGAATGGTCGGCATACACCGTGATGACAACCGGGATGATAAGACCGGCATCGTTCTTGGTACGCTCGTTGAATTCCTTCGTAAACGCCATAATGTTGACGCCGTGCTGACCGAGCGCCGGACCTACCGGGGGCGCCGGAGTGGCCTTGCCGGCCGGAATCTGCAGCTTGATATAACCGATAATTTTCTGAGCCATTGTTACTTGCACCTCCAAAAATTGTGGTAACGGCGGGACCGTTTATCGGTCCCTCCCACAGCCGGAATACTGTCCGGCGACAGGTAAGGGATCTCTCCCGTACGTTCGTCTTTCCGCTGATGAACGTTAGTCCATCGGCACCGCCTGCTCCAGTTCCAGTTCCACCGGGGTTTCCCGACCGAACATGGAAATGGTCACGCGGGTCTTGTTGTTCTCGCGGTCGATCTCGTCCACCTTGCCGCTGAAGCCCTCCAGCGGTCCGGCCACGATCCGCACCATGTCGCCGACCTGATACTGGATCTCGACCGAGTGCTTCTCGACCCCGAGCGAGGCGATCTCTTCCTCGGTCAACGGTACCGGCTTTCCGTTGGGACCTACAAACCCGGTGCAGCCGCGGATATTCCGCACCACAAACCAGGACTCGTCGGTCATCACCATCTTCACCAGCACGTAACCGGGAAACAGCTTACGCTCGACCTCTTTCTTCTGGTTATCCTTGATCTCCACGACCGTTTCGGTCGGAACCGAGATGTCCTTGATCCAATCCTGTAATTTCCGGTTTTCTACCGTCGTGGCAAGATTGCTGGCCACCTTGTTCTCATAACCCGAATAGGTGTGAACGACATACCATTTTGCTTCTTGGTCCATCGTCTATCCTCCTCGCTCAACCGCCGATTTTCAGCAGCAGGTCAATGAGCGCACTGAGGCCGAAATCGACCAGGCAAACAGCCGCTCCAAGCAGGGCACAAACCACCAGCGTAACACCGGTGTTGCGAACCACCGCCGGGAAGGTGGGCCAAACGACCTTTTTGAATTCGCCGCGGGTATCCCGGAAATACTTGGTCAGCGCGGCCGGCACGAACGGGACCTTTTCGCCCTTCTTTTTCGCGCGGTTGCGACCGATCAGGTAGTACACGACACCGACGACAAATACCACCACCGCGAGCATAAAGACGATTTTCTTCGAATTGATGTTCGCGAAGAAGCGGTCGATCCAGGGCAGAATGCCCATGGAGGCCATGTCAGAGAACATATTCAAGCTACCGAAGAAATTGACCAAGATCACCAGAGCCGCGATAATCGCAGCAATAAATCCTCCGAGGATCATTGTCACCTCTCCTTTCGCTTATTTCGTCTCTCTGTGCAGCGTGTGCTTCCGGCAGAAACGGCAATACTTATTCATTTCCAGTCTGTCCGGATCGTTCTTCTTGTTTTTCATCGTGTTGTAGTTGCGTTGCTTGCATTCGGTGCAAGCCAGGGTAATTTTGACGCGCATAACGGCACCTCCCGAATGTCGGAATTTTTTGTGAGTCCAGGCGTTTCAAGGCCTGCCACACTACCTCCCTCATGAAAAGGGCGTCCCAAAACGGGCACAAAAATAAAACCCCTTTTACGAGGTAATAATTACTATATCACACAAAAGCAATCCGGTCAAGCACTTTTTTCAGAAATTTTTTCGTTATATATACCTTATATATAATATACACAAAATCGGCGGCCCACCGAAAACGGTGAACCGCCGACCGGAAAACCTTATTTGAACTTCTTGCGAGCGACGTAAGAGGTGTGCAGGATCTCATGCGCCTTATGGCTGCCGAAGCTTCCGAAGTACTCTTCGTAGATCTTCTTGACCATCGGGTTCTCATGAGATTTCCGTACCGGCATATTGCGGTCCAGGTCGTAAAGAACCTTCGCACGTTTCGCACGATAATCCTCCGAATTACGCACCGACGCAGGCACGATCGGCTGACCGCCGCCATTGATACAGCCGCCGGGGCAGCACATGATCTCGACGAAGGTCCAGGGTGCCGTGCCGTCCTTGATCTTGCTCATCACGTAGTTGGCGCTGGTCAGTCCGCTGGCGATCGCCACCTTGACCTCCACGCCGGCGATGTTGTAGGTCGCTTCTTTGAGACCGTCCATACCGCGGACCTCTTCGAAATCCACCTTATCGTTGGACTTACCGGTCAGGAGATCATTGGCGGTACGAAGCGCTGCTTCCATAACACCACCGGTCGCACCGAAGATAACGGCGGCACCGGTATCCTCGCCGAGCGGCATATCGAACTCTTCGTCCGGCAGGTCGTTAAACCGCAGGCCGGCGCGGTCGATCATCCGGGCAAGCTCACGGGTGGTGATAGAGATATCCACGTCCGGCACACCGGCGGCGGATTCGTCCTCACGGCCGATCTCGAACTTCTTGGCGGTACACGGCATCACCGACACCGACACGATATTCTTCGGATCCAGCCCATTCTTCTCGGCGTAGTAGGTTTTGAGAATCGCACCAAACATCTGCTGCGGAGATTTGCAGGAAGAAAGATTCTTCAGCTGCTCCGGATAGTACAGCTCGGCAAACTTGACCCAGCCGGGGGAGCAGGAGGTGATCATCGGCAGCACGCCGCCGTTCTTCACACGGTCGAGCAGCTCGGTCGCCTCTTCCACAATGGTCATGTCGGCCGCAAAGTCGGTGTCAAACACCTTGTCAAAGCCGAGCCGGCGGAGAGCCGCCACCATTTTGCCTTCGGCGGGGGTGCCGATCGGCATCCCAAACGCTTCCCCGATCGCCGCACGAACCGCCGGCGCGGTCTGCACCAGCACCACCTTGTCCGGATCGGACAGGGCCGCCCACAGCTCTTCGGTGTTGTCCTTCTCGGCCAGCGCACCGGTCGGGCAGACGTTGATGCACTGTCCGCAGGACACGCAGGGGACGTCGCCCAGCGGTTTCTCAAACGCACAGGCGATATGGGTATCAATACCGCGGTCATTAGCGCCGATCACCGACACAAACTGCGACTGACAGGCAGCTACGCAACGGCGGCACAGGATACACTTGTTGTTGTCCCGGATCATATGCGGAGCGGATTCGTCAATGGTGTACTCCGGCTTGAAGCCGTCGTACTTACCGTTGTCCTCCACGCCGTAATCACGGCACAGCTTCTGCAGTTCGCAGTTGGTGGAGCGAACGCAGGACAGACACTTTTTGTCGTGGGTGGAGAGGATCATCTCCAGGGTGGTCTTACGGGAGCGACGCACCTTTTCGGTGTTGGTCTGAATCTCCATACCTTCCGCTACCGGGTACACACAGGCGGTAACAAGGCCTCTGGCACCGGTCGCCTCGACCATACAGATGCGGCAGGCGCCGATCTCGTTGATATCCTTCAGATAACACAGGGTGGGAATCTCCACACCGGCGGCACGGGCGGCCTCCAGAATGGTGGAACCCTTGGGCACGCTGACAGCAATGCCGTTTACTTTTACGTTGACCATATCCATGACAGCATGCTCCTTTCTTACTGTTTGATAATGGCTTTGAAGTTACAGTTCGCAACACAAGCGCCACACTTAATACATTTATCCTGGTCGATCACGTGCGGCTGCTTCACAGCGCCTTCGATCGCGTTGACCGGGCAGTTGCGGGCGCACTTGGTACAACCCTTACACAGGTCTTCCACGATGACGTACTGCAGCAGATCCTTACACACGCCGGCCGGGCACTTCTTATCAACCACGTGAGCGACGTACTCGTCACGGAAGAACTTCAGGGTGGACAGCACCGGGTTGGGCGCCGTCTGGCCGAGGCCGCACAGCGAGTTCTCTTTGATGTAGTAGCACAGCTGCTCTAACTCGTCGATGTCCTCCAGGGTGCCGTTGCCCTTGGTGATCTTATCCAGCTTTTCAAGCAGGCGCTTGGTGCCGACACGGCAGGGAGTACACTTACCGCAGGACTCATCTACGGTGAACTCAAGGAAGAATTTCGCCATATCCACCATACAGGTGTCCTCATCCATAACGATGAGACCGCCGGAACCCATCATACAGCCGATCGCGGTGAGGTTGTCATAATCCACCGGGGTGTCAATGAGGTCGGCCGGGATACAACCGCCGGAAGGACCGCCGGTCTGCGCGGCTTTGAACTTCTTGCCGTTCGGGATGCCGCCGCCGATATCCTCAATGATCTCCCGCAGGGTGGTGCCCATCGGGATCTCCACCAGACCGGTGTGCTTGATCTTACCGCCCAGCGCAAACACCTTGGTACCCTTGGACTTCTCGGTACCCATCGAAGCAAACCACTCGGCGCCACGCAGGATGATCTGCGGAACGTTGGCGAAGGTTTCCACGTTGTTTTCCACGGTGGGGGAGTTATACAGACCGCGGACAGCCGGATACGGCGGACGCGGACGCGGCTCACCGCGGTTGCCCTCGATAGAGGTCATCAGCGCGGTTTCCTCGCCGCACACGAAAGCGCCGGCGCCCAGACGGATGTGCATATCGAAATCAAAGCCGGAGCCGAAGATGTCCTTACCGAGCAGACCGTATTCACGGGCCTGTTCGATCGCAAGCTGCAGACGGGCGACCGCGATCGGGTACTCCGCACGGACGTACACATACCCTTCGGTCGCGCCGATCGCATAACCGGCAATCGCCATGGCCTCAATGATGCTGTGCGGATCGCCTTCCAGCACCGAACGGTCCATAAACGCACCCGGGTCGCCTTCGTCGGCGTTACAAACAACGTACTTCTGCGGTGCCTTGTTCGGGGCGGTCAGCGCCCATTTGCGACCGGTGGGGAAGCCACCGCCGCCACGGCCACGCAGACCGGAATCGGTGATCTCCTGGATAACCTCTTCCGGGGTCATCTCGGTGAGCGCCTTACCAAGAGCGGCATAACCGTCCATAGCAATGTACTCGTCGATGCTTTCCGGGTTGATGACACCGCAGTTGCGCAGCGCCACACGGTTCTGGGTCTTGTAGAAGACGGTATCGTTCAGCGATACGTTGCCTTCCACCGGCGCATCCGAACCGGTATCGGCGTACACCAGACGGTCCACCACACGACCTTTGAGCAGATGCTCGGAAACGATCTCCTCCACGTCGGTCGCTTCCACACGGCTGTAGAAGGTGCCGTCGGGATGAACGATCACCACCGGGCCGAGCTCGCAAAGACCGAAGCAACCGGTCTGTACCAGCTTTACTTCATCCTTCAGACCGAACTGCTCGATCTTTTCCGCGAAGACCTCTTGAATGGTCTTGCTGCCCGAGGAGGTACAACCGGTACCGCCGCAGATCAGCACATGTGCACGAATCATAAGTTTTTCCTCCTCGCCTTACGCTTTCTGTTGACCAATGGTAAATTCCGCCACCGGCTTGCCGCCCTTGAGGTGTTCCTCCACCACGCGGCTGACCTTATCGGCGGTCATCTTCACATAAGTAACCTTTTCTTTACCGGCTTCGAAAACCTCTACTACCGGCTCATACTGGCAGATGCCGATGCAACCGGTCTGGGTCACGGTAATGGTGCCGGCCAGTCCCTGCTCGTTCACCTGCTCCACAAAGGCGCCGAGTACCGGACGCGCTCCGGCGGCAATACCGCAGGTCGCCATACCGACCACGACACGTTTTTCGCCGGTTCCTTCACGCAGTGCAACCTTGTTCTGCATTTTGTCCCGGATGGCCTGAAGCTCTGCTAATGATTTCATGGGTATATCGTCCTTTCCCTTTATAATAATTGATTTATTGATTTATAGACTGGTATTGCTCTCGCAAATAGCCTTCAATCCATTGTAATACCTCATAACTGTCCAGCGGCACCCCCTGAAGCACCTCCCGCAGTTCGCGGGTGTCCAGTTTAACCTCTTGCTCTCCCAACCGGTGGGTGAACAAAAAATCGGTGTCGGGGTGTCCCTGAATGAGGGTGATAAGCGATGCGACGACGTCGCCGAGCGGCGGACAGTCGATGTGGTCGGTGTGAAACACCGCCGTGACCGTCGTTCCGTGATGAACGGGGTCGGTGTCCGATTGCACCGTGAGGGTTCCGCCGGTCTGCTCCGCTTCTAATTTCAGAAGCGGCAGTCCCAAGCCCACCGCACGGGTGGTCCGGGTGGTGTAAAACGGGTCGGTCACCCGCCGTACCGTCTCTTCATCCATACCGCAGCCGTTATCCCGGACGGTAAAGGTGAGCGCACCGCCTACCTGCTCCAACAACATTTCGGTAAGGGTCGCTCCGGCTTTCACCGAGTTTTCGACGATGTCGAGAAGATTCAAAGAAAGTTCCTTCATTCTCCGCCTCCTCTGATCCACTCGATCAGTCGATTTCGCACCAGTTGACCGCTGTACGGCGTATCGTCCAACTCCAGATAGCGGTCCTTGTCCCGGATATCCCACAAAAAATGAGCATCCGATCCGACCACCACCCGACAACCGGGCGGTATCTGATCTTTCAAGGACGACTCCTTTTCGCCGTCGTGCAGTTCAACACAGGAAAAGACAGGGGAGGGCGGTAAAGCGCCCAGCACCGCTATGATCCCGTTTGCCTCCCGGTCGATATGCGCCGGGTAGCACACCCCGCCGTAATATTCAGTCAGCGGAACGCTTTCCTCCACCGATATGGTGGTGGCGTTGGACAGTAAGTACGGCTCGGTGCCGATCGGCTCATCCTCCCCGTTCAGCACCAACTGATCCCCGAAGATGTCCGGCCGGTTTTCCACTAAAATCCGGCGACGGCCGACCTCTTCGTCAAAGGCGAGCGCCGCTTCCAGGGTGGGAAACAGGCAGATCATATGAATATCCTCGGCGGTGGTGAGCTCCATTCCCGGAACCGGGACAATGCCGTGCTTTTTCGCCGCTTCAAAAAAGGCGGGACAGTTGCGGCAGGTGTTATGATCGGTGAGCGCCATGATCTGCAACCCGGCCAGCGCTCCCATCCCCGCGAGATTGTTGGGGGTGTTGTCGTTATCCGCGCAGGGGGAGAGGCAGGAGTGGATATGCAGATCGTAATAGTAGCGGTTCATAACCGCTCATGCAGCCATACCGCCGTGTCATAAGCACTGCGGTCGCTGAGTAACAGGTTGATGTTCTTCTCGCGGGCGATCTCAGTTACCCCGTCGTCCGGCTGCACCCCTTCAGCTAAGATGATGCAGGCGGTATCCGCCAAGGTGGCCACCGCCGCGATGTTGACGTTGGACATAATGGTGATCCAGGCATCCCCGGAGCCGGCACGTCCCATGACCCAGCTTAACAGGTCACCGATGTACACGCCCTCGATCTCCCGGTCGCCGTCCGGCAACGCCGCCGCTTTCACAGCGCCGCTGTCGACAAGTTCACGCACCGTCATGCCCATCCTCCTTTTGGCTTTCCAGATAAGCACGAAGGGTGTCCCGCATGGTTAAAATGCAGTCACTTTCCTTCGCCGTGCCCTTTACCACGTCCTCCGCAAACGCCCGACAGGTGGGGGCGCCGCAGGAACCGCAATCCAGTCCCGGCAACCTCCCGCGCAGCGCCTGAATATCGGCAAGCATCCGCATAGATTCCGCCATACTGCTGCTGAGCTGTGAGATCGGTTGGTATTCCGGGTCGTCGTTAAAGAAGTACCCTTCGGGAATATACTGTTCGCTGGTCGGGAGCAGGTTCTGGGACACCGGCAGATACCGGCGCAAAATCTGCAGCCGCGATTTGGCGATATAAGGGTTTTGCATGGTCAGAACGCCGCCGACACAACCGCCGGTACAAGCGTTCAGTTCAATAAATTCCAGCGGCGGAATGTTGCCGTTCTCGATCTGATCCAGCACGTGGATGACGTTATCGATACCGTCCGCCGCAAGATAGCTGTCGTTAAACAGCGCGGTCGCCTCTCCACCGGAGGAGGACCAGCCAATGCCGATCATACCCGAATCGGAAAGGGTTTCCGGCTGTTCGGTGTGGCTCATGCTGTTGATGAGCTGGAAATACAGGTCGCTGATCGACACCACCACGTCCACCCGACTCTTATAGCTGGCAAAGCCGTTTTTCACGTAGCTCGCCTTGGCCGGACAGGGGGAGATAAAGCAAACGCCGATCTCCTCGGGCTTCAGTTCCGGATGTTCCCGCTCGGCCTTTTCCCGGGCCAGCCCCGCCGCAATCTCCATCGGCGGCAGCATCCGTAACAGATTATCCTTCAGCGAGGGAAACCGAAGGGCAATCAGACGGGTCACCGCCGGACAAGCCGAGCTGATGACCGGTTTTTTGACCCCCTCGGTGTTTAAGTACAGCCGGGTGTAAGCGGATACCAGTTCCGCCGCTTTAGACACCTCAAACACCTCGTCAAAGCCAAGCCGCTTGAGTCCGGTGAGCACGTAATCCACGTCGTCGAGGTTGTCAAACTGCCCGTACAACGTCGGCGCGGGCAGAGCGATCTTGTACCGGAACCGGTCCATAGCATCCAGCTTGTTGCACACCGCCTTTTTGGCCTTGTGCGGGCAAACACGGATACATTCGCCGCAATCAATGCAACGGGCTTCGTTGATCTCCGCCTTGCCGTTCCGAATGCGGATCGCCTCGGTGGGGCAATGGCGCAGACAGGTGGTACACCCGGTGCATTTCTGTTCGTCTAAAAATACCGAATGAACGTAACTGTGCATAACCGTCCCCCATTCGTGATCAGGCGGTCAGGTCCACCCGCATCACAATACGGGTGCCGTCGCCCACCTTCGATTGAATGTCCATGGAATCGGTGTACCGTTTCATATTGGGCAGACCCATACCGGCGCCAAATCCGAGCGACCGGATGTTGTCCGGCGCGGTGGAAAAGCCGGCCTGCATCGCCTGCTCAATATCCGCAATGCCGGGGCCGTGATCCACAAGCTCGATCTCAATAAAGTCCTCCGCCACCCGCACCTCGGCATTGCCGCCGCCGGCGTGAATGACCATATTGATCTCGCCTTCGTACATCGCAATGGATACCCGCCGGATGATCTCCGGGGGAAGTCCGAGCTGGCGCAGGTTTTTCTTGATCTGCACCGATGCCTGCCCGGCAGAGGTAAAGTTCTCTCCGTCTACGTCGAAACGGAAGGTCAACACGTCACTCATAGCGCCGCCCTCTTTACCTTGTTGCCGACAAGACCGTTGCTGTACAGAATGCCGCAGGCCTCATACAGCCGCTTATCGGTCGCCAGCAACACCAGTCCGCTCTCCTCCGCCAGCCGGATCATCTCCGGGGTGGGTTCTTTGGAACGAACGAATACGATGCAGATCATATCCATCATTTCCGCCGTGCGGATGACCTGCGGGTTCACAAGACCGGTGAGCAACACCGCCTGGTCCTTCACGTACGCCAGAACGTCGCTCATCATATCACTGCCGCAGGCAGAATATACGTGGTCGCCCAGCCGCTCCTCGCCCACGATCACCCGGGCGGAAAGCAACTCTTGAATGGTACAGATTTTCATACGGCCATTCCTTTACCTTCGTAAATTACTGGTACTTTTTCAGAATATCCGGAACGTCGGCGGCGGTCAGACGACCGTACACCTCGTCGTTCACGGTGAGAACCGGGGCCAGACCGCAGGCGCCGATGCAACGGCAGGCGGTCAGCGAGAACTTACCGTCCGGGGTGCATTCGTCCGCGCCGATACCCAGCAGCTCGGACAACTTATCAAACACGTCGCCGGAGCCCTTGACGTAGCAAGCGGTACCCAGACAAACCGAAATATCGTATTTACCCTTCGGGGAGAGCGCAAACTGCGCGTAGAAGGTGGCAACGCCGTAAACCTTCTCCAGCGGCACGCCCATGCCGTCGGCGATCATCTGCTGAACCTCGATCGGCAGATAACCGTAGATGCCCTGCGCTTCCTGCATAACGCCCATAAGCTGGCTGGGATCGTCCTTTTTCGCATCGATCACCTTCTGCAGCGCGGCGGCCTGCTCAGGGGTGCCCTTGAAAGGCAAACTGCTGATTTTCTTCTGCATAATTCAAATTCCTCCTTGACAAGAATAAAAACCACTTTTCACAGTCGTTAACATTATAACAAACTTTTTTTGAAAATACCAGTAGCAAAACCTACTTTTTTTGCATTTTCACTCTTTTTTTGCAAAAACTTTTGGAAAAATATGAAAAACCGGGGTGATGCACGGCATCACCCCGGTTTTATTGCCATTTTTCAGCGGGCATTGTGCTCTTTGACCGCTCGTTCCGCTTCCCGTTTCATATCCCGCCTTGCGGCATCCTCCCGTTTGTCGTACAGCTTTTTGCCACGGCACAGTCCCACCTGCACCTTCACCCGGGAACCTTTGAAATACAGCGACAGCGGAATTAAGGTCAGCCCCTGCTGTTTAACCAGCCCGAACAGCTTCATGATCTCCCGCTTGTGCAACAGCAGTCGCCGCACCCGCCGGGGATCACGGTTAAAAATGTTCCCCTGCTCATACGGACTGATATGCATACCGTTGACAAACATTTCGCCCTCGACGATACTGCACCACGCATCCTTGAGGTTCACCCCGCCGGAACGAATGGATTTTACTTCGGTTCCAAACAGCTCGATGCCCGCTTCCAAGCTCTCTTCCACGAAATAATCGTGAAACGCTTTTTTGTTGGTGGCAATGGTTTTCAGATTGTCCTTCACGCAGGCACCTCCTCCGTATGTATTACAGTTCGTTTCGCCCTTCCAGCGACCGGCGCAGGGTCACCTCATCCGCATACTCGAGATCGCCGCCCACCGGAATACCGTAGGCAAGCCGGGTGACCTTCAAAGGAAACGGCTGTAACAGCCGGGCGATATACATCGCGGTCGCTTCCCCTTCCACCGTCGGGTTGGTAGCCATAATGACCTCACGCACCCGCTCGTCGGTCAACCGCACCAGCAGTTCCCGGATACGAATCTGCTCCGGGCCGATGCCGTCCATGGGGGAAATGGTACCGTGCAACACGTGGTACAGCCCGGCATACTCCCGGGTGCGCTCAAACGCCGCCACGTCCCGCGGGTCCTCCACCACGCAGATCACCGAAGGGTCTCTCGCCGGCGCATTACACACCGGGCACAGCTCCCGATCGGTCAGATTACAGCAAACACTGCATTCGTGTATTTTCTCCCGGGCCTCCCGAATGGCGTCCACAAATTTATCCGCCTTTTCCTCCGGTTGCCGCAGGAGATAAAATGCGAGCCGCTGAGCCGATTTATGCCCGATGCCGGGTAAGGTCTCCAGCTGCTCCACCAGCCGCTCGAGCGGCGCTACTCCGTACTCCATTAAAACATCCCCGGCATCTGCAGACCGCCGGTCACCCGGGCCATTTGCTGCTGGGCATCCTCAGCCGCCTGGCGGTTGGCTTCATTGACAGCGGCAATCACCAGATCGGTCAGCATCTCCGCATCCTCCGGGTCGATAACCTCCGGCTGGATAACAAGGTCCACGATCTCATATTTTCCGTTCACCGTGGCTTTCACCGCCCCGCCGCCGGCGGTCGCGGAATACTGCTTTTCCTCTAATTCCTGCTGTAAAGCGGCGGCATCCTCCTGCATCTTCTGTGCCTGCCGGAGCATCGCTTGCATATTGCCCGGCCCGCCGCCCATACCCTGCGGTAATCTTGCTTTCATCCTGATTCATCCTTTCAGTTGGTGGAAATGTCCACCCCTTTTTCCCGGCTTTCCCGGATAAATGCCGTCAGCGGATCGCTCGGCACCTCTTCGTTTTTTAGCGGTTGTTTTTTCACCGCAATCCGTAAGGTGCGCCCGGTAACCTCCCGGAGCACGTCGATCAGCACCTGCTTATTTCCGTCCCGGGTCACCAGGGTACGGAACATCTGATTTCCGGTGGATACCACCACGATATCGTCCCGCAAACCGGCGGTGGACCCGAGCAGTACCCCGTGAAGCGGCGCACACACGGTGGCGAGCTTCTCCACCACCTCGCCCCATTTGTCAAACGGCACCTCTTCGCCCGGCGCCGGAGCGGCGGGGGTCGGGGTCGGTGCGGGGGTCGGGGTCGGTGCCGGCTCCGGCTTTGCCTCCGGTTCTTTTACAGCCGCCGGCCCGCTTTCAACCGGGGCCGGTTGCGGCACAGCGACCGGTTTTTCAACCGGCGCCGCCGGAACACCGGCACGCATCATCGCTTCCAGTTTGGCGATCCGGCTTAAAAGTGCATCGGTGGTGTCATCCAGCTCGGGGGTGGAAAGCCGCAAAATCGCCATTTCCATTTCCACCCGCCGGGACACCCCGCCGCGCAGACGGTCAAGCGACTGCTGCAGCACCTGCAAAAACCGCAAAATTTGCGCCAGTTCCATCTTATCCGCGGATGCCTGCAGTTGTTCCCGCTCGGCGGGGGACACCACCAGCAGATCGTCCGGATTTTTCACCGTTTTAAGGATCATCAGATCCCGGAAATGCTCCACCCATTCGCCGCACAGCCGTTCCATATCCTTCGACCCACGGTAGAGGGAGTCAAGCAGCGACAGCGCCGACGCGGTATCCCCTCTGAGCACCATATCGGTGAGATCAAAAAGATACGATTTTCCCGCCACCCCGGCGGATGCGGCCACCACCTCGGCGGTCACCTCCCGGGAACGGGACACGCATTGATCGAGTAAGGACAGCGCATCTCTCAGCGCCCCGTCGGCGAGCCGTGCGAGCATCAGCGCCGCCTCTTCGGTGACGGTAAAGCCCTCACCCTTTGCCACCT
>JAFSAC010000008.1 GCA_017442265.1 Clostridia bacterium | reverse complement strand
CCGGGAATTTAGTGCCGGGGAAACGGTTTTCTCTGTTGCTGGATGCGGCGGCGCGGCTTTATGACCGCGGGGTTTCGTTCCGTCTGCGGATCGCCGGGGCGGGAGCAGAAAAAAGCGTGTTGCAAAGCAAAATTGAGGAATATCACCTGTCGGATACCGTCTGCCTGCTCGGGCGGGTGGATAAAGAGCAGATGCTCAAAGAGTATCAGATGAGCGATGCCTTCGTGCTACCGAGCAAGGTGGAAACCTACGGGATCGTGTATCGGGAATCGCTGTTGGTCGGCCGCCCGGTAATTTCTTCTGACAACGGCGGTATCCGGGAGGACTGGGATGATGCCTTTGGCATCATTTTGGAGCAAACCACGGTGGATACCCTCGCCGATGCCATGGAACGGCTGATCGAGCAGTATAACACCTATGATTTGAAACAGATCGCTGAAAAAGCGAGAGAAACTTGTTCGGCAGAACACGTGTGTGAACAGATTTTGCGTTCGTTCGAATGAAGGTAAAGGAGGTTGCTATGAAAGGTTCGGTTGATAAAATCGGAATAGTGACGTTATATGGCAACCTGAATTACGGTAATCGGTTGCAGAATTACGCGATGCACACCTTACTTTCCCGCCGCGGGTATGAGGTTCAGACGCTGGTTTGCAAAAAGCGGGGACTGAAAACCGGGGGAAAGATGTTACGCGACCGGCTTCAGTGCCTGCTCGGAAACACGGTTGCCAAGCGGAAAGCGGCGTTTGATCGGTTCAGCCGTCAGTCGGTGCCGACCCGCACGCTGTATACCGAAAACGGGCTGATCCCGGACGAGATTTGCGAGCAGTACCGCTATTTTGTGGTGGGAAGCGACCAGGTGTGGAACCCGGAGATTCGCAAAAAAGAACGCAAAAATTTCTTTTTGCAGTTTGCACGACAAGAGCAGCGGGTGGCGGTCGCCCCGAGTATCGGGGTGAGCGAGATCCCGGCGGAATATCGGGAGGAGTTTGCCGGATATTTTGCCGGCTTTGATCATCTGTCCTGCCGGGAGGCGGCAGGGGCGGCGGATATTGCCGCTTTGAGCGGTAAGCCGTGTGCACATATTATCGACCCGACCCTCATGATCACGGCGGAGGAATGGCGGGAGTTTGCCCGTCCTTTGCCGATCAAAGAAAAGTATATCGTGGTGTTTTATCTCGGTGACCGTGATGCGACCTTATGGGGAAAAATCACGGCGTTTGCGGAGCAAAACGGTTGCCGGATCGTCGATCTTGCAAACCCTTCCGATCGGTTTTACGTGAGCGATCCGAAGGAGTTTGTGTGGCTGATCGATCACGCGCAAATGGTGTTTACCGACTCGTTCCATGCGACCGCCTTTTCGATCAACCTTCACACGCCGTTTTACGTGTTTGACCGCCACCAGAAACAGGCGGAAAACAATCATACCGGGTCGCGTATTCACTCGCTGGTGAATCTTTTTGAGCTTGAGGACCGTTTTATCGAGCATGGGATTCCGGAAAGGATAGAAACCTGTGATTTTACTGCCGCCGATGAGCAGTTTGTCAAGGAAAGGGAAGCTTTTCAGCGGTATCTTGATAGCTGTTTTATCTGATTTTAGGGAGGAACGACCGTGAAGATCAATCAACTGAAAATCGGCTCACTCCTCTCGTATCTGCAAATGGGGTTGAGTTTGATCATCGGGCTTTTGTATACGCCGGTGATGATCCGCCTGCTGGGGCAGAGCGAATATGGACTGTATAACACGGTATCCTCCACCATTTCGATGATGTCGGTGTTAAGCTTGGGCTTTAACGTCAGTTACATCCGCTTTTTCAGCAAGTATAAAAAAGAAAACGATACCCAGTCGATCTATCGGCTGAACGGACTGTTTTTGCTCATCTACGGGGTGATTGCCGCTATCGTGGTGGCGTGCGGGGTGTTTTTGACCACCCACCTCGAGCTGGTATTTGACGAGGGACTCACCGCCGGAGAATATGAGATCGCGCGGGTGTTAATGGCGCTTCTCACCGCCAACCTCGCCGTATCCTTCCCGATGAGTGTCTTTTCCAGCATCATTTCGGCACACGAAAAATTTGTGTTGCTGAAACTCCTCGGTATCGGCAAGACGGTGGTGGGACCGCTGGTGACCCTGCCGCTGTTGCTTATGGGGTATCGCTCCATTGCTATGGTAGCGGTAACGGTAGCGATCACCTGGGTGGTGGATATCTGCTACCTGTTCTTTGTGCTGGTGAAATTAAAACAGCGGTTTTTGTTCGGCCGGGTGGAGAAGGGGCTTTTCAGAAGCATTTTTAATTACACCTTCTTTATCGCCATTAATATGATCGTGGACCAGATCAACTGGAGTATGGGCAAATTTTTGCTCGGCCGTTTTCACGGCACCTCGGCGGTGGCGATCTATTCGGTCGGGTATACCTTATATAATCACTATCATCTGTTTTCCACCGCCATTTCCGGGGTGTTCACCCCGCGTATTCATAAAACGGTGCTGAAAACCGCTGACGATCAATCGGCGCAGCGGCAGGCGCTTACCTCTCTCTTTACCCGGGTGGGACGGATCCAGTTTTTGTGTTTGTCGCTGGTGGCGACCGGTATCGTGTTTTTCGGAAAACCGTTTATCGTCAACATCTGGGCGGGTGCGGAATACGGTGATTCGTATGCGGTGACCCTGCTTTTGGTATTTTCGTCTTTGGTGGCGCTCATTCAGAATCTCGGCATTGAAATTCAGCGGGCGCTCAACCGTCATCAGTTCCGAAGCTTGGCGTACATTGTTATGGCGATCATCAATCTCTGTATGACGGTGATCTTCTGCCGTCGGTACGGGGCGATCGGTGCGGCACTCGGCACCGCGATCTCGCTGGTGGTGGCCAACGGGCTGATCATGAACGTGTACTATCATAAAAAGTGCAATATCGACGTTGTGTATTTCTGGAAAAATATCCTTCGGCTGGCGGTGGGCCTGATCCCGCCGGTGGCGGCCGGGATGCTGATCGACCGGTTCTTCGACCTCAATAATCTGTGGGTATTCGGCGGAAGTATCCTGCTGTACGTAGCGGTATACGCCGCATCCATGTGGCTACTGGGCATGAATGAGTATGAGAAAAACCTGGTGGTAAAGCCGGTGAAAAAGATCCTTCGGAAGATAGGGGTGGGAGTATAATGGCAACCACCAATAAAAACGTTTTTTGGCAGGCGATACGCGGCATCTGTATGCTGGCGGTGGTGCTGGTTCACTGCGAAAACGGCGTAGGATTACCGCTTGCCTCTTTCGAGGGTGCTTGGTATTTATTGATGCGAAATCTCATCAATTTCCCGGTGGCGATTTTCTTTTTCGTGTCCGGCTATTTTGTCCGGATGCCGGAACCGATGGCCGGGGCTTATTTAAAAAAACGGTTACCCCGTCTGTTGATTCCTTACGCTGTGTACACGGTGGGGTATCTGCTGTTTTCCTTTTTGACCGGCGGGGAACTGTCGGTCGGGCGGCTTTTGAAAGCGTTTTTGCTCGGCAAAGCGGCGACCCCTTTCTACTATATCGTGGTGCTGACCCTGTTTACCCTGGTCACCCCGCTTTTGATGCAGTGTGTGCGGCATCGGGGGAAAAGCATTTTCATTTTATCGCTGACCCCGGTATTTTTATTACTGTATAACGTGGCTCCCGCTCTGGGATTTGATTTAGACGGGATCATCCGGTATACCCCGGTGTGGATCGCTTTTTACTACGGCGGTATGCTGGTGAATGAATACCGTCCGACCGTGCGGTGCTCGGACAAGCTGATTGTCGGCGGGGTGATCGCCGCCTTTATGCTGCAACTGCTGGAAAGCGTTTTCTTCTCCACCTTTGGTCAAATCCGGCTTGGCGGATTTTTGTATGCGGCGGCACTGATTTTGCTGATCTACCGGTACAGCGACACCGATTGGTCAAATAATCGCCTGATGAATTGGCTCGGCTTTATAGGCGATCGTTCCTACGGTATTTTTTATCTTCACTGTGCCGTTCTGACGGTGGTAAATATGGTGCTGTCCCGGATCGGTGTGGATTTGTTTTTGCCGGTGCTACAGCTTGTACAATGGACCGTAGCGGTAGCCGGCAGTATCGGCATCATCTATCTGATCCGTTTGGTATTGCCGAAAAAGACGGCAAGTTTTGTGTTTGGAGTGTGAGGTCCCGTGATCCGAATCGATAACAAAGAGGGTTGCTCCGGCTGCCACGGGTGTGCCACCGTTTGCCCGAAGGGTTGTATTACCATGCTTCGGGATGACGAGGGGTTTTTATATCCCCACGTGAATGAGCAAAGCTGTGTCGATTGCGGGTTATGTGAGCAGGTGTGTCCGATCTTGCATCCCCTTTCAAAAAATGAGCCGCCGCAAGCGTTGGCGGTGATGAATAAAGATGATACTGTCCGGTTTGAAAGCTCCTCCGGCGGGGTGTTCACCCTGCTCGCCGAAGCGGTGATCGATCGCGGCGGCGTGGTGTTTGGTGCGGCGTTTGATGAGCGGTTTGCCGTTCGGCATATCCCGGTGAAAACCAAGGAGGACCTATCCCGGCTTCGCGGCTCGAAATACCTGCAAAGTACGATCGGGGACACCTATCGCCAAGCGCAGGCGCTGTTGCAAGCCGGCACCCCGGTGCTGTTCACCGGCACCCCCTGTCAGATCGAGGGACTTTATGGATATCTCCGGCAGGAGTACGATCACCTCATTACGGCAGACATTATCTGTCACGGGGTTCCGTCCCCGGCGGTGTGGGACGAGTATATCCGCTACCGGGAAGGTGACGCCGCCTCCCCGGTGGAAACGGTATCCTTCCGGTATAAGAAGGACGGTTGGAAAGGGTTTTTGCTTCGGCTGGTATTTAAAAACGGGAGAGAGCATAAACAACCTCGCTCGGCGGATGTGTATATGCAGGGCTTTTTGAAAAATCTGTCGTTGCGCCCGTCCTGTTACGCTTGTTCCTTTAAGAGCTTTGAGCGGGCGGCGGATATCACCCTGGCGGATTTCTGGGGGGTGGCAAACGTTCACCCGGATATGGATGACGACAAGGGTACCTCCCTTGTGTTTGTGCATTCGAAAAAAGGGCAAGCGTTGATACAAGACCTTTTGTCTGACTGTGTTTCCTGTCCCACCGATGCGAAAAAAGCCGGCGAGCGGAATCACGCCATGATCCGGTCGGTTATGCGCCCGGAGGGGCGGGACACCTTTATCCGGGACGTGCTGGCACATGGGTTTGATTTTGCTAAGAAAAAATATTTTAAAACTACCTACAAAGACGTCATCAAGTCGCTTCGGCGAAAACTGACCATGCTGAAAAAGGGGAAAATGAGAAGATGAGAAAAATTTTCGGGGGTGGGTACTATGCCCTCTATAATCTGCTGATCAAGCATCTGCCGAAAAACAAGGGCAAGATCAATATCGGGCAAAAACGGCTTCGGCAATGGTGCTGTAAGGGGTTTATGGATCACGTGGGAAACCCGGTGAATATTCAAAAAAATGCTACGGTGGGCCGGCGTGTGTCTATCGGGAATTATTCCGGAATCGGGCCGAATTGCGTGGTACCGGACCACGTGACGATCGGCAATTACGTGATGATGGGGCCCAACTGCTTTTTTGTTACGAAAAATCACGCGTTTGGCCAAACGGATTTGCCGATGGTCAAGCAGGGATATACCGAAACCAAACCGATCGTCATCGAGGATGACGTATGGATCGGCTACGGCGTTATCGTCCTGCCCGGCGTAACGGTCGGCACCGGAGCGATCGTCGGCGCGGGTGCGGTGGTGACCAAGGACGTCCCGCCGTATGCGATCGTGGGCGGCAACCCCGCCCGGGTCATTAAATATCGGAAATAACACAGGGTGCGCTACCCTATGGGAGGAACACTATGCTGACACCGAACGTAGAGCTGAAAAACAAAACGGTACTGGTTACCGGCGCCGCCGGCTTTATCGGGGCGAATCTCGTCACCGAACTGCTGAATACGGTGGACGGCATCCGGGTGGTGGGACTGGATAATCTCAACGATTATTACGATCCGGCTATCAAGGATTACCGTCTGCAAGAGATCGAAAAAACCGAAAAAAACAACCCCGGTACCCGCTGGACCTTTGTCAAGGGGGACCTTGCCGACCGGGCGCTGATCGACCGGCTGTTTGACCAGTATGCTTTCAACGTGGTGGTGAACCTCGCGGCGCAGGCGGGGGTGCGGTATTCCATTGAAAATCCCGATGCGTATATTCAGAGCAACATTATCGGTTTTTATAACATTTTAGAAGCGTGCCGCAACCACCCGGTGGAGCATCTGGTGTATGCCTCCAGCTCGTCGGTGTACGGCAGTAACAAGAAAATCCCCTATTCCACCGATGATAAGGTAGATAACCCGGTGAGCTTGTACGCCGCTACCAAAAAGAGCAACGAGCTTATGGCGCACGCTTACTCGAAGCTATATAACATTCCCTCCACCGGCTTGCGGTTTTTCACCGTGTACGGGCCGGCGGGGCGCCCGGATATGGCGTATTTCGGGTTTACCAACAAGCTGCTCCGCGGGGAGACCATTGAGATCTTTAATTTCGGTAACTGCAAGCGGGACTTCACCTACGTGGACGATATTGTAACCGGGGTGAAGCACGTGATGCAGAATGCGCCCGAGAAACAAAACGGCGAGGACGGTCTGCCGTTGCCGCCGTATCGGGTGTATAACATCGGCAACAACAACCCCGAAAATCTGCTGGATTTTGTGACCATTCTGCAGGAGGAATTGATCCGGGCGGAGGTTCTGCCGGCGGATTATGATTTTGAGGCACACAAAAAATTGGTGCCGATGCAGCCGGGAGACGTGCCGATCACCTATGCAGACACCTCTCCGCTGGAACGGGATTTCGGGTTTAAACCCGCCACCTCTCTCAGGGAGGGTCTGCGGCGGTTTGCCGAATGGTACCACGCGTTTTATCAGAACTGATCAATGGTAAAAGGAGCGAACGCTATGAACGTTGTCGCCCAGGCATTTGAGGAACGGTATAAAAAGGCGCCGCAGTATATTGCGTTTACGCCGTATCGCATCTGTCCGATCGGGGCCCATTCGGACCACCAGCTCGGAAAGATCACCGGCTTTGCGATCAATAAAGGCGTGTATATGGCTTACGGCCCTAAAGAAAACGGGGTTATGGAGCTGCAGTCGTTGCAGTTTGAAAAGCGGGCGCAGTGGCACGTGCTGTCCACCCCGACCAAAAAGGAGAACGACTGGGCAGATCATCTGCGGGGGGCTACCATTGCGCTCAACCGCCGGTATCCGCTTCGTCGGGGACTGTGCGCGGTGATCAACGGGGAACTGCCGATCGGCGGTCTTTCCTCCTCGGCGGCGGTGATACTCACCTTTTTGTCGGCGCTGTGTAAGCTGAACCATATCTCGCTGACCCCCGAAGAGTTGATCGACATTTCGCAGGAGGCGGAAAACCGGTACGTCGGGGTCTCCTGCGGACGGCTGGACCAGTCCTGCGAGGTGTATTGCCGGAAGGATCATCTGTTATATATGGACCTGAAGGATGAAAGCTACGAACTGATCCCGCATCATCCGGCTATGAAGCCGTATAAGATCGCGATCTTTTTCAGCGGGGTGGAAAGAAGCTTGGCCGGCTCGGCGTACAATATGCGGGTGGATGAATGCCGCAGTGCGGCGTATGCGCTCAAAGCGTTTGCCGGTATGGAGTACGGAAAATTTGAAGAGACCAACCTCCGGGATATCCCGAAGGAGGTCTATTTGGCGCACCGGGACAAGCTACCGGAAAACTGGCGGCGCCGTGCCGATCACTGGTACTCGGAATACGACCGGGTGGAGCGGGGAGCCGAAGCGTTCCGGCGCGGGGATATTGAGGAGTTCGGTCGGCTGTCCTTTGAGAGCGGATACAGCTCCATTCACAGTTGGGAGACCGGCTCGCCCGAACTGATCAAATTGTATGATATTATGCGGGAAACCCCGGGCATTTACGGCGGACGGTTTTCCGGCGCCGGTTTTAAGGGCTGTTGTATGGCGCTGGTTGACCCGGCGCAGGCGGACACGATCGCCCAAACGGTGACCCGCGAATACCTGAAAGCGTTCCCGCACCTCACCGGCCGCTATTCGGTGCATATTTGCGACAGCGCCGACGGGGTACATCTGGATTGAGAGGAAACCGTTTATGAAATGTCTGATTTTAGCGGCCGGGTATGCGACCCGGCTGTATCCCCTTACCGAGAATTTTCCGAAGCCGTTGCTTACGGTGGGGGAGAAAACCATTCTTGACTGGCTGATCGAGGATATTGATGGGGCCGGTGAGGTGGACGAATACGTCGTCATCTCCAACCATAAATTTGCTCCTCATTTTACCGAGTGGGCGGCGACCTGCCGACAGAAGATCACGGTGGTGGACGACGGCACCTCCTCCAATGAAACCCGGCTCGGGGCGGTAAAGGATATTCAGTTTGCGATCGACAAACTGAAGGTAGATGACGATATGCTGGTGATTGCGGGGGACAATCTTTTAGACTTCAGTCTGACCCGCTTTATCGCCTATGCAAAGGGCAAGGGCACCTCTTGTATCCTGCGGTATTATGAAGCGGATGAAAAGAAGCTGAAAAAAAGCGGGGTCGTTACGGTGGACGAGAGGGACCGCGTGATCCGTATGGCGGAAAAGCCGGAAAATCCCGATTCCCCTTGGTGTTGCCCGCCGTTTTATTTTTATACGGCGAAGGATGCCCGCTTGGTGGAAAAAGGGATCCAAAGCGGTTGCGGCACCGATGCGCCGGGCAGCTTTATCGCCTGGCTGTGTCAGCAAACGGCGGTGCACGCTATGGAAATGCCCGGAAAGCGGTATGATATTGGAAATTTGGAGAGCTACGAGCAGGTGAAAGCCGATTATCGTGGCATTACCCGATAAGAAATGAAGTGATAGGGTTGAACGAAAAAACCGTATATCTGATCTTTCAGCTCATTCGGTGTGCGCTGACCGACGGGCGGCTGTCGGATGCCGATCGGGAGTCCCTGACCGAGGAGATGCTGGCGGACATTCTGACCGTTTCTCATAAGCAGGACCTCGCGCATCTGGTAGGGGTCGGTCTGCAGAAAAACGGATTGCCGGATAAAGAAAGCGCTACCTATGAACCGTTCCAGCTACTGCAGATCAAAGCGGTGTATCGGTATGAGCCGTTAAACTTTGAATACAACCGGTTGTGCGAGGTGCTGGAATCGTTGGAGGTTCCGTTCCTGCCGCTGAAGGGCTCGGTCATCCGGCAGGTGTACCCGGAACCGTGGATGCGTACCAGCTGTGATATTGATATTCTGTTTTCCAAGGATCATTTGCAGAAGGTATTGGATCATCTGCTCCAAAAAGAGGGGTATACCTATCAAGGCAGAACTTCACACGATTTTTCGGTCATTTCGCCCGGCGGACAGCATATTGAACTGCATTATCAGTTGATCGAGGAAGACTGGGTGGCGGCTGCCAACAACATGATACAACAGGTCTGGGAATATACGGCGCCAAAGGAAGGGTTTTCTTTCTGGCAAGAGATGACCGACGAAATGTTTTATTTTTATCATATTGCTCACATGGCCAAACACTACGAACACGGCGGATGCGGCTTGCGCCCGTTTGTGGACCTGTGGCTGCTCGACCGGATGCCCGGGGCGGATAAGGATCGGCGGGATCGCTTTTTGGAAAAAGGCAATCTTCTGCGGTTTGCCAACGTCATGCGCCAACTGGTGCGGGTGTGGATGGACGGAGAGCCGCTCGATTGGATCACCGAACAGATGCAGGAATTCATCGTTGCCGGCGGTGCCTACGGTAACCGAAGAAACTATATTGCTATTCAACAGCAAAAGCACGGCGGACGGCAGGGGTATCTTTTTTCGAAGATCATCCTTCCGTATGACGTGCTGAAAACCCACTACTGTATCCTGTATAAACATCCCTGGCTCACCCCGGTGATGCAGGTGCGTCGGTGGTGTAAGCTCCTTTTCTGCGGGCACATGGATCGAGTGATGCGGGACGTGCGCTATAACGACAGTGTGTCCAAAAGTCAGGCAGAAGAATTAAAACAGTTGTTGCAGGATATTGGACTTTAACGTCCCTTGCCGAGAAAGAGTGGAAAATATGACGACCGAAAAGAAGAAGGAACTCAGACGGGCGATTTTATTCACCCTGTTTTCGTTGAGTGCCGGCATTATTCAGGCCGGGTCCTTTGCGCTGATGAACGGACTGCTCAAGTGGCCCTATTGGGTGTCCCACCTGATCGCACTCACCCTGTCGGTCATCTGGAACTTCACCTTAAACCGCAACGTGACCTTCCAGTCTGCCGGCAACGTGCCGGTGGCGATGCTGAAGGTAGCGGTGTTTTACGCGGTGTTCACCCCGCTGTCCACCGTGGGCGGAAATCTGCTGGTGGGGATCGGCTGGAACGATTTTTTGGTAGAAGCGCTGATGATGCTGTCCAATTTCGTTTTGGAGTTTTTATATGACCGGTTTGTGGTGTTCGGAAAAACCATGGACACCCGGGAAAAGAAGGAACAAGCATAAGAAAACCCCCGATGATCTTGTCATCGGGGGTTCTTTTTTTATGTAGTTATACGTTAAATCGGAACAGCACCACGTCGCCGTCCTGCATCACGTATTCCTTGCCTTCCGAGCGGACAAGGCCCTTTTCCTTCGCCGCATTCATCGAGCCGCAGGCGGTCAGATCGTCGTAGGACACCACCTCTGCCCGGATAAAGCCGCGTTCAAAATCGGTGTGGATTTTGCCGGCGGCCTGAGGGGCTTTAGTACCCCGGGTAATGGTCCAGGCACGTACCTCGGTCGGGCCAGCGGTGAGGTAGGAAATCAGACCGAGCAGGTGGTAGCTCTTTTGAATAAGCCGGTCAAGGCCGGTATGGGTGAGCCCCAACTCGGACAGGAACATCTCCTTTTCCTCGTCGTCCATATCCGCAATATCCGCTTCCATTTGTGCGCAGATCGGCAGTACCTCGGCACCTTCCTTGGCGGCGGCCGCCGCTACCTGCTGATAATGCGGGTTGCTGTCCGGGGAACCGCCGGAGAAATCCGCCTCCGAGAGGTTGGCAGCATAAATGACCGGTTTGGCGGTAAGGAGGGTGAGCGAGTGTAAGAGCGCTTCCTCCTCCGGGGTGGTGTCGATCGTCCGGGCGGCGTGTCCGGCTTCTAAGGTAGTAAGCACCCGCTGTAAGAACTGTACCTCCGCTTCCAGGGATTTATCCCCCTTGAGCGCTTTTTTGGTGCGATCCAGCCGGCGTTCCACCGCCTCCATATCCGCAAAGATCAACTCTAAACTAATCGTTTCCATATCGCGGAGCGCATCGATACTGCCGTCCACGTGGATGATATCGTCGTTATTAAAACAGCGCACCACGTGTACGATCGCATCCACCTCACGGATGTTGGCAAGGAACTTGTTGCCCAGCCCCTCGCCACGGCTGGCGCCCTTTACCAGACCGGCAATGTCCACGAATTCGATGACCGCCGGGGTGACCTTCGCCGGCTGATACATCTCGGTCAGCACGTCTAAACGGGTGTCCGGCACCGATACTACCCCCACATTCGGGTCAATGGTGCAAAACGGATAGTTGGCGCTTTGGGCGCCGGCGTTGGTGATCGCGTTAAAGAGGGTGGATTTGCCGACGTTCGGCAGTCCGATAATACCCAGTTTCATACCTTTTTAATCTCCTTGCTGTTGGCTTATTGAGGGTCACTGCCGCCGGTACGGCCGCAGCATTTTTTGTATTTCAGTCCACTGCCGCAGGGGCAGGGGTCGTTTCTACCGACCTTGTCGGCGGCGGTTTTGCGAACCGGCTGTTTTTTCACGCTGTCATCCCCGCCGACTGCGGCGGCGGTAGCTTGCATAACGGCGGTGCGGCGCGGCTCTTGCTCCCGCGGACGAATGGTCAGCATCATTCGGGCGGTATCCTCCCGGATCGCATCCACCATTTGATCGAACATATCAAAGCCCTCCAAGCGGTACATTACCACCGGGTCGTGCTGACCGTAGGCGCGCAGATGAATACCGCCGCGAAGCTGATCCATATTGTCGATATGCTCCATCCAGTAGCGGTCGACGTTGCGAAGCAGAACCACCCGCTCCACTTCGCCCATATTCTCTCCGAACAGCGCCTGTTTTTCGGCATACAGCTTTTCAGCACGTTCGGTGAGCAGATCAATAAGCTCGCCGCTTTCCAGATCCTCCAGTTGCTGGGCGGTGAAACGGAAATCGTTGTCATCGGTCAGCCAGCCACGGTAGTAATCCCGTAAACTGTCGAGGTTCCATTCGGTGTGCTCTTCGCCGACCGTGAACCGGGCGACGTTCTGCGAAATGGAGCCGAGCACCATTTTCCAGATGCTGTCATGCATATCCTCGCCGTCCAGCACCTGCCGGCGCTGTCCGTAGATGATCTCTCGCTGACGGTTCATCACGTCGTCGTATTTCAGCACGTCACGGCGGATACTGAAGTTCCGTTCCTCTACCCGGCGCTGGGCGCCTTCAATGGTGCGGGTGAGCATACCGTTTTCGATCGGCATATCCTCGGTGACACCCAGCATATTCATCATCGCGTCGATCCGCTCGCCGCCAAAGAGGCGCATCAGATCATCCTCCAGCGACAGGAAAAACCGGGAAGCGCCCGGGTCCCCCTGACGACCGGAACGGCCGCGAAGCTGATTGTCGATCCGGCGGGATTCGTGCCGTTCGGTGCCGATGATGAAAAGACCGCCGGCTTCCCTTACCGCTTCTACTTCGGAACGGATCTCGTCGCTGTATTTTTCCTTCAAAGCCCGGAAGGTTTTCCGCGCTTCTAAGATTTCCTCATTATCGGTTTCGCCAAAGGCGGTGGATTCGGCGATCAGCTCCTCGCTGTAGTTAAGCCGGCGCATTTCGGCGCGCGCCATAAATTCGGGGTTGCCGCCCAGCATAATATCGGTACCGCGCCCCGCCATATTGGTGGCAATGGTCACCGCCCCCAGCTTACCCGCCTGGGCGACGATCTCCGCTTCCCGTTCGTGGTGTTTGGCGTTGAGCACCTCGTGACGGATGCCGCGCGCCTTCAGGAGTTTGGACAGATATTCGGATTTTTCGATCGAAATGGTGCCCACCAGCACCGGCTGTTGCCGCTTGTGACACTCTTCGATCTGCCCGATGACCGCCCCGAATTTCCCACGCTCGGTCTTATACACGCTGTCCGGGTGATCCTCCCGGATGACCGCCTTGTTGGTAGGAATTTCGATAACGTCCAGCTTGTAGATCTCCTGGAACTCGGTTTCCTCGGTTTTCGCCGTACCGGTCATGCCGGACAGCTTGCTGTATAAACGGAAGTAGTTCTGGAAGGTAATGGTGGCGAGCGTTTTGCTCTCCCGCTCCACTTTAACCCCTTCCTTGGCTTCGATCGCCTGGTGTAACCCTTCGTTATACCGGCGGCCGAGCATCAGCCGTCCGGTGAATTCGTCCACGATGATAACCTGGCCGTCCCGCACCACGTAATCCACGTCCCGCTTCATCACCCCGCGGGCCTTGATCGCCTGGTTGATGTGGTGCAAGAGGGTGACCTGGTCGCCGTCCATAAGGTTTTCGACGTTAAAGAATTTTTCCGCTTTGCGGACACCCGATTGGGTGAGGGTGGCGGTGCGTGCTTTTTCGTCCACGATATAGTCGCCGTCTACCGCATCCTGCTCCTCTTTGGCATCCATTTCCTTGATGCGGAACGCACGAAGCCCTTTGGCAAACCGGTCGGCTTCGGCATACAGCTCGGTGGATTTATCCCCGTGACCCGAGATGATAAGCGGGGTACGCGCCTCGTCAATGAGGATCGAGTCCACCTCGTCCACGATCGCAAAATGATGCTCCCGCTGAACGAGATTTTCCTTATACAGCACCATGTTGTCACGGAGATAGTCAAATCCCATTTCGTTATTGGTACCGTAGGTGATATCGGCGGCGTAGGCCGCGCGGCGCTCGTCGTTGTTAAGGCCGTGCACGATGAGGCCGACCGAAAGTCCGAGATACCGGTAGATTTTGCCCATCCATTCACTATCACGGCGAGCCAGATAATCGTTGACCGTGACGATATGCACCCCGCGTCCGGTGAGCGCGTTGAGATAGGCCGGCAGGGTCGCTACCAGCGTTTTTCCTTCACCGGTACGCATCTCGGCGATGCGCCCCTGGTGCAGAATGATGCCGCCGATGATCTGGACCGGAAAATGCCGCATCCCGAGCACCCGATCGGAGGCCTCCCGGCAGACGGCAAACGCCTCCGGCAGGATATCGTCGGTGGTTTCTCCATTATTCAAGCGGTCTTTGAGCACCGCAGTTTGATTTTTCAGCTCCTCGTCGGTCATCGCCCGGTAGGTTTCCTCCAGCGCGAGCACCTTATCGGCGAGCGGACGGATCTTTTTCAGTTCCCGTGCGCTGTAATTGCCAAACAGGGTATTGAGCAGTCCCATACTATCCTCTACCTTTCGTGATTTACCATATACCTTATTAGTATAGCACAGTTTTTTATCGCTGACAACCGTCAGAAAGAAGGAAAGAAAGGTTTTTTGTGTCGAATGGGGGAAAAGGATTGACGGGTTTACTGTTTTACGATATAATGTTTTCGATAATTGACAACAATCGACCGATTTCACCGAGGAGCGAAGACAAAATGAGTTTATTTGAACATAAGCGGCTCGGCCGTGTGCTGGAGATCGCTCTCGTATTGATGATGATTTTAGCGGCGGTGTTAATGGCAACCTTACATTGGACCATTCCGGATGTGACCATGCGGGTGCCGGGGGAACCGGAACGGCTGTTTGAGAAGTATTACACCATACTGATGGTGTCCGGCATTATGGCGGAGCTGATCTTATGGCAGGCGTTTCAGGTGATGCGGAACATCCGAAAAGGGCTCGCTTTTTCCCGGGATACGGTCCGCCGGCTGAATATGGTCGGTTGGGATTGTCTGTTGCTGGCTTTTTTCTACTTTGTGGCGGTGTTTGTCATCCATAAGTTTTTTATGGTGGTGGTGTTTGTCGCCTTTGCGGTGGTTGGACTGGTGCTGTTTATGATCGCCCAGTTGTTTGACAAAGCGTCGGAGTATAAGTCGGAGAACGACATGACCATCTGAGTGGGCCTACAGATTGTGCGAATTTGAAATGGCGTTGCCCACTCATCAAAATTTGCTTCGCAAATTTTCTATATGGGAGCAAAAGGTTGCTACAGAACTTGAGTGGCGTTGCCCACTCATCAAAATTCGCTGTGCGAATTTTCTACATGGGAGCGAAAGAACGGCAAAAACGTGAGACAGTAAAGAAGCTGAAGGGAAGTAACGGCATGGCAATTATAGTGAATTTGGACGTGATGATGGCGAAACGGAAAATGGGGCTCACCGAGCTGGCCGATAAGGTCGGTATCACGCTGGCGAACCTTTCAATACTCAAAAACAACCGTGCCCGGGCGGTGCGGTTTTCCACTTTGGATGCGATCTGTAAGGCGCTGGACTGTCAGCCGGCCGATCTGCTGGAATGGGTGCCGGACCAGCCGGAAGAGGAATAAAAGAAAAAGCGTATGCACGAAGGTGCATACGCTTTTTTATTTTAGATCATCGGTGCGATTTAACAGGTAGTCGACCGAGACTTGATGAAAATCCGCAAGTTTAATTAGTATTTCGGTGGGGATATCTAATTCGCCGCGTTCGTAGTTACTGTATACACGTTGGCTGCAGGACAGGATTTCACCCATTTGTTGTTGTGTCAGGTCTTTATCTTCCCGCAAATCCCGGATGCGTTTGTAGAGCATAGTGTCACCACCAAAATCAGTTTACATCATTTATTATACTTTAGCGGATAATTCGCTATTGACTTTTAGCGGAAAACCCGCTAAAATGGGTATAGTTATTAAAATATAGGAGGAATAAAAATGTCCATACTTGATGAATTGTATGACGGGAATATCCATCCGTCACAGAGATATATAAGAAAAGAGGGAGAATATCAAAAAATTAATGAACAGCTCGTAGAACGCCTTGATAATCTGCTTATATTGCTAAATGATGAGCAGAAACAACTGTTAGAAGATGTAGGGGAGAACGTTTCAATGCTTGGCTATATTTCCGAAAAAGAAAGTTTTATGGAGGGGTTTTGTGTAGGGATAAAAATGGCGTGGGAGGTTGACCGTTTTGAAAGTAATAATTTCTTTCATTAAAAAGCAACAAAAAAGAAGGTTCAAATATTTTGAACCTTCTTTTTTTGTGAGGTTTTCGGTAATTATATCAGCTCCACCACGGTGACCCCGGTTTCGCCTTCACCGAAGGTGCCAAGACGGAAGGCCTTCACCGCCGGGTGACCTTTGAGATGTTGCCCGATAGCGGTGCGAAGCGCCCCGGTACCCTTTCCGTGAATGACCGTGACCCTCTCAAAACCGGCGAGCAGTGCGTTATCTAAAAACCGGTCGGTTTCGAGTAACGCTTCCTCCACCGTCATCCCCCGCAGGTCGAGGTCGGTTTTTGCCGAGCGCTCCATTTTAGCGGTAAGCCCGGGAGAGGAGCGGCGCGAAGCGGGCGTTTTCTTTTTCGTCGCTTCTTTTTTCTCGATCAGCCGCAGGCGGGAGAGGGCTACCCGGGTGCGGATAGCCCCCATTTGCACCTCCACCTGTTCACCGTCCGGCAGGGCGGTGACGGTCGCTTCGCTGCCAAGATCGGCAAGTTTGACTGTGTCCCCGATCTTCAGCGGGCGGTCGGGCGGGGCGCCGTCCTCTTCACGGGCGATCACCGGGTCAAGCTCATCGTCCAAACGGCGCAGTTTCCGGCGGAGATTTGTCTGAGCTTCGGACAGCATCTGCGCCTGTTCTTTTTGCTTGCGGATATCCTGTATTTCTTGCAGTAGCGCCTCCGCTTCGGCACGGGCTTTTTGTAACAGCCGCGCCCCTTCCGCTTTGGCCTTCTCCAGCGCTTCCACCCGCTTTTCCTCTAACCCCTCCAACCGGCGGCGGAGCGCTTTTGCCTCCTCGTCGGCGGTGTAAGCGGCGGCGGTGGCTTCTTTTAGTTGTTGTTCGAGGGCGGTGCGGCGGTTTTCCAGCTCCCGCACCACGTGTTCCAGCCGCCGGTTTTCCCGGGAAATGAGGGTTTTCGCGTGGTTCACCAGCTTGGGGTCCATACCGAGTTTTTGGGTGATCGCAAACGCATTCGACCGCCCGGGCGCCCCGAGTATCAACCGATAGGTCGGGCGCAGGGTGGCAACGTCAAACTCACAGCTCGCATTTTCCACCCCGTCGGTTTCGATCGCATACGCTTTCAGCTCGGCGTAGTGGGTGGTGGCAACCGCCCGGCACCCCTGTGCGCGAAGCTGTTCCAAAATGGCGACCGCCAGCGCCGCCCCTTCCACCGGGTCGGTGCCGGCGCCCACCTCGTCTAACAGCACGAGGGTGCGATTATCCGCTTCTTTCAGAATCCGGATAATGTTGGTCATGTGCGCCGAGAAGGTGGAGAGGGATTGTTCAATCGATTGCTCGTCCCCGATATCGACAAGCAGGTGGCGGAATACGGCAACCTCACTTCCGTCCTTCACCGGGGGCAACAATCCGCAGGCGGTCATCAGGGTGATGAGCCCCACCGTTTTCAGGGTGACCGTTTTTCCCCCGGTGTTGGGTCCGGTGATGACGAGGGTATCAAACTCGCCTCCGAGGGTGATATCGATCGGCACCACCTGATCCTGAGGGATGAGCGGGTGCCGGGCGCCGTTTAATTTCAGGTATCCGTCCTCCCGGACGGTCGGCTTTGACCCTTTCATATCGTAGGCAAGCCGGGCTTTGGCAAAGATGAGGTTGAGTTCAATTAGCAGTTCGTAATCTTTAAGAATCCCGGACGAAAAGCCGCCGACTTCGGCGGATAATTCCAATAAGATCCGTTCGATCTCCGCCTGTTCGCGGGATTCCAGCATCCGCAGTTCGTTGTTGGTTTCCACCACCGCCATAGGTTCGATAAACAAGGTCGCCCCGGAAGCGGAGGTGTCGTGCACCAGTCCCGGCACGTCGGCGCGGTTCATCGCCTTGACCGGGATAACAAACCGCCCGTCCCGCTGGGTGATGAGCGGTTCCTGTAAATATTTCTGGGTGGTGGCGGAATGGATCATCCGATCCAATTGCTCCCGCACCCGGTTGGCCGCTCCCCGCATCTTGCGACGGATGTCACTTAGCGTGGGGGAGGCGGTATCCGCCACCTCTTCCTCCGAGGGGAGAATGGCGGCGATCTTCTGCTCTAAATATTTGTTGGGGGACAGAGCGAAAAAGCGGTCGTCCAGCACCGTTTCCACCCCGGTACAGGATTGCCGCCATTCGGCAACCGAACGCACCGAGCGCAGGGTGGACGCTACCTGTAACAGCTCCCGCGGGGACAATCCCGCCCCGGCGGCGGCACGGCTTAAGGCATCCTTGGGGGAGGATAACTGCCCGAAAGAGGGAGAACCGAACCCCGCCATTAACCGGCAGGCATCGTCGGTTTCATCCAGTAACCGGCGCACCTGACCGATCTCGGTCGCCGGGGTAAGCGCCCGGGCGGCGGCCGCCGCATCCGGACCGGCGGTGTGGCCTGCGAGTTTTTCTAAAATTTTATCCAGTTCTAAAACTACGTAGTGACGGTTCACGGTAAGGAAGCCCCCGTTTCCAGAGAATGGTAAAAATCTAAGGTGCGAAAACTGCGTTGCAGTTGCGCTTTCAAAAAGCTTTCGGCCGCTTCGGAAAAGGCGTGAAGCGCCGGATCGGGCAGAGAGAACTGAAAACAGTCGGAAAGCTCCCCCATGACGGTACGGCGCAGTCCTTCCACCGCACTTTTGGGAAGCGGCAGACAGCCGCCGGGCGCACAGGCGGGACAGTACAGCCCGCCGCCAACGGTGGACAGCAGCATATCGCCGTCGGGTTTTCCGCACCCTTCACAGCCGGACACCTGCGGCATATACCCGGCGAGGGTCAAAAGCCGCCATTCCACCACCGCTTTCAGTAGTGTTTGCGGGCGCTTGTCCTCCGCTAAAAAATGGAGGGCGTTGAGCAGTAACCGCAGATGCTCCTCCGCTGGTTCTTCAGTGGGGGCAAGCGCCCCCGCCAGCTCGCAAAAATACTGCGCCAGCGCGGTTTTCACGATGTCCTCCCGCAGTTTGAAAAACACCTCTAAGGGTTTGGCATCTTCCACTATGTACGCATCCCGCCCGGCAATCAGCCGCAGACGGGAAAAGCAGAGAAGCTGGGTCGCTGAACCGGAACGGCTTTTGAACTTCTGGGCGCCGCGTGCTGCGGCGCGGATCACCCCGCGATCCCGGGTGAGTACCGTGATAAACCGGTCGGCTTCTCCGACCTTATTGAAGGTTCGGATGATCAGACCGTCGGTGAGGATCGGCGGTGCTGTTTGTCTGGCTTTGGGGTACATCGGCCGTCCCCTCCTTGTTCAGCGAATTTTGTGCCGCATAAATATCCACCCCGCGATAGCGAAGATAGTCGGCAATGCGGCCGGTCTTTTTAAAGCTTTCCCACAGATCGTCTTCCCACATAAGCGTGCCTCCGTTTCTCTTTTAGTATGAACGGAGGGGAGGAAAAGTCACACGGAAATCCATTACGGAAAGAATTGGTTATAACCGATACCCGAATTGGCTGAGCTGGGACGGACGGTTGCGCCAGTCCTCCTTCACCTTCACAAAGCATTGCAGGTTTACCCGAATGCCGAGCAGCTGTTCCAGTTCGGTGCGGGCGGCAACACCCACCGCCCGAAGCATACTGCCCCGTTTGCCGATGATGATGCCTTTATGGCTGTCCCGCTCGCAGTAGATCACCGCATCGATATCGAGGATCGGGTCGCCCTTGACGGTGTCCCGCTCTTCATACCGTTCAATGCCGACGGCAATGCCGTGCGGCACCTCCTGCTGTAACAGATGTAAAAGCTTTTCCCGGATGAGTTCCGACGCCAGTATCTCCTCCGGCTGATCGGACACCGCATCGTCCGGGAAAAAGTGAGGACCTTCCACGGCATACCCTTTGAGTTGTTCGAGCAGAGCCGGAACCCCGTCCCCGGTTTTCGCCGAGATCGGCCAGATGCCGGCAAAAGGGAACGCCTTTTGCCACATATCGATACAGGCGAGCAAGGACGATTTATCGGCGAGGGTGTCGATCTTGTTGATCGCGAGCAGGGTGGGGGTGCCGTCCTTTTGCAGGCGGCGGAGCAGTTCTTTTTCCTCGTCGTGGATGACGGTGTCCGGGGTGGTGACCAGCAGACACCCTTCAATTTCGGACAGCGCTTCCCCGATCGACCGGCGCATAAAATCGTCCAGCCGGTTGCGGCTGCGGTGCTGACCGGGGGTATCCAAAAACACCAGTTGGGTTTCCCCTTCGGTATACACCCCCATAATGCGGGTGCGGGTGGTCTGCGGCTTGTCCGAGACGATCGCTACCTTACGTCCCACCAGACGGTTGGTGAGGGAGGATTTTCCGACGTTCGGTCGGCCGACAATGGCTAAAAAGCCGGTGGTGGTGTTACCCAAAAAAATCGGTCCTTTCCTATCAAAATAGCGGGAGAGGTGAAAGCCGCTCCCGCCGTAGGGTTGTTATTCTGCTAAATATGCGGCGTTGCGGGGAAGACCCAGTTCGGTCATCACCTGCTCCTCTTTTTCGCGCATATGTACCGCTTGCATACCGCCGTTTACGTGATCGTAGCCGAGCAGATGAAGCATCGAATGTACCGTGAGATACCCAACCTCCCGCCGGAAATCGTGACCGAACTGCTCGGCCTGGGAGGCGGCACGTTCGGCGGATAGCACGATGTCCCCCAGCATAAAAGCGCCGGTGGCGGGGTTTTTATCGTACACGCCGTTTTCCCCGAGCGGGAAGGAGAGCACGTCGGTCACCGCATCGATGCGGCGCTGTTCGTTGTTGATGACCCGGATCTGGTCGTTGTCCACAATGGAAACGTCCACCTCGGCATCCCCTTCAAAACCCTCCATTTGCAGTACCGCGTGACAAGAGCGGCGGATCAACAGGCGCATTCCCGAAGGAATGGCGAAGGTTTTTTGACGGTTGACGATATTCACTTTAATTTTTGCCATGACTTTTTTTACCCTCTTTGGTGTCGGAGCCGCTTTGGTTTTTGCGGTTTTTGGTGTACTTGTCGAACTTTTCGTAGGCGGCAATGATGCGTTGCACCAGTTGATGCCGGACCACGTCTTTTTCGGAGAAACGGCAGATCGCGATGTCCTCCACCCCGTCCAATATCCGAATGGCATCCTTGAGTCCGCTGCGTTTGCCGTCCGGTAGGTCGATCTGGGTGATGTCGCCGGTCACCACCATTTTGGAATTAAATCCCAATCGGGTCAGGAACATTTTCATCTGCTCCGGGGTGGTGTTCTGCGCTTCGTCCAGGATGATAAAGCTGTCGTCCAGGGTGCGCCCGCGCATATACGCTAAGGGGGCGATCTCAATATCCCCACGCTCCATATATTTTTGATACACGTCGTTCCCGAGCATATCAAACAGCGCGTCGTACAACGGTCGGAGATAGGGGTCGATCTTGGATTGCAGATCACCCGGCAGAAACCCGAGCTTTTCGCCCGCTTCCACCGCCGGCCGGGTCAGGATGATCCGGCTGACCTCTTTCCGGCGCAAGGCGCTGACCGCCATAGCGACCGCGAGATAGGTCTTACCGGTACCGGCCGGGCCGATGCCCAGCACCACCGTGTTTTTGGCGATCGCATCGGTATACCGTTTTTGTCCCAGCGTTTTGGGCTTGACCGGCTTTCCTTTGGCGGTCAGTCCCAGACTGTCTCGGGAAAGCTGGGTGAGGGCGGACTCGGCGTTTTCATCCACCAGGGTGAGCATATACCGCACCTGCTGATCATTCAGCGGTTCTCCCGCATCGATCAGCCGGATGAGTCCTTCTATGACCCGGGTGGCTTTATCCACCGCCGCCGCCTCGCCGGTCACCTTCAGTTCCCCGCCACGGCTGACAATGTCCACCCCGCAATGCTTTTCGATGAGCCGTACGTTTTCATCCCCGCTGCCGAACAGGGAGACGACCTCCTCTACCCGATCGACCGCAATGCTCTTTTCCGTCATAACCGATCCCCTTTGGTTGACAACTTTCATTATCATTTAGTATACCAAAAAAATAAGGGGTTGTCATTACCTTTTCGGAAATATTTGGACGATTTTTAGGAATTTTCGGTGACCGAAAGCGGAATTTCCCGGGTAATATCCTCTTTGCAAAGATAGGTGACGGTCAGGGTGATGCCACGGTCGGTTTTTTGAACCGTTTTATGCTGTTCCGAGAGGAAGGTGACCCCGCCGGATGTAAGCGCATCTTTTTGCTCTTTTAGCCGCTGGTCGGCGATCGCGGCGGCCGCCTCCGGCGAATGGGAAAGGACGGTCGTCTTATGCGGGGTGTAGTACCGGCTGATCAGTCCGATTGGTAACGAAAAAGAGCCGTTATGCGGCAGGTGGTGGTATTCGGTGACGAGATAATCGCCGGACAATGCCCCATGTCCAAACAGTGGAATATCCCATGTCAAAAACCGGAAAACGGGACGAAAGATTGGATCGCCCGCCGGCAGTTGTTTTTGCTCCCGAAAGGGGACGGTTATGGAAATTTCCCGGGTGGTTTCGGCGATCACCCGACCGGCCGACCGGCGAAAAACCGTGTTGCCGGAGGCGCTTTCCACCGCCCCGCCGATGAGCAGCATTCCTTTGGTCACCCCTTGCCCGGCAATCACCGCCGCCTGCCCGCTATACACCTCCACCGAGAGGATCCGTCCGTCCCGGGCGGCGACCATATTGGAAAAATTTTGTTTGAAATCCTGAATGAAGGGGGTCTGCCCCCGCTCGGTGACCGCCACCCGGGCAACACAGCCGGTGGGGTTGACCGACAGGTAGGATACCTGCGGCAGGCGGGTGAGCGCTTCGGTACGAAGCCACTCCATATCGAGAGAGGAAAGCCGGCAACCGGGGTATACCCCGAGCGCTTCCATAGCGGACAGAATTTCGCCGTCGGGTATGGTGGTGTTTCCCTCGGCGGTGACCACCCACACCCGTCCGGACAGCAGAACAAGCAAGGTGACAGCGAGGGTAAGTCCCACCGGCACGCCTATCCGTTTCCGGTAGGGGAACAGCCGGAAGTATAAGCCGCTTTTATGCCGGATTTTCAGCCGCATACAAGCCCGGCGGGCAAGCGGGCGGAGCCGGCGGTAGTCCCGTGCCGGACAGCCGGCAAAAAAGCTTTCTCCTTCCCGGCGGCTGTCCGACAGCGGGAGGTGGGATTTGGCGGCTTCGGTGAGCAATCGTTCGGGAAAACCGCCTTCCCCCGAAAACCATACGTAGCCGGTGAGAAATCGCCATAAGCGCAACCAGTTCAAAGTCATTCCCCCTCAAATCCGACGGTGGCGATCTGCCCGGCCACCACCGCACTTCCGCCGGACAGACAGTTCACCCGCAGGCAATCTCCCTCAAAACACAGCGCCCCCTCTACCGTGTCCAGCCGGATGCAGTTTTGGTCGTACTGCAAGATCCGGCGGCACCCTTCTATGACCGCCCGACGGTTGCCGGAGAGTTCGATCCTAAAACTCCGGCATAAGGTACCGTCCGGCAGTTCGAGGGCGGTTTCCAAGCGCTTCGTTAACGGGATTTTTCGTCTTTTTCGTGCCATGATTCACACCGCCTTTTCTTAGGGTGGTGCGAATAATCCAACGCTACCTTTTGAGGCGGGTTCGGATTATTCGCACTACCCTAACTGTATGCATTTTTTTGACCGATGATGCCGGAACATATCCCAAAGAGCAGGGGCATACAATACGGTGAAAGAAGGGATTTTTATGGTGGTCGGGGTGGTAAACGGGCGGCGGTTGAAAACGGCGGGGCTATTTGGGGTGTTGCTTGTGGCAGGGGTTCTCCTTTTCGGTTACCCCGCCGCCGCCGCGGCGGGGGCATCCCGGGGGCTTTCCCTCTGCTCGTCGGTGATCATTCCGTCTTTATTGCCGTTTTTGGTGCTCACCGGGGTGATGATGCGCTCGTCGGTGGGGGAGGCGGTCGGACGGCTTATTGGCCGCCCGGTCGGGTGGCTGTTTCGGTTGCCGCCGGCGGCCGGCAGTGCGGTGATACTCTCCTTTCTCGGCGGTTACCCGGTCGGAGCGGTGGCGGTGGAACAACTGCTTTCCCGCCGGCAGATTGATGAGCGGGATGCCGCTCGGATGATGCATTTTTGTGTTAATGCCGGACCGGCCTTTGCGGTGAGCGCGGTGGGGGCCGGGATGCTGGGGGATGTCCGGCGGGGGTGGCTGTTGCTTTTAGCCCATCTGCTCGGTTCGGTTTTGATCGGGGTGGCGGAATCCCGGTTTGCCGACCGCACGGGCAAAAGGGAGTTTTCTCGGGTCGGAGCTTTGTCGCCGGCTACAGCGTTCACGGCGGCGGTGAACGGTGCCGCCCAGGCGCTCCTGTCGATGTGTGGGTTTGTGGTACTGTTTTCGGTTTTGCTGTCGCTGTTGGACGGAAGCGGGGTGGCCGCCTTTTTCGATCGGTTGATCGGGGGCGGTGCTTCTCCGGCGGCGCCGTCGCTGCTCCCGGGGTTACTTGAGGTGAGTTGCGGGTGCCTGGAAGTCGCCGGAAGCCCGGACAAATCGGTGTTTTTGCTGGGGTTTTTCTTGGGGTTTGGCGGACTGTCGGTGCAGTGTCAGGTGCGCGCCGTTTTGGGAGCGTATCCCGGGGCGCTTGCCCGCTTTTTTACCTTTCGGGTGTTACACGGATTGCTTAGCGGCGGGCTGTCCTTCCTGCTGTTTCGGGTGGTGCCGCTCCCGGTAAGTGTGTTAAAGCCGGGACAGGCGGCCTTACGGCTTTTCACCGTATCGCCTACCGTGTCGGTGTGTCTGCTTTTCATGTGTGTGGCTTTTTTGGCGGCGGCTGAAAAAAAGGTTGGCAACAGTCGGAATTTATGATATACTGAAACAAATTGAGAGAAAAGGAGGCGGCGACGGTGAAACGAAAGCTGTATGGGAACTCCATTCCGCCCTGCTGTGAATACTGCTCCCGCGCCCGGCGTAACGCCGACGGGAAAACAATGCTCTGTATCCGTCGGGGAATTGTGCCGATGTATCATCATTGCCGCCGTTTCCGGTACGATCCGCTGATGCGTATTCCCGCCCGCCAGCCGGTGCTCGGACAGTATACCGAAGAGGATTTTCGGTTATAACGCTTGACAGGGCGGGTCACCTTGTGTTATACTGTGACCCGCACCGAATAACTGCGGCTTTAGCTCATCTGGTAGAGCGCCACCTTGCCAAGGTGGAGGTAGCGAGTTCGAGCCTCGTAAGCCGCTCCAGAAAAAACGCCCTTTGTCTAATGACAAAGGGCGTTTTTTCAATGATATCCGTTCCCTGTGGTCACGGATGATATAGCTGACGCTATGATATCTGCTTCGCAGATGATATACGCTTCGCGTATGAAGAGAACGGATATTATATCATGCTTGCAAAGCAAGTATATCATGCGGCTCTGCCGTATATCATATCGCGTTAGCGATATATCATTGAAAAGCACAACAAAAAGTGATATAATACTTTTGAAAGAAGGTGCCATTATGTCCGAAAACAAATTACTTGATCTATCTTTTGAATTTGCCGTTGCCATTGTTAATCTTGTTGACGGTGTGACCGCACCAAAAAGTTCTTATATGACCGATCAGCTTGCCAGGGCGGGTACGTCCATAGGAGCCAATATCCACGAAGCACAGTACGCACAAAGCAAAAAAGACTTTGTGGCAAAGTTAGAGATTGCACTCAAAGAATCCAACGAAACAAGCTACTGGTTAAAACTGATGTTTGAAACCAAAAGAATAGATAATGCAACTTTTAAATATGCAGAAAAGCTTTGCGGCAACATTCGCAGACTGTTGATTGCCTCTTGTAAAACTGCAAAGGAGGGTGCGAAATGAAACGAATACTCTGTTGCTTGATTTGTTTGGTAATCCTGTTTTTGTTTGTGGGATGTAATTCCAATACAACCCCTGTTCTTTCCGGTGTTTATTATGCCGAGGGTGATTATAAAGAAGGATTAACCCCATATGTATCACTATCTCTTGATGATAATACTTTTAGCATGGGGGCAGGTAGTCTTTTTTCTTTTGCCGTAAATGGTTCTTTTGTCATCGAGAAGGACACTTTGGTAGCGACAACACAGAGTGCAACATTTGTTTTTGACATAACGGATTCTAATACTTTGGTTTTAGTTGACAACGGAGATAATGAATTTTTCCAACCGGCAGAAAATTCAGAATTTGTTTATAGTGAAAATTTGAAATAGTTACGCACCTTTTCGCTTTTTTCCACTTTACGCACCGTTAGACTGCTCTTAGGCAGAAAAGGAAACGCCCTTTGTCTAATGACAAAGGGCGTTTTTTCAATGATATCCGTTCCCTGTGGTCACGGATATTATAGCTGACGCTATGATATCTGCTTCGCAGATGATATACGCTTCGCGTGTGAAATATGGCTTCGCCACGTGAAATACCTGCGGCGTGATAGATAATTAATCCACCTCCCTTTTTGCAAAAATCGACAAAATTTTTTAGGATTTTTTCACAAATTTCCAAAAAATGCCGATTTCGGTTTTCGCTCTTGTCTTTTTTGAAAAAACCGTGCTATAATAAGGGTATATTACAAGGGGACACTGGGATAATTTCGTGACGGGAGGTGGTTTTTTGTCCTGTGATCTTCATTGCCATACCAAACTTTCCGACGGTTCGGTCGGAATTGAAGAATTGATCGCACTGGCCAAACGTCGGGGACTGAAAACCATTGCTATCACCGATCACGACACCTTTGCCGGTGCGGTGCGCGGGGTGAATATCGGCCGTAGACAGGGGATCGAAGTGTTGCCGGGGGCGGAGCTGTCTGCCGTCGATCCGGCGACCGGGCGGAAGGTGCACGTTTTGTGTTACAACTGTGCCGCCCCGGCCCGCCTGGAGGGGTTGTGCCACCGGACGCTGGAAAACCGCAAAAAGGTGGCGACCGAACGGTTGCGCCGGGTGTTGCGGTACTATCCGTTGCCGCCGGAAATGGTGGTGCGGTGCGCTACCGGCAGTGCGGCGGTGTACATCCCGCATATTATGCACGCTTTGGTGGATGCCGGCTATGCTGACGGTCTTTTCGGGGAGGTGCACGAGCGGCTGTTCGGTTCCAAGGGGGTAGCGAACGTCCCGGAGGAGCTGCCGGACGTGCGCGAGGTGATCGACCTTATTCATAGTGCCGAGGGCCTCGCGGTGCTGGCGCATCCCTTTGTGTTTCAAAGTACCGATTTAATGGAACAGTTAGTGAAGGAAGGCCGCCTGGACGGTATCGAAGCGGTGCATCCCAAACAGAACGAGAGCCAGCAGGCGCAACTGACCGATTTTGCCAAAGAGCACCGTCTGCTTGTCACCGGCGGCTCGGACTTCCACGGTATGTACAGCCGGAAGGTTCGTGCGGTGGGTAGTACCACCGTCCCGGACGAACTGGCAGAAGAATTGCTCAAATATAAACGTGTAGAGGTGTGATCGTGATGACCCATCATTACCGTACCCGGGGCACCTGCTCCCGGGAGATCACCTTTGATCTGACCGACGGGGTGGTCACCAATATTCGTTTTCTTGGCGGCTGTAACGGCAACACCCAAGGGGTGGCGCGGTTAGCGGAAGGCCGTCCGGCAGAAGAGCTGATCCGCTGTTTGCGTGGGCTGGATTGTAACGGACGGGGAACCTCCTGTCCTGATCAGCTTGCCCGTGCGGTGGAAGAGGCGCTTCGGAAATAAAATCCCAAAATTCTTGATCGTTTGGAGGATCGTGTATGTGCACCGTCGAAAATGACCAGGATATGAAGATCGTCGGCGAGGTTATGCCGAAAAAATCCCGTGAAGCGGATACGGCGGAAAACTGGGTCCGTCATAAAAACAGCGGCAACATCGACCGGGCTCATCGGCTCGGGAAGATGCTGGCGCAACAACTACTCAACATTCAGGACGACGACCCGGCGAAGCTGTTGCAAAAGCAGATGCTGTTTGCCTTTACGGTGGATGCCGGCGCGCCGGTGTTTTTGAATGACGACCTGCTGGTGCAGACCGCACGCGGTACCTTCTTTGAGCGACTGCGTACGTTGCTACCCTCTTTTGAGGTCACCCTGCATCGGTTGGGGGCGTTTACCTTCTACCGTCTGTGCCTGGATAACGAGAGTGAAAACGCCCTGCCGGCTGAAAAGCTCGGCACGGTGTTTGCCGCGCTGTGCGGTCGGGCGGAAGACCCGGAAACCGAGCAGGAGGGGACTGCCCTTTTCCGCGGTTACCTTGCCCGTCTGGAAGAGACGGTGGGTATGGTAGAGTTTGAACGTATCTGAATGAAAAAGCCGGTTTCTTGTTAAAGAAACGGGCTTTTTCTCTGTTTTATGAAAGGGGTGAGGGGAATGGAATACCGGTTGCCGCCGCGGTTTTTGGAGCGGATGCGCTTACTGCTTGACACCGATTTTGAGCGGTTTGTGAACAGCTACGATCTGCCGCTTCGCCGGGGAGTACGGGTGAATACCGGGAAGATCACGGTCCCGGATTTTTTGAAGGTGTTCGGGCAAAAGCTGACCCCCTCGCCGTTTGCCCCGGAAAGCTTTTATCTTGACTCCCCGCATCTCGCGGGAGCCGACCCGCTTCATCACGCCGGCGCTTACTATATGCAGGAGCCGTCTGCCGCGAGTGCGGTGTCGGTGCTGGACCCGAAGCCGGGGGAGCGGATATTGGACCTGTGTGCCGCCCCGGGTGGGAAATCCACCCAGATCGCGGCAAGAATGCAGGGACAGGGTCTTTTATGGTGTAACGAATATATCCGTCCCCGGGCGCAGATATTACTGCAAAACATCGAGCGGTGCGGGGTGAAAAATGCGGTGGTGTCCAGCGGGGCACCGGCGGTGCTGGCCGAATGGCTGGCGGGCTGTTTTGATGCGATCTTGGTGGATGCCCCCTGCTCGGGAGAAGGAATGTTCCGCAAAGAGGAGGCGGCGCTCACCGGCTGGAGCGAAGAGGCGGTGAAAGCATGTGCCGAGCGGCAACTCGACATTCTTTCCTCCGCCGCTATTATGCTTCGCCCGGGCGGACGGCTTGTTTATTCCACCTGCACCTTTGCCCCGGAGGAAAATGAATGTATGGCCGCCGCCTTTTTGGCGGCGCACCCGGAGTTTGAGCCGATGCCGATCGAGGTATCCTTCGGACGTCCCGGTTTCTTATGGGAAAAGGTTTCTCCCTTTGCCGGGGATACCCCCGTGGACGGTGCCCGGTTTTCCCCGGAGGCCTGCCGCCGCATCCTGCCGTTTGACGGCGGGGAGGGGCATTTTATTGCCGCCTTCCGAAAGGGCGGGGACAGTCCGGCGGCTTGCCTGCCGTACGATTATGCGGTGGGAGAGGACACCCGGAAATTAGCGGCGGCATTGTATACCGACCTGTTTACCGATGAAATGACCGGCATCCCGGCGGAGATCGGGGAATTTGTCCGGCTGTTGCCGGCGGGGTTGCCCTCCCTCAAGGGTCTCCCGGTGCTGTCTGCCGGGGTACTGCTCGCCGAAAAACGGAAAAACCGGTTAGAGCCGTGTCATGCGGTCTTTCTGGTGGCATCGGCAGAACATTGCCGCCGGCGGGTGGATTTTTCTCCTGATGATCCGAAACTACTCTCCTTCCTGCGCGGGGAGGAAATTGAGGTTGCCGGGGACAACGGCTTTACCGCGGTGAGTGTTGCCGGGGCGGTGGTCGGGTTCGGCAAGGTGTCCGGTGGACGGCTGAAAAACCGCTATCCGAAGGGACTTCGGTTGCGCTCGTAAAATCGGGGATATTTTTTTGAGAATTATCTTGCAAACAGGGGCAAAATCGGTTAAAATAGTAAACGGTTTGGATTGCCCAAATTTTGGGAGCCGTTTTCTTTGGTCCGGGATTGTCGATTTTTTAACAATTCCCGCCGGAAAACGCTCTCGGTGATAAAAAAGGATACAATAGCAGAAAGGGTGTTTTGTATGAGTTATCTGAGCAAAAAAAGTGTTGAGGATCTGAAGGTTGCCGGTCGTCGCGTGCTGGTTCGCTGTGACTTCAACGTGCCGCTGAAGGCGGGGGTCATCACCGATGAAAACCGTATCGTGGCGGCGTTGCCGACCATTCAGTACCTGATTGATAACGGAGCGAAGGTTATCCTCTGCTCCCACCTCGGTAAGCCGAAGGGCGAGCCGAAGCCGGAGCTGTCCTTAGCGCCGGTGGCGGTCCGTCTGGCGGAGAAGCTGGGTCGTGAAGTGGTGTTTGCGGCGGACGACGAAGTGGTTGGCGAGAACGCCAAAAAAGCGGTTGCCGCGATGAAGGACGGCGACGTGGTGCTGCTGCAGAACACCCGTTACCGTGCGGAAGAGACCAAAAACGGCGAGAATTTCTCCAAGGAACTGGCCTCTCTGTGCGATCTGTTTGTAAACGACGCGTTCGGTGCGGCGCACCGCGCGCATTGCTCCACCGTCGGTGTGGCGTCTTTCGTGGAGGAATCCGCTAACGGTTACCTCATGGCGAAAGAGGTGAAATACCTCGGCGCCGCGGTGAGCGATCCGGCCCGTCCGTTTGTCACCATTCTGGGTGGTGCGAAAGTGTCGGATAAGCTGAACGTGATTGAAAACCTGCTCAACGTTGCTGACACCCTCATCATCGGCGGCGGTATGGCGTACACCTTCCAGTACGCGCAGGGCAATGCGATCGGCAAATCGCTGCTCGATCCCGAGAAGGTGGATTACTGCCGTGATATGCTGGCCCGTGCCAAGGAGAAGGGTGTTAAGATCCTCCTGCCGGTGGACAGCGTGGCGGTGAAAGAGTTCCCCGATCCGATCGATGCGCCGATCGACACCGTGGTGTATAAGAACGGCGAGATCCCGGAGGATATGATGGGACTGGATATCGGGCCGGAGAGCGGCAAGCTGTTTGCCGAGGAGATCCGGAACGCAAAGACGGTTATCTGGAACGGTCCTATGGGCGTTTCCGAGAACCCGGCGCTTGCCGGCGGTACCGTGGCGGTGGCGCAGGCGATGGCTGATTCGGATGCGATCACCATTATCGGCGGCGGTGACTCGGCGGCGGCGGTGAATAACCTCGGCTTTGGCGATAAGATGACCCATATCTCCACCGGCGGCGGCGCGTCGCTGGAATTCCTGGAGGGCAAGGAACTGCCGGGTATTGCCGCGATGACCGACAAATAAGTCGGCGGTCGTAATTCAGAAAAGGAAGTGCTTCTCATGGGCAAATATATTATTGCCGGCAACTGGAAAATGAACAAAACGCCGGCCGAAGCGAAAGAACTGATCGAAGCGATCGCTCCGCTGGTGAAGGATGCGACCTGCGACGTGATCGTGGGGGTTCCGTTTGTGGACCTGCCGGTGGCGCTGGAAGCGACCCGCGGCACCAACATCGGGGTGGCGGCGCAGAACTGCCACTGGGAGAAATCCGGTGCGTTCACCGGCGAGATCTCTGCGGATATGCTGCAGGCCATGGGTGTCGGTTACGTCATCCTCGGTCACAGCGAGCGCCGCACCTATTTCGGCGACACCGACGTGACGGTAGCCAAACGCACCCGCGCCGCGCTGGATGCGGGTCTCACCGTGATCCTCTGTGTCGGGGAATATCTCGAACAGCGGGAACAGGGTATCACCTCCGAGGTGGTGGATATGCAGGTGAAGGTGGCGCTCGGCGGGGTATCCCGTGAAGAACTGTCCCGCATCATTATTGCGTATGAGCCGGTGTGGGCGATCGGAACCGGTCGTACCGCGACCGATCTGCAGGCAAACGAGGTGTGCGCCCACATCCGGGGAACCCTCGCCTCCCTGTACGATGACGAGGCGGCAAAAGCGGTCACCATTCAGTACGGCGGTTCGATGAACGCCGGGAATGCGGAATCGCTTCTCGCTCAGCCGGACGTGGACGGCGGTCTGATTGGCGGTGCTTCTCTGAAGCCGGCCGATTTTGCGACTATCGTAGCGGCGGCAAAATAAAAGAACGACATTTTTCGACCGCCGGTAATCAGCCGGCGGTCGATTAGGGTAGCGCAAACTATCCGAACCCGGTTTGAAACGAGTGGATTTGAGCGCACCCTGCGTTAAAATGCTCGCCAATACACAAAGTATTGGCTTGCGCTTTTGCCTTGGTTGCCCAAAAATCCATCTCGTTCAAACTCGTCGACTTTACTAAGTCGCCCTCAAAGGGGTGGATTTTTGGATGATTTTTGCCGGTTGAGCCGGCAGGAGGGCTGTCGCCCTTCAAGGGCGAAACGGTGAAAAGCACCGAAAAGCCGCCCTTTAAGGCGGGTTCAGATAATTTGCACTACCCTAGTAGAAAGGACTGGTCAAGCGTATGAAAAAACCGTTGACCCTTATCATTATGGACGGCTTTGGTATCAATCCGGACAGCTACGGCAATGCCATTGAAGCGGCGGATACCCCCAACCTCAGCCGTTTATTTAAAGAAAATCCCTGCACCACCATTGGCGCTTCCGGTATGGACGTCGGTCTGCCGGACGGCCAAATGGGCAACAGCGAGGTGGGACACACCAACATCGGCGCCGGTCGGGTGGTGTATCAGGAACTTACCCGCATCACCAAAGCGATCAACGACGGCGACTTTTTTGAAAATGCCGCGCTAAAAAAGGCGATGGTGGCCGGCGGTGCCGACGGTGCCGCTTTGCATCTCATCGGGCTTTTGTCCGACGGCGGGGTGCACAGCCATTTTGATCATCTCGTGGGTCTTTTGGAAATGGCCAAGAAAAACGGGGTGAAAGAGGTATTTGTCCATTGTTTAATGGACGGCCGTGACGTTCCGCCCTCTTCCGGTAAGGATTTCGTGGCGGCGCTTGGGCAGAAGATGCAGGAGATCGGGGTTGGCCGGATCGCTACCGTTATGGGGCGGTACTACGCCATGGACCGTGACAATCGCTGGGATCGGGTGGAAAAAGCGTATGCCGCTATGGTGTACGGCGAAGGGGTAGAAAGCTCCGACCCGGTCGCGGTGATGGAAGAGTCTTACAAAAACGACGTCACCGACGAGTTTGTGGTGCCGGCGGTCTGCACCGGGAAAGACGGGGTCATCAAAGCCGGGGATGCGGTGGTGTTTTTCAACTTCCGTCCCGACCGTGCCCGGGAGATCACCCGCACGCTGGTGGACCCGGCGTTTGACGGATTTGAACGGAAAAACGGATGCTTCCCGCTGACCTACGTGTGTATGACCCAGTACGATGCGACCATGCCCGGGGTGGAGGTTGCCTTCCGTCCGCAGTCGCTGGATAACACCTTTGGTGCGTATATCAGCGACAAGGGATTAACCCAGCTTCGCATCGCCGAAACCGAAAAGTACGCACACGTCACCTTCTTCTTCAACGGCGGCGTCGAAAAGGAATATGCCGGCGAGGATCGGGCGCTGATCAACTCTCCGAAGGTCGCGACCTACGATCTCCAGCCGGAAATGAGCGCACCGTTGGTGTGCGACGAGGTGGTGGACCGCATCCGCTCGGGGAAATACGACGTGGTGATCTTAAACTACGCTAACTGCGATATGGTGGGTCACACCGGCGTGTTTGATGCCGCCAAAGCGGCGGTGCAGGCGGTGGACACCTGTGTTGGCAAGACGGTGGAAGCGGTGCTGGATATGGGCGGTATCGCGCTCATTACCGCTGACCACGGCAACGCGGATAAAATGTACGAGCCGGACGGCTCGCCGTTTACCGCGCATACCACCTTCCCGGTTCCCTTCTGCGTGGTGGGGCACGATTGTTCCCTGCGGGAGGGCGGACGGCTGGCGGACATTGCGCCGACTATGCTTGAGCTGTTAGGACTGCCGCAACCGGCGGAAATGGACGGAAAATCGCTCATCGCTGAATAAAAACAAAACCGCTGTCAACCAACGTTGACAGCGGTTTTTTATTGGCAGAAAAACGGTTCGTTCCGTTTTTGCAAACAGGGAGAAGCGCCTATAAATCCCGGTAGACGTTTATGGGAGCAAATCATCAAAAATGTGTTTTAATTCTTTTTCTTGTAGTTCCAGCAGACCGCCACGCAGTAAGCGGTTTATTTCATCGTCCGGCTCGTTTTCTGTTTGCTGTAACTCGGCATTTAACCCAATCAATCGAAATATCGCCCGTTTGATTTCTTGCTCGTTTTCCACGGTACATCACCCCCCTATTATTATAGATGATTTTTAACTATAAATCAATAGTTAATTTATGTCTATGATATCTTCTTTTTGGCAATCATTATTTTGTCAAAAAGGAGATGACCGAACGATGACCTTTTATGAACGGCTCCGGAATTTACGAGAAGATACCGAACCGAAGCTCACCCAAAGTGACGTGGCGGGGAAATGCGGTATGACCCAGCGAAAGCTCTCCTTTATTGAAAACGGTACCACCGAACCCAGTCTGGAAGATATTCGTGCTTTGTGTTCCTTTTATCACGTTTCAGCCGATTATCTGCTTGGTCTTCCGGAGGATCTGCCGTATCCCAAACGATAAACAACAAAACCGCTGTCAACCAACGTTGACAGCGGTTTTTTATTGGTAACAGTTTTGTAACCTTTCTTGAGTTTTGAAACGGCTTTGTGATACCATATATCCGTTGAATTATGTAGTAAAGGAGGAAGCAAGATGAAGCGTGTCAAAGAGTCCTGGCTCAGCGTGCGAAACGAGCCGTGGTTTTACAGCGTACTGCTGTTGATTCTCGCCCCGCTGTTCCCCGATTATATGAGCTTCATCTTGGTGATCGCCTCCTTAATTTTTGCCCGGCAGGATATGAAACGGACCGGCCGCCGGTTTTCGGTCGGCACGGTGGGGCTGTTAATGCTCGCCGCTCTTGGGTATATGGCGTTCAGCTTGGTTTATTCCACCGACCCGGTCGGTAGCTTCTGGTCGTTAATCATGTGGGTATCGCTGTTCGGCGCGTACCTGGTCGCGTCGTCGGTGCTCACCGACCGCCACCGCTTGCGGACCGCCATGCTGTGTATGACCGCCGTGGTGGGGCTGGTGAGTTTTCTGGGGGTCGGACAGTACCTGCTCGGGGCGGTTTTGGACCTGGATATGGAACACGGATTGTGGAACGGATTGGATCGTCTGGTGTACGGTCTGCTGAAGGTTCCGTTTGACGTGTTGGATTTCAACGGACGGGTGAGCAGTACCTTTAATAATCCCAACCTGCTCGCCGCGTATCTCGTGATGACCATTCCGTTTGCGGTGGCGTACGTGTTGACCGGCACCCGGTCGAAGCCGAAAGCGCTTTCCCGCATCTCGCTCATTTTATCGGCCTACGCACTCGGCTTTTCCTTTTCCCGCGGCGGGTATCTCGCTTTCATTGCGGTGGCGCTGCTGTTGTTCTGTCTGTTTATCAACAAAAAATTCGTGATGACCGTGCTCACCACCATTTACATTGTGTTACTCATCCCGCCGGTGATCAGCAACCGTTTGATCACGGTGGTACCGAGCAACGTCAACACCCCCGCCGACTCGGTGGTGGTGGAAGAGGAGGTCACCCCGCAACCCCCGGCGACCCTCGAGGAGCTGGAGGAGGAGATTTCCGAAGGATACGCGGAGGATAACTCGGTCCAGATGCGGTTTGTGATGTGGAAAAAGGTGCTGTCCGGGGTGGCGAAGCGCCCGCTGTTCGGGTCGGGCATCGGTATTCAGACCACCCAAAAGACCTTGTCTGCCGCCGGACTGGAATATAAGCACGCCCATAACCTGTTTTTGGAAATTTTGGCGCAGGGCGGGTTGATTTTATTCGGCTTTTTTGCGGCCGTTTTATTGGTGTTGATGCGGCGGAGCTTGCGGCTTTTAAAGCGGCGGCATAACCAGGAGGCGTGGTTACTTGGCTTTGCCATTCTCGGTGCGTGTCTGGCGCTGTGTGTGCATGGGGTGTTTGATTTTCCCCTGCTCACCCCCCGTATGCTGGTAACCTCGATGCTGCTGCTCGGTATCGCCGAATCGGTGGCGCGGGTGTATTTGAAAGCGCCGGTGCGGGAGCTGTCTGCCGTGTGGGCGGGGATCATTCGTCCCTTTCGCCGGCTGGCAGAAAACACCACTCAAAAAACCGCAAAGCGTGGTTGATTTTGTCAAAAAAGTGTAGTATGATGTAGGTAGTTACCGTAGAGAAGAGGACTGATGAACGTGGAAACCAAGGATCTGCCGATCGCCGAGAATGAAGTGAATATTTCTTCGGTTGAGCAAGCGCGGGAAAAGGAAATGCCGGCGCGTTCTCCCCGTAGAAAAAACGCACGGACCATTCGGGCGATGCTGATGATCGGTTTGTGCGTTCTGTTATTGGTGGTGACCGGGCTGGCGGTTTTCGGTTTTACCCGGTCGGCCCGTCTGCAGGCGAAGATCGACGAGCAGAATAAACAGCTCACCGCTCAAAGCGAACAGCTTCAAACCAAAGAAAGCGAAAAGGATGCTCTGCAACAGCAGAATGATACCTTGAAATCCGAAAAGGACACCCTCCAGAAGGAAAAGGATACCCTGAAAAAGGAAGCGGATGCCCTGCGAAGCCAGATCGCGCTGAAAAAACAACAGCAGCAAGGAAACGTGCAGGCGGCTCCGCAAAAGCCGGCCATTACGGTAGCCGCTCCGTCGAACGGCTCCCGCCCGCTGGTGGCACTCACCTTTGACGACGGCCCCGGTCCTTACACCGAACGGCTGCTCGACATCCTGAAGGAACAAGGGGTGAAGGCCACCTTTTTTATGCTCGGAAACCGGATCTCCCGGTACCCCGACCTTGTGAAACGAATGGAGGCGGAGGGGCATACGCTGGGCAATCACAGTTATGACCACGCGTATCTCAGCGGAAAATCCTCCGCGACCGTGTCTGCCAATCTTGAAAATTGTAACAAGCAGATCCGGAACTTGGTGGGGCATAATGCGGCGGTGGTGCGGTTCCCGTACGGCGCCGCTGATCAGACCGCCAAAAATGCCGCGGCGGCGGTGGATATGCCGGTCATCTATTGGAGCGTGGATACGCTGGACTGGAAGTATCGAAACGTCGACAGCATTCTCAACATTTCGTTTGGCAAAAGCGGCATCCGGGACGGTTCGATCGTGCTGATGCACGATATTCATAAATCGACGGTGGATGCGATGCCGGAGATGATAAAGCGCCTGAAAGCGCAGAACTATCAGTTTGTGACGGTGCCGGAGCTGCTCACCCTGCGGCGCGGCGGCATGGTGCCGGGCAAGGTATACGGCAGTGCTTATCCGTAATCAATAAAAATAAACGATGCCGGTTTTTCAGCCGGCATCATTTTTCGAAAAGGAGGGGTTCTCGGTGTTCATCGGTTCGGTGGAAATCAACGGCTATGCCGCGCTTGCGCCTATGGCAGGGGTGGCGGACCGTGCGTTCCGGCAGATCTGTGCCGATTTCGGGGCGGCGTATACCGTCAGCGAAATGGTGAGCAGTAAAGGGCTTTGCTACGGTGACCGCAAAAGCCGGGAGTTGATGGTCCTCGACCCCGAAGCCGGCCCCTCGGCCATTCAGTTGTTCGGGGATGACCCGGAATATATGGCGAAAGCGGCAAGAGAAGCGCTTACCTTTCACCCGGACATTCTGGACATTAATTTCGGCTGTCCCGCCCCGAAAATCGTGAACAATCATTGCGGCAGTGCGCTGCTTCAAGAACCGCACCTGTGCGAACAGATCGTGAAAGCGGTGAAGGAGGCGGTGCCGATTCCGGTGACCGCCAAGATTCGCAAAGGGTTTCACCGCGGCGACGACGTGGCGGTGGAGGTAGCCAGAGCGTGCGAAGCGGGCGGTGCCGATGCGATCACGGTGCACGGGCGCACCCGGGATCAGATGTACGCACCGCCCAACGACCGGGAATGTATTGCCCGGGTGAAAGCGGCGGTAAAGGTGCCGGTGATCGCTAACGGCGATATCGTGACCGCCGCCGATGCCGCGGCGATGTATGAGGAAACCGGCTGTGATCTCGTCATGATCGGGCGGGGAGCACTCGGCGCCCCGTGGATATTCACCGAAATTCACGCCTTGTTACACGAAGGGCGGACGTTACCCGCCCCGCCGCTGTCCCGCCGTATGGCGGTATTGTACCGGCAGACCGAACTGGCGGCGAAATTAAAAGGGGAAAAGGTGGCGCTTCTCGAAGCGAGAAAGCACGCCGCCTGGTATATGCGGGGACTGAAAGGCGCCGCCGGATACCGTACCGCCGCCGGCACCATTTCCACCTTGGAAGAACTGGCCCGGCTTTGCGCCCGGGTGATTGAAGAAAATGAAAACACCGCCGTGTAATACGGCGGTGTTTTTTAAACTCCCAACACTACCAGTATACCATAGGAAACCGAGTTGCGCAAGTAGAACTTTTGCCTCTATTTTTGGCGATTTTGCGGATAGACAAAAAGAGGGGCGGATGCTATACTAAAGACACAGAAGAGACGGTGTATGAAAGGAGAAATCAACTATGAAAGATACGCCGCCGGTTTCTCTAATAAAGTAAAACGAAGGGAGCGAGTCCAATGGGCTGAATACCGATCACCGAATAGTTTCAAATCCGATGAAAAGGTGAGTCCCATGAACTAAGCAAACTTGCATAGATTCAGACAGTAAACGCGAAATAAACCAAAACGAACGAACTTTAGAAAAGGTGAGTCCGATCATTTAAGACGTGTTGAGGTAATAGACCCTGTCTGACCAAAGTAAACGTTAAAAAATAAATCCGGCCCGCTGACCAAAGGATCAGCGGGTCTTTCTTTTGGCTCCGTATATGAAAAAGTTATTTTTCCTCTTGCAAAAATGCAACTTTTGAGAGAAAATACAAATAGTATTTCAAAAAGGACAGGGTGAACGAATTATGATGACGTCGGATAAACGAAAGGTCGTACTGGTCGGCACCGGTATGGTGGGGATGAGCTACGCTTATGCTTTGCTGAATCAAAACGTGTGCGAAGAGCTGGTGCTGGTGGATGTGGACCGCCGCCGTGCCGAGGGGGAGGCAATGGACTTAAACCACGGACTCGCCTTCTCGGGGTCGCACATGCGGATCTATGCCGGTGGGTATGAGGATTGTCACGATGCGGACATCGTGGCGATCTGTGCCGGGGTGGCTCAGCAGTCGGGGGAAACCCGGCTGGAATTGTTGCGCCGCAACGCGGCGGTGTTCCGCTCGATCGTGGAGCCGGTGTGCGAAAGCGGATTTAACGGTATCTTTCTGGTTGCTACCAACCCGGTGGACGTTATGACCCGCATCACCTGTCAGTTGTCCGGCTTTAACGCCCGCCGGGTGATCGGAACCGGTACGGCGCTGGACACCGCGCGGCTGCGGTACCTGCTCGGCCGGCATTTCACGGTGGATCCGCGCAACGTCCATGCGTACGTCATCGGCGAGCATGGGGACAGCGAGTTTGTGCCGTGGTCGCAGGCGATGCTGGCCACCCGCCCGATCAGCGATTTTTGCGCTGACGGGTATTGTGATATGGGCAAAATCGAGCAGATCGAAGAGGAGGTGCGCGGGGCGGCACAGAAGATCATTGAAGCCAAGCGTGCTACCTATTATGGAATCGGTATGGCCATGGTGCGGATCACCCGGGCGATCCTCGGGGATGAAAACAGCGTGCTGACCGTCAGCACTATGCTGGATGAGATCGGCGGCGTGCGTGGGGTGTTTGCCGGTATGCCGTGTATCGTGAACCGCAACGGCGTGCGGCGGTTGTTGCCGCTGAAGCTGACCGATACGGAGCAACAGCGGTTAGAGCGGTCCTGTCAGACCCTGCAGGCGGCGTACGACAGTCTGCAAGAGGGAAAATAGAAGTGGTTCGGGCGATGCGTAAAAGTGCATCGCCCGATCTTTTTACGGATGAAAAAAAGTGGGGCAAAACACAAGATTTTTTGCAAATATTTGTTGCATTTTTAAGAAAAAATTGCTATGATAATGGTGTGTTATTTTTCGACGATTTTCGAGAGGGAGAGGAAGCCCGTGCAGGCATTAAAAGAGAAGATCCTGGCCGAGGGTCGTGTGTTTGAGGGTGACGTCCTGAAGGTGGACAGTTTTCTGAACCACCAGATCGACGTGAAATTCCTCGGGGAGATCGGAAAAGAGTTTCGCCGCCGGTTTGACGGCTGTGAGATCAACAAGATCCTGACGGTAGAAGCATCCGGCATCGGTATTGCCTGCATTGTCGCGCAGTATTTTGACGTGCCGGTGGTGTTTGCGAAAAAGAGTATGAGCGTGAACATTGCGGGGGACGTGTACAAGGCACCGGTGACCTCCTTCACCCGCAAGAAACAATATGAAATGGTGGTCTCGAAGTCCTTTTTGTCGCCGGAAGATAAGGTGCTCATCTTGGACGATTTCCTTGCTGAGGGGAGTGCTCTCCTGGGGCTCGCTTCCCTGGCGAGATCGGCCGGGGCGACCATTGTCGGAGCCGGTATCGTGATTGAAAAGGCGCATCAACAGGGTGGCCGGCTGATCCGGGAGCAGGGTATTCGGGTGGAGTCGCTCGCCCGCATCGCCTCAATGGATCACCGGACCGGCAAGATCGAGTTTGTGACCGACTGATAAAGGATCCAACCGTCGGAGGACGGTGTAAATAAAATTTGGGAGGAAAACAACCATGAAAAAGATCCTGGCATTACTCTTGGCTGCTCTGATGGTGTTCGGCCTGGCTGCTTGCGGCGGCGCCGAAGACAAAAACACCATGAGCGAGTCCCCGCTGCCGGCTACCGAGCTGGTGGTGGATTATGAAGTCAAAGACGACTTCAAGATCGGCTTTATCTGCCTGCACGACGAGAAGTCCACTTATGACAAGAACTTCCTGGATGCGGCCGATGAGATGATCAAAGCGGTTGGCCTGACCACCGATCAGTACATCATCAAGATCAACATCCCCGAAGGCAAAGAGTGCTACGAAGCGGCCGCCGACCTGGTGGACCAGGGCTGTGACATTATCTTTGCTAACTCCTTCGGCCATGAGGACTTTATGCTCCAGGCCGCTAAAGAGTTCCCCGAGGTGCAGTTCTGCCACGCTACCGGCTACAAGGCCCACCTGGAGAACGTTGCGAACTATCACAACGCGTTTGCTTCTATCTACGAAGGCCGTTACCTCGCCGGTATCGCTGCCGGTCTGAAGCTCAACGAAATGATCAAAGACGGCAAGATCACTGCCGAGCAGGCGAAGATGGGTTACGTCGGCGCCTTCACCTATGCTGAGGTTATTTCCGGTTATTCCTCTTTCTACCTGGGCGCGAAGTCGGTTTGCCCGACCGTGACCATGGACGTGCAGTTTACCGGTTCCTGGTACGATGCGATCGAAGAGCAGAACGCCGCGGAAGCGCTGATCGCCCGCGATTGCGTACTGATCTCCCAGCACGCTGACTCGATGGGCGCTCCCGGTGCCTGCGAGGCCGCCAAGGTTCCGAACGTTTCTTACAACGGTGCTACCTATGAGTCCTGCCCGGAGACCTTCATTGTGTCCTCCCGCATCAACTGGGCTCCGTACTTCAACTACATTGTGAAGTGCGTTAACACCGGCGCTAAGATCGACACCGACTGGTGCGGTGGCATCGCCGAGGGCTCGGTCGTTCTGACCGGTGTCAACGAAGCGGTTGCGGCGGAAGGCACTGTTGAGGCGATCAAAAATGCGATCGCTGGCCTGAAGGACGGCACTGTGAAGGTGTTCAACACCGCGAACTTCACCGTCGAAGGCAAAGCGGTCACCGGCGATGCGGTTGTCAACGGCATCTTCGAAGAGTCCAAGAGTCAGTCTGCTCCGTACTTTGACCTGCGGATCGACGGCATCACCCTGCTGAACGAGAAGTTCTAATCGAAACCCTAATGTCGGCATAGGCGGAGCCCTTGGCTCCGCCTATGCCCGATTTTGTTTAGCGAATGGGATTTATGCCCGATAAGGGCAAAGGGCCTTTGCTTTTATCGGACCGAAATCCGTTTTGGAGGAATGTATTGTGGAAAAACCGATTGCATTAGCATGTCGTGGGATCACCAAGACCTTTGGTCGGGTGGTGGCCAACCGGAACTGCGACCTCACGGTGTATAAAGGTGAGATCTTGGCGATTCTGGGTGAAAACGGCAGTGGGAAGACCACCTTGATGAATATGGTGGCGGGCATTTATTTCCCGGATGCCGGTCAGATTTTTGTGAACGGCGAGGAGGCGGTGATTGCCTCGCCGAAGGATGCCTTCGCGTATAAAATCGGTATGATTCACCAGCATTTTAAACTGGTGGACGTGTTTACCGCGTGCGAAAACATCGCACTCGGGGTGGAAGACGAGGGGCGGTTCCGCCTCTCGGACGTCCGTAAAAAGGTGATTGAGATCACCCAGCGGTACGGCTTTATTATCGATCCGGACAAGCGGGTGGCGGATATGTCGGTATCCGAAAAGCAGACGGTGGAGATCCTGAAGGTGTTGTATCGGGGCGCGGATATTCTGATTCTGGACGAGCCGACCGCCGTGCTCACTCCGCAGGAGACCGAAAAGCTGTTTGCGGTGCTTCGCCGGATGCGGGAGGACGGAAAGTCGATTATCATTATCACCCATAAGATGCACGAGGTGCTGTCCATTTCCGACCGGGTCGCGGTGCTTCGCCGCGGTGAAAATGCCGGCACGGTGAACACGGCAGACACCAACGCCGCCGACCTGACCGAAATGATGATGGGTCAGAAGGTGGAATTGAATATTGAACGCAGTGAACCGAAAAATCCCACCGAGCGGCTTAAGGTATCTAACCTCTCTGCCGTGAACGAAGAGGGGCGCCCGGTGCTCACCGATATTTCCTTTACCGCCTATTCCGGCGAGATTCTTGGCATTGCCGGCATCGCCGGTTCGGGTCAGCGGGAGCTGTTAGAGGCGATCGCCGGTCTGCAGTCGGTGCAGGAGGGGAGTATTGAGTACCAAGACCCCAAAACCGGGAAGCTGGAGGATCTGCGGGATAAAAACCCGATCCAGATCCGGGATCTCGGTGTCCGGCTGTCCTTCGTGCCGGAGGATCGCCTCGGTATGGGTCTGGTCGGCAATATGGATATTGTGGATAATATGATGCTCCGCAGTTACCAGAAGGGGCAGGGCTTCTTCCTGCATCGGAAGGAACCGCGGGATCTGGCGCAGACCATTATTGAGGATCTGCAGGTGGTGACCCCGGGTGCTTCCACTCCGGTGCGGCAGCTGTCCGGCGGTAACGTACAGAAGGTGTTGGTCGGCCGTGAGATCGCCGCCGCCCCTACCGTGCTGATGGCGGCTTACCCGGTTCGCGGATTGGACGTGAACGCGTCTTACACCATTTATAATCTCTTGAACCGTCAGAAGGAAAATGGGGTTGCGGTTATCTTCGTAGGCGAGGACCTGGACGTGCTTATGGAACTGTGTGACCGTATTCTGGTGGTCAATGCCGGTCGGGTGACCGGTACCGTGGACGGCCGCACCGCGAAAAAGGATGAGATCGGTCTTCTGATGACCAAATCCCACGAAAACGTTGCCGGGGAGGGAGAACAATGAGCAAAACCGAATCCAAAAAGCGTACCCCCTTTGTTCATATCGTAAAGCGGGACCCGGCCTCTCTGACCTGGTATCATAAACTGCTGGTCCGGGGTGTTGCCATTGTGGCGGCGCTTCTGGTATGCGGTGTGTTGATCACCCTGTTGACCGGTAAGAACCCCATCGAGGTATACGGTTCGATGATCGACGGCGTGTTCGGTTCTTCCCGCCGGGTATGGAATATGCTGCAGGGGGTGGCGATGCTGTTATGCGTGTCGCTCGCCGTTACCCCGGCCTTTAAGATGAAATTCTGGAACATCGGCGCTGAAGGACAGGTGCTTATCAGCGGTCTTGCCTGCGTGGCGACCATGATGTTTTTGGGGGATAAGATGCCGCTGTGGTTGCTGCTGACGGTGATGACGGTGGTGAGTATTCTCTCCGGTATGATCTGGGCGCTGCTGCCGGCGGTGTTTAAAGCGTATTGGAACACCAATGAAACCCTGTTCACCCTGATGATGAACTACGTGGCGACCCAGCTGGTGGCTTATTTTCTCAAGGTGTTTGTCAAGGACGGCTCGGGCGTTTTGTCCCCGATGGATCAGTACGGCTTGCCGGTGATCGGCGGGCAGGCGTATCTGCTCAACATCATTCTGGTGGCGCTGATTACCGTGGTGGTTTATATTTACCTGAAATACAGTAAACAGGGCTACGAAATTTCGGTGGTCGGCGAAAGTGAGAACACCGCTCGCTATATCGGCATCAACGTGAAAAAGGTGATCATCCGTACCATGCTGGTGTCGGGTGCGATCTGCGGTATTGCCGGTCTTTTGCTGGTCGGCGGCACTAACCATACCATTAGCACCACCACGGTCGGCGGCCGCGGTTTTACCGCGATCATGGTATCCTGGCTTGCAAAATTCAATCCGCTGTATATGATCTTGACCTCTGCGCTGGTTATTTTCCTGGAGAAAGGTGCCCAGCAGGTGTCCACCGATTTCCGTATCTCCAGTTCCATTTCGGACATTGTGACCGGCATCATCCTGCTGTTTATCATCGGCTGTGAATTTTTCTTACAGTATCGGGTGGTTATCCGTAAAAACAGAAAGGAGAATGCATAATGTTGGCCTTTCTTGTCAGTGCTATCCGACTGGGTATGACCTTCCTGCTCGGCTCTACCGGCGAAACTATTACCGAAAAATCCGGACACCTAAACCTGGGTATCCCCGGCGTTATGTGTGTGGGTGCGGCTTGCGGCTGTTATGCCGAGTATATGTACTTCAAAGCGGTCGGTGCGGCGATAAGCCCGGTGCTCGCGGTGATCATTCCGCTGATCGCCTCCCTGCTTGGCGGCGGGTTAATGGGACTGCTCTTTAGCTTCCTCACCGTCACCTTGCGTGCTAATCAGAACGTGACCGGTCTGGCGATCACCACCCTTGGTGTGGGTATGTCCGAGTATATCATCGACGAAGCCAGCACCATTTTCACCAAGGGCAGCAAATACTTCACCGCGCATCTGCCGTTTGCGGATGACCTCGGTTGGTTTGGAGAACTGTTCCTGTCTTACGGTGTTTTCGTGTATCTGGCGTTGATCATTGCGATCGTGACCACCTACGTACTCAATAAGACCCGGGTAGGTCTTCATCTGCGGGCGGTGGGTGAAAACCCGGCGACCGCCGACGCCGCCGGCATCAACGTGTCGCTGTATCGGTATGGAGCGACCTGTATCGGTTGCGGGATCGCCGGTCTGGGCGGCCTGTCCTTCATTATGGACTACCTGAACGGTAACTGGGAGTATTGCGTGGATGCCATTGGCTGGCTGGCGATCGCGCTGGTCATCTTCACCGTGTGGAAACCGAACCTCGCTATTTTTGGTTCGATTATCTTTGGAGCGCTGTACATCGCGAGCAGTTATATCACCGGCGTGAGCTTTGCCGGCAAGGAGCTGTTTAAGATGCTTCCGTATATCGTCACCATTCTGGTGTTAGTGGTTACCAGTATGCGCAGCAAGAAAAATCAGCCGCCGCAGGCGTTAGGACTGCCGTATTTCCGGGAGGAAAGATAAAGCAGGCGTTGCCGCGTGTAAAGACGGAATGAATAGACACAGATAAAAAAATCCCCCTCATACGCAAGTTGTTATAAGGATATCTTTGCGTAAGGCGGTGGCGTGGAGTTGGACGGACAGTTTAGACTGTCCGTCCTTTCCTTTTATACGGCTTGTTTCGTATTTGTTTCTTCAAGGTAACCGATATAGCGGAAGTAGATATCGATTTGCTGCTCAGATGTTTTTGCCCACTTGGTTGTACGTTCGTGAATAACAATCTTCGCTACGAAGGTGCGTAACACCTCTGCGGTGAGCTCTTGCAAATCGGTATACTTATTTGCTATTGCAATGAACTTTTCTATATTTACAGTTGCCGCTTTTAATTCTTCAATTTGTTTTTGCAGGACAGGTATCTGTTCTGCAATTTCTTTTTGCTCTGCATTATATCCTTCAGACAACATACGAAATTGTTCGTTGGTAACCTTGCCGAGAACATTATCCTCATACAGTCTTTTGAATAATGCGTTCAGATCATCATTACGATTTTCTTTTCTACTGAGTTCAATCGTTTTTGCCGTAAGCTCTCTCTTGTTTTCAGAGGAACTTTTGTTGTTTATGACCTGAACAAACTCTTTGGTTTTGGTTCTCGCATAGTAGGTTATACAGCGTATCTCTTCAAGAACGATTTCATCCAAAGCCATTTCACGAATACGGTGAGCGGAGCATAATTGTTCACCAACATGTTTGCGATACCGACTGCAGATGAAGTTGTAAGCATCAGGCGTGATCGATTTTCCTCGCACAAAGTATAACTTTGAGCCACAGTCAGCGCAGTATAATAATCCACTGTACTTATCAATCTCACCCATACTATTGCGGCGGCGTTTGCCTTGACGAACCTTTTGAACTGCATCCCAGGTTTCCTGATCAATGATTGCTTCGTGGGTATTTTCAAAACGGTACTGTTCGTTCTTGGGAACTTCAACTGTACGCTTATCTTTGAAAGACACCACACGAGTTTTGCAGTTAATGGTATGACCAAGATAAATTTCATTTCCGAGTATCTTAGATATCGTTTGTGATGACCAACCGTAAGGCACGTCAGTGTCAGTGATCGTTCCGTAGTAACCATCTGATTGATATCGGTAGAAAGTTGGTTTAAAAATCTTTTCATCTCGTAACACGTTGCCGATATTCTTTGGCCCCATACCTTGCGCACACAGTTCAAATATTCTTCGGACGATAGGCGCAGTTTCTTCATTGACAAGCAGTCTACCTTTGTGTTCCGGATCACGTTTGTATCCGTAAGGAATTGACGTTCCAATGCGTTCGCCGCGTTCCGCTTTTGCTTTTAGTACCGCACGGATTTTCTTACTTGTATCTCTTGCATACCATTCGTTGAATAAATTTTTGAAGGGAGCAAGTTCGTTGCCTTCGGTGTAAAGTGAATCGTAATTGTCGTTAACGGCAATATACCGAACGTTCCATCTTGGAAACATTATTTCGGTATACTGACCTACCTCAAGATAGTTTCTACCGAGACGGGACAGGTCTTTAGTAATAAGCGTTTCAACCTTTCCGTTCTCCATTAGTTCAAGTAAACTTTGAAAGCCGGGGCGGTTAAAACTTACACCTGAGTATCCGTCGTCCACAAAAACTTGCGTGTTGGTAAATCCGTTTTGTTTGGCATATCTTTGAAGCATTTCTTTTTGGTTGACGATACTATCGCTATCGCCCTTTTTCTCATCTTCCTGAGAGAGTCTGCAGTATAACGCAGTTATTCTTTTTTCTGTTTGGTTTGACATAAATTCATAATCTCCTTTCAAGTGTCAAACCGATTGAGAGTGCATTTGTGCAGTTTAATATTTCTGCATCAACACAATACTCCCAAGCGGTCTCAAAGTCCAGCTATTATGAAACATTATTTATTTCTTTTGCCATTAGATTTTTTAATGTTTCTTCACTTTTCGGAGAGTTCACTATATCAAAAATAGAATTAACCTTATACCTCATACCGCCAACGGTATATCCTGTTTCGGTAATCAGTTTACCATCATCAATTTTTATTCTCTGTCGGCGGCGGATTGCTTTGGCAACCTTAAAATCATATTCTTTCTTCACCGGTATACAAATTTCTTTAATTTTATTATTCATTGTTTTTCCTTTCATTTAATAATCAGCAACCCCTGTCAAAATGCCGTAACATTCGGCATTTGAGGGGACTACGCGGTCGTAAACAAGCAAAAAACAGGCAAGCAACCGTCGTGGTTGCAACCCTGCAAAAATCGTTTCGAAATCCCGCAAACGCCCTAACGGTCGGCATTGCCGTCCGTCCTGATCGGAGCATCCCCGAACAATAGGGGTTGCTCCTTTCTCCTGCTTTTTTTCGCACATACAAAATCTCTGCTTTTACCCTTACAGCAGAAAAGAAAAAAGCATTTTTTACGCTGCATCCTCTCAATCAACATCGATATTTCTTCGGCTTTATCACTGCTATATATTCTTTATCTTCTGTTGTAGAAACTTAGTTTAGTTCTATGGGTTTAGTTAATGATAAGAAGTTCTCACACTACACCCATACGTTTTAGAGGCTACTCAAAAAGTCGAGTGACGTAATATAAATTGCTTCGTTTACTGCCGTCAGAATGTTTGCGATGAACCTTCTTTACAAGACCACGGTCTTCGAGATTCTTCATAGCTGCATCCACCGTCTTTTTATCAATTCCACATTCCGTTGCAATGAGCTTCCGTGAAGGGAAGCAGGAATGATCTTCGTTATCACAGTGACGAACAAGGCAACAGTATACTGTGAAATCTTTCGGCTTTAAGTCAAATTCAAATATCCGATTTGATACCATAAAAAAGTTCTTGTGTTTTGCCATCTCCTTTACTAAAGATTTTTCATTAGTTGTGTTCATTTTTAACACTCCTTTCAGTTATGTAAATTTGTTCCTCTACTTAGTGTCCAAAAGCAGCATTTTCTATCAGTATTTTTATCCCTCTATATAGCGTCCTGAAAACGCGGTTTTGAAAGGTGGTTTTTCAAAACAATTCATAAATTGTTTACACTTATACCTCTCACTTACATAAAAAACAACTTTTCCCCTCTACCTATCGTCCAAGAATTACTGTTTTGTAGCCCCATTTTCACGAAAAAATTGCCCCTTCATATAACGTCGAGAAATTAGCGTTTTGCAGACCGTTTTTTGTAAAAAAATATCGCAAGTTCTTTAAACTTGCGATAGAAGTTATTTCTAAATTTCATTCGAGAGTGTGTTCTAAAAAGGGGAAATCTGGGGCGATTTTTGGTGTTTTTTGCACTGTGTGGCGTTTAAAAACTTAAGGCGGGTGTTTACTCGTCTGAGCATACACCTGCCTTAAATCGCCTTATTTTGTTTTTATCCGCCGTAGTTTTCTTCACTCATACAGAAGCAGACATACCATTTGCCGTTTGCTTTTGTTACGCCTACGGCGATGTATGGATTTTTGGAACTACCGACATATGCCCAATGTTTTTTGCTATGATAAAATCCGTCTGCGATTCGGTCAGACATACTTTCCGCAGTACCGAACCAGTCACCCATTCCGATGGCTTCGCGACTATATCCTTTGTAATAACTTTCATCAAGCATACCATAAGGAACAAGGTCAACATACTGTCCATATTTAAGTTCCGTGCTGACATGTTGTTCTCCGCGATGCTCAAAGTTTGTTGTGAGTTCGGTTACTCTGTACCGAGCCACCTCGGTCAGTCCAGGGAGTATCGTAGCTGCCGTATCACCTTGTGCTATGCGGTAGGCATTTATTTTTTCTACCACCAACTTTTCGATATCTGCAGGATCGACCTCCGACCATTGTATGCCTACATATATTTCCTCTTGCGATTCTTCAGTTTTCGTCGGTGTTTCTTTCTTAGCTTCGGTGATTTCCGCCACCGATGGCTCGGCTGGTTTTGTCCGTAACGTAGGCTTGGGTTCTTCCGTTGACTGTGCCTTTGTTGTCGGCTCTATGGCGGTCACAGTTGGTTCGGTTGCCTGAGGCTTGCTCTCGGTGGGGAGAGGTTCTTTTTCTTCCTCTGTCGGCTCTACCGCCGCCACAGGCGGTGTTATTTCGCTTGGAGTTTCCGTTATTATCTTTTCCGATACCGTCGTCGGTGGACTCTCGCTAGACGGCAGTGCGGTGTTGCCACCGCATCCTACCACACTCACGAGTACCCCACAGCAGAGAAGAAGGATAATAATTTTCTTCATATATCCTCGACCTCCTCCAAGCCTTGCATCACTTCCACCATGATGCGAGTGGCAAGGATAAATCCCGAATTGAACGCTTCACGCTCGGTAATGCAGGACAGCTCACTTGTGCAGTCCTTGAACTTTTCAAAGGTTTCTATTTGCTTCTCTGTGAGGGTAGAATTTAATTCTTCCTCGTTTTTGCATATCAGCTTAACGAGCTTGTCTACTCTCGTTCCTCGCTTGATATATCTTTCGTGCGGACTGATGTTGCCGTAATATAAATCTTCAAGTGTTGTCATTTTAATCTCACCCCCACATAAGAGAAGAGCGACTTCACAACGGCGGTTACCATTATAAAGTCGCTCTTTTTTAATTTATTTAGTTTTTGTGCCATATGAGCACCTCCTTTGCAGTACAACAACATACTACAAAGGTTTTCGTAAGTCCAGCAAATATTTCAATTATTGAAAACTATCTTCATTAAAGAATTTTGCGATAGTAAATACAGCTGGTAAACCGAAGACAACAATAACACCAAACACTTTTAATTTAATTCTTTTGTTTTAGCTGATTTGCTGCCTGCTCAAGTAGTTGCTTACTGATGTCAGGAGTTTCCGAAAAATCCTCCTCTTCTCCAAACTCATCGGCAATTATATCCTGCAAAGTGGCGATCCATTTCATATAACGACCAATAGTATTCTCAAATTCGTTTTTATCGCTATCTTTCAATTGATAATCAAGAGTAAAAGGGATTCCCGCTGACACATATACGCCACAAGGATCTCGATCAACGAATATTGGAAATGTATGGTTTTCATTTTCCTTTAACCAATCCGTTACAATATTCTCGATATGTTCTTCATATAAACCATATCGAAGATATGTGGACATAGCTAAATACCCCGTTCCCTCATCGACGATAAAAGAATACTTTTTAGGAACGAGATGCTTTGTAAGAGCTTCAACGATATAGGTTCCATTAAGAAAATTTGTACTATGCTTAAGTTCCGTTTCGTTTAAGAAGCATGCGAGCATTTTCAACAAATTGTCAACATAGTGTTGCTTGTCTTTTAAGAGTTTTCTTTCACCTTGATAATCGTATTTTGGAAGCTTTTCTACCATAGGATCTTTTTCTTTACGAGCTTTTCTTATGGCTTTTTTGCGGTATTGAATTACATACTCGCCGTTACACTTTGCAAAATAAGTTTCTGCCAATTGTTTGTGCCGCTTTTGCTTATCTTGAGCGAAAACTTCTGATGAACAGATTTTATCACTTTTCCTTTTGATGATAATCTCCGCTATAACATAAGCGATTACTAGAATGGTGGTCATAACAGCAAATGTAATGATTGCATCGGTTGTCCCCCAAAGCAATTCAAAAGATTTTCCCGTTACACCATAGTTGTTAATCTTTGACACAATTAGTAAAACTACAAAAATAATACCGATAAGAGCACGATGCAATCCTGTATGAAACTTTCTCATCATAGAAGATTTACAAGCACTGTTTGTGTCGCCGAGAATCAAGCGGTATGTATTACGCATCCCCCTTGGCAATTCAAAAAAAGAGTAATTGTTTTTCACTTGCCATCTAACTTTGTATGAATCAGCACTGGATTTTTGCGGTTTCGTTTCAAGTGCACATTTCTTTCCGGTACAAACAAAATGCGGCAACTTCTCTTTACGCTTTTCCATGATCACCTTAGCATCATACGAAACATAACCGTCCGAGTATACTGTTTTTATAGTTTCTTCGCCGATTTTCTCTTCGTAATCAAAGGATTCTAGAGAAGTCTTCATTCTAGAAAAACAACGAGGGCAGTAAGCCCCTTGGTTTTCCAATGTCCTTTTTGTGTAATCCAACATATATGAATGAGACCATTTTCGGATATTACATGCATACCAATATAGTGCAACAAGAAAGAAGTAAATTACATACTGTGTAACCGTCCAAACATTTGACACCTCACCCGAGCACAATACTAATGTCAACATACAAACGACATATGGTATAACGAATAACCCCACAAGCATCTGCACAATACAAAGGGCAATGGATTTTTTCTTCAATTTAGTGGCTTCTCTTATACTTGCGATTTTGAAAAACATTTTCTTTCCCATACGAACTTATCCTAACACCTCATAATATTGAATATAATTATCTAGAACCCACTGAACAGCGTACGAAGCTTTATAGACCTTTACAATAACATCCGTTTGCTTATATGTACCAATACCACCAGACCAACCAACCGCTTTCTCTCCAATTTTGGTTACACTTTTTGGAATAGTGAGTTCAACAAGAGATACACAGCCATGAAAAGCTCTTTCTCCAATTTCCTTCACACTATTAGGAATGTTGATTTCTTTCAGGGCGCTACAATCCGCAAAGGCCTTGTATCCAATTTCTTCAAGTCCATCAGGTAAGATTATACTCGTTATGTTTTGGCACCCTTCAAGCGACCAGTCACTAATGGATTTAACCGGCAAATTTTCTATTGTAGTTGGAACAGTTACTATTGACTCGGAACCGATATATTTTGTAATTTCAATATAAGTTTCATAAACCTTATATTCGAATTCATCATTCTTAGCGGGATATTGAAGTGTTTCATCACCAACATTGCTCTGTGCAACCGCCGGTTGATTAGTACTACTTGTAGGCGATCCATCTTTTTCATTCTCCTGTTTTCCACAAGCACACAAACTAAACAATAACAAACAAACCCAAAGAGCACAAATAAAATTTTTCATTATAATCAAACCTTTCTAACTTTTTAATCGTTTATTTTTAGGGAATTTATATTATCCACAACCCAATTGTCATTTTCGTATGCGTTATATTAAATTTAATGAGAAAATCATAGTGGCATATTAATTCCTCTAATGTAACGGTAAACAACATTAAGCACACGACCATCCTCGGTTCTCATAAGACCAGCTTCGCTTATCATATTTGCCATAAATTTATCGGCGTTTTCTGTTATATACGAGTAGTCAACACCATACCACTCACAAAACATCTCGCGCATCTCTAACAACAGACTTTGAACTCGTTGAGAATTATCCATATTATCCATCGAACATGGAACAGGAAAACCACACCACCCCGAACCGTCAGCACAAATTTTCTTTTTTACCACATAAAACTCATCTACAATGAAAGGGTATGTGCTATCTTCAATAGTATATTGATAGATTTTTTGCACCCCTTCATATCCATCAACTAAGAATTCTCCGATATATTTGCTTTGAATTTTTGCTGTTGGCATATATCCAAATACATTTTTAAATTCGTTTTGGAAATCGTTTTTATTGGAAGTGTTATCGTTGATGCAATAAACATTTAGCCAAGCATAATAGTCGTCTGATCCTGTCGCTGTTTCGATATTTTTGTGTTCATATACATATACCGTTTTTGTGAACGTTGGTATCGTAACGATGGGCGCAGATGTTGTAGTATTGTCGGTAGGACTTGAAGTAATGGTTTCTGACTCGTTATTCTCTTTTGATTGTGTAACTTCCGTTTTCTTGTTTGTTTCCTTAGACGATGTTGTAACACTGCTTTTTTGTGTGGATTCCGTGTTAGAAGTAGTATCTTCCGTTTCAACCGGAGATTTTTGTGTAGTTGCTGTTTTCTCTTCGGTAGGCTCTTCTTTGATTACTTTTTCTTCGGTTGATATTGTGGTGCTTGTGTCAATGTCAGTTGATTCATCATCAACAGTTAGTTCTTCAGAGCTTTCATCACGTTGAAGATTTTCGACTGTTTCCGCATATTCGGACTCTTTGGAATCCAAACCAGTATCACTCTCACATCCTGCAAATGAGAAAATCAATACAAAAACAAATAGCAATGCGGTTAGTTTTTTAAAGGTCTTTTTCATAACAAACCATCCTTTTTTTGATGTTAACAATTTCTTGTTACACTTTATAGACGATTTGGTTTTGAAAAAGGTTTTAAAAATTATAAAAATATTTAAATTTTTTCTTTACTGTGCTAATCTCGTTAATTCTCTGCAAAAGAATTTTGTTTGAGAATAATGGGTTCGGCAGTTTTAATAAATGCATCTTCCACGGAATTGCTATCCGGCATAGCTTGGTAAAATTCAAATTCTTCGTTTGTGAGGTATTCCCATTCACCATCATTATAAGAAATGGCGAGGTCGTTTCTTTGCATTGTTTCGTCCCAATGATAGTTTGTTGTCGATATTGTTTCATTAAGAGAAATAAACTGATTTCCCATACGATGTCTTCCTAAAAGATAACTATTATTAACAATGTAAAAATAATCATATCTTGAGTTTGTTCGACCGCAAAAATATAGTTCAGCGTTCTTGTAAGTAAACAACTCACCAGTAGACCAAGTATCAGAAGTTCCTTGAGCATCTGATACTAACAGTTCATAAACCCCATCATTGTTCAAATCAATATATGCATAATAAGCAATTTCAAGATCGTTTTCAGTAACTCCCTTTCGCAATAAACTTTCGTATAATTCAATAGCCTTATCATTATTCTTCGGATCAACTTCTAACGCTTGTTCAGAATGAGCTATATACCATTTTCCGTCAACTTTTTTCATAGTTACAGTTTCTTCGCTATCATCATCTTTGCCAAGAATAGAAAACTTGATTTTGGTTTTAAGGATAGCCACATCGGATTTTATATCACTGTTCTTTTTATCGACTATGATATCACATTTTGCACCTAACAACGAAGAAGCAATTTTTACTATTTTGTTAGAATCTGTATTTAAGAATATACCTATAAAGCCATCGGCTTCATACCTATATTCATTAATTTCTTTTTGAATGTTCGGCTCCAAACATTCAACCATTTCGTCCAATTCGCCATCATTAAAAGCATCTTCAAATTTCTCAATAACTTTAATCGGTGCTTCTTCAATAATGTTGAAAACATCTATTGGATATAAAAGTTTAGGGTTAATTATACCTGTAATGGTAGTTGCCGCTATAGCCACTGCAACCACTCCCGATATAATTTTTAAACCTAAATGCTGTACCGCCTGTCCTACAACCGTTTTTGCTGTTTCGCCTATAACAGCCGAAGAAGATGATGCTACCGTTTCCGATATGGCGGCAGTTGTTCCTGCTACACCGGCCGTTGAGCCTGCAACTATTTCTGCCGAAATGGGCGGAACAGAAGTAGATTGAGAAGCAAACAAGTGTCTGATAAGTGGGAACAGAGCAAAACCTGCGAAACCACGCAATTTGACACCTTTTTTCTCCAACTCGTTGATTTTAGATTTCATTTTGGATTTCGCATAATTGATTCTACTTTTTACGGTGTTCTCTGATACTTCAAGCAATTCCGCAATTTCGGAAATTTTCATTTCTTGAACTACATGATAAACCAAACATATTCTTTGGTCATCGGGCAGAGAATTAAGCAAGTCCATAATTTGCTTTCTTGTGTCCTCTGAAAGTAATACTTCTTCCGGATCATATTCCTTGGACTCGTCCTCAATTGACCACTCAATAGGCTCATCGTTTTCTTCATTATCTTGCGCAGAAAATAAAATAGGCTTATTCTTTTTCAAATAATCTTTACACTTATTTGATACAATTCTGCAAAGCCAAGGCTCAAATTTTTTTGCATTATCTAATTGATGTAAACTTGAAAATGCTTTTATGTAGGAGTCTTGAACAATATCATCAGCATCAGCTTCATTTTTTAAAATGCTAACGGCAACTGCACGGAGTTTTGGATATGTAGTATAGTATAATTCGCTAATGGCTTCTTGGTCACCATCCATCGCCCTTATCACATTATTTATTATGTCCATCGTTATTTTCCCCCAAAGTTGCCTTTTGAAATGACTTTATTTTTTCTAAACTTTCATCAGCTTTTTGCCTGTTAAATGGCATCTCCCTGAAAATGACAGTTAAAATCTGCTTTAAGAAAATTTCGAACTTATTCATTATTTTCACCTCTCTTACTTATAAGACGATGTGAAAACCGAAAAAGTTTTAAACTAATAATAAAAAAGTGCGTGACCGAAGCCACGCACCGAAAAACGCAAACCCCGTTGCCGCTACGCAAACTTAAATAGATCAAGCATTCGCTGTAATACTACTTAATGGAATTTGCATTTTTGCCAAATTCAAAAATAGTATTACAGAAAAAAGGCATAGTATCCCCATAGAGAAAAATACCTGATCTGCGTGTATTAAGTTTGCGTAGCTTATGTATTATACCCCAATAACAATAGAATTAAAAGTGTTTTTGGAAAAGTTGCGAAATTTGTTGATAAAAAGAAAAGACAGCATAGCGTTTTGCTATACTGTCATCTTCTTAGCACTCGTCAATCGGCTGATTTCATAGGATATTCAAAACATCCTTATGAGAAGTAGCCTATCCGAGGGGGATTTTTTATGTTAGTCCATAATATTTTCCCGTTCAAAAAGGGGAGAATCAAAAAATTCTTTGAGGGTGATCTCAAAGCCCTCGCAAATCTCGTAAATGATACGCATTTTCATACTCGGGAAGGTGCAATTCATAATGGTGCTCAAGGTGGATTGGGGAACACCGCTTTTTTGAGCGAGTCCGTATTGGGTCATATCCCGCGCGTCACACAGTTCGGCTATTCTTTTGGAGATGGCTTCGTTTAATTGCATATTCACAGTTTTATACTTTTCACTCCTCGGTTGGGCCGTGGATGACGAGGATGTCGGCGCCGCCGTTGGGGTCTTTCACAAATTCGGCGAGGTCGATGCGGGTGCGGCGGGGTTTGAACTGATCGGGGGAGAAATGGCTGTGGTAGGCGCACACCCATTTATTATCCCCGATTTTCGCAAAGCTGTGATGCCCCACCCCGACCACCGTTTCGGTTTTGGAGAGGATCGGGTTGCCTTCATACCGCTCAAAAGGTCCCCAAGGGGAGGCGGCGATCGCACATCCGATCGCATAGTAAGGGCTTCTCGTATGGTTGGAGGAATAGGTCATATAGTACAGGTCGTTATGCTTGATGATAAAGGGACCTTCCGCCACCCGGCAATCGTAGGTTTCCCACTCCTGTCCGCCGCCGACCAACAGTTCCTTTTCACTCGCCTCATCCATAGACAGCATATCCTCTGCCATGGTGGTGACGTAGATTTTATTCCCGCCACGCAGACGGACGTAGTAGATATACACCTGTCCGTCGTCATCGAGGAAGAAGTGACCGTCGATCGCACGTTCTTCGCTCAGCCATTTCTTTTCCTGCTGGGTGAAGGGACCGAGCGGGTTATCCGCCACCGCCACGCCGATATGCTCTTCGGCGGTATACACCATATAAAATTTCCCGTCCCGCACCAGAATTTCCGGCGCCCAGAAGCATTTATCCCCCTTGACGTCCTCGGCACGCAGGCAGTAGCCCTTGCATTCCCAGGTTTCAAGGTCGTCTGATACGTACACCTGGTAGCCGTCGGTGGCGGGGTCCAAAAGACTGTTTGGCGGAGCATCCGGCACCTGAATGGTGGGGTACATATAATATTTCCCTTCCCAATACAGGATAAAGGGATCAGCCCCTAAAAACAGCGGGTTTTTCATGGTCGTTCCTCCTCGGGTGATTGATAGGTATATTTTAACAGAAATGATGAGAATTTACAACAAAATTACGGCAGATAGCGATGCCGGACAAGCAGTTTTTTCAGCGGCAGCCCGCCGATCACCGCGATAGCGATCTTGATCGCATCCCCCGGCAAAAAGGGAAAAACGCAAAACGGGATCGCGGTGGTTACGGGGATGCGGGATATCATTGCATACCACCCGGTTCCGCATAGGTACAAAAGGAGGGTTCCCAGGATGAAAGCGCCTGTCCATACGAGTGGTTTATCCCCCAATCGGGCAATCATCCACCCGGACAGCAACGCACAGGGGAGATACCCTAAAAGGAAACCGCCGGTGGGTCCTAAAAGATGATGAATCCCGCCGGAAAAACCGGTGAACACCGGCACCCCGATGAGACCGAGTAATAAGTACAAAAAAACCGCGAGGGTGGAGCGTTTGCCGTGAAGCAACGCGGCGGCGAGATACACCGCCAGCGACCCGAGGGACAGCGGAACCGGTCCGGCTGTCACCGCGAGCGGGGAGAAAAGGGCGAGCAGAGCGGTCATCAGCGCCACCGCTAACAGCGCCCGCAAGCGACGGTGAGAGGAGGTCATAGCCGCACGCTCACCTCCCCGGAGGATAAGGTGCAGGTGCCCGTTTCGGTTTCCACCAGCAAAGCGCCGGTATCGTCGATCGCCACCGCCCGGGCAGAAAAGGTTTCGGTTCCGCGAATGACCGTTACCGTTTTCCCGAGCACCGCCGAACGGCGGCGGTATTCCTCCAAAAAGGCGGCGGGGGTATCGTGAAACGTTTTTTCCAGTTGGTTCAGTATCTCCGCCACAAGGGCGTCGGGAGCGGGGGCGACCCCGGTCGCCATTTTCAGCGAGGTGGCAATCGATTGCAGCTCCGGCGGAAAGTCGGCGGTGGAGAGGTTGATGCCGATCCCGAGTACAGCGTAATCCAGCATACCGCTGTCGGGATCAAGTTTTCCTTCGGTCAGAATCCCCGAGAGCTTTTTGCCATTAATCAACAGATCGTTTACCCACTTGATCTGTACCGAGGCGGGGGTGAGCGCTTCGATCGCTCTCGCCACCGCTACGGCGGCGGCACAGGTGATCCGTCCGCTGTCTTTTGCCGGAATCGGGCCGGACAGGAGGATGCTCATATAAATGCCGTCCCCTTCGGGGGAATAAAAGCTCCGTCCCCGCCGTCCGCGACCGGCCGACTGATGATGCGCGATCACGGTGGTGCCGTGCGGTGCGTTTTGCTCGGCAAGCGTTTTGATCTCGTCGCTGGTGGAGGGGAGGGTATCAAAGATATGTAACCGCCGCCCGATGGCTCGGGTGGTCAGTTTGGAAAGAATGGCATCGGTCGTCATAGGTTCCTCCGCTAAAAAATATTGCTGAAGGCCGGTTGTTCCTCGGCCAATAATTCCTGTAGATAAAAGCGGCACCGCGCCACTTCGGCATAATACAACTCGGGGTCGGGCTGTTCTAACAGCGAGAGGAGCAGGTAGGCGCTTTGCTGTAAGGGGAGGGTCTGCTCGTGGCGGGACAGTACGTCCAGAATTGGGTCCGCCTTTTCACAGCTTTGCTGAAACCGGCGGGTCTTTTCCCGGGCCTCCTCTTTATTGCCGCTTTGAACCGCCTGTTCGGCATCGGTGAGTTTTTGCTGCAGGTCTCCTAAAACGGTGCGGTGAGCGGCGAGCGAGCCGACCCCGACCGCCACCACGATAACAAGCAGTAACAGGGCGATCCACAACCGTCTCACAGCTTCACCTCCCCGCTCAACTGCTTTCCTTCATCGGTGAGGATGAAAAACTGGCCGCCGGCGGACAAGGTCATTAAAAACACCTGTTTTTCCGAGAGCTTTTTCTTTTTTAAAATGTCATACACCGTCTTTTGATCCTGCCCGCACAGCTCCAGCCCCCACGGACAAAACACGCTGTCGCTGATGACCAGCGCCGGCATCCCGGCATCCGGCTGACAGGCATTGAGATCCCCGCAGGTGACCGGTTTGGCCGCCGGAGCGGGGTACACGGTAATGTGTCCGTTGGTTTCCGCCAGTGCGTAGTCCACCTCGGACAGCTTGAAAATATTTTGAAGCCGGAGCGCCTCCATAAGATCGTCCACCGACATACGGAGCTTTTTCAGCGCCTGAACGTCCAGGTTTCCGTGGCGGATCACCGTCACCGGGTTGCCGCTGATGAGCCGTTCCACGGCGGGGAATTTTAGCATAATGCCGGATAACAGCAATTCCAGCGCCACCAATAAAAAGATCGGTAAAATCCCGTATAACAGCGGGGTGCCGGTATCCTGCATCGGGACGATCGCAAGGTCCGAGATGAGCAGTGCCACCACCAGCTCGGACGGGCGCAGTTCACTGATCTGTCGTTTACCCATAATGCGGATAGACAGAATAACCAAGAGATAGATAATCAAGGTGCGAATCGCAGAAATCAGCATAACGGCAAGCCCTCCCATAGCCATTATGCCGGTTTTTGCGGTCAAATATACAGATAAACCAGTATCGGAATTGCGATCTGCAGTATCAGCAGACAGGGAACGCCGATATAAAATTTCGGCTTTCTGGTTTTGTGATGAAAGAGATACATCGCCAGTAGGGTGAACGGCGCTCCGCCGAAGGCGGCTACCGATAACAGGGTCGCTTCCGGAATGCGGCGGCGGTGTCGCCGGGCATACTGTTTATCCAATGCGATGAGAACAAAAGCGACTATATTGATAAGACCAATGGCCCACCACAGTTTTGGCGTCATATCCTTGTCCCCTTTCGCGTATATACCTATATCCCTATTTATTATCAGTATAACAGAGGTTGTGGCGAAAGGCAAGGAGGAATGAAGGGTGAAAAAACCGAGCAAATGGCTGTTGATCGTTACGGCGGTGTTGCTGTTTTTGACCGCCTGCGGCGGTAAACCGCAATCGCCCGCACCGAGTGGTCCGTTTTATCCAATCCCGGAAAAAATGCGGGCGGTCTGGGTGTCCTATCTCGAACTGGACCGGGCGTTTGCCGGGGCGACGGTGGAGGGGGCGAAAGAATATATCGATCAGGTCTTTGAACGGTGTATTCAAACCAACATCAATACGGTGTTTTTTCACGTGCGGGCGAACAGCGATGCGTATTATTCCTCCGACCTTTTCCCGGCGGCAGAGAGTGTATCGCCATTGCTGTCCGCCGGCTTTGATCCGCTGACCTATGCGGTGGAATCGGCGCATAAGCGGGGAATTTCCTTTCACGCCTGGTTTAATCCGTATCGAATCGGAGAGGACAAAAGCCGGGCGGTGTGCGAGGACGTTTTTGAACTGTCCGGCAGTTGGTACTATATCCCTACCTCCCAAAATGCCCAGCGGTGCATTTTAGAGGGGGTGCGGGAGGTGGTGGACCGGTATGCCGTGGACGGGGTACAGTACGACGACTATTTTTACCCCACCGGCATCGGGGAGGAGCGCCAGGGGTTTGAACCGGCAGCAGGGTCGGTATCGGTGGAAAAACAGCGGCAAGCGGCGGTGAACACCCTCATCGCCGGGACCTATAGCGTGGCGCACAGCCGGGACAACTGCGTGTTCGGGGTGAGCCCGGCGGGGAATATCGAGCGGTGTGTTAAACGGCAGTATGCCGATCTGTCCCGCTGGCTGAAGTATCCGGGGTACGTCGATTATCTCTGTCCTCAACTTTACAGCGGCTTTGAAAATCAGGCGCTCCCCTTTGAAACCGAGCTTTATGACTTTTCCTCCCTTACCCGGTTGCCGGGTGTCCGGCTGTTTGCGGGGCTGGCGCTGTATAAGGCGGGGGAAACCGACACCTTTGCCGGGAGCGGGTCGGGAGAATGGCAACAGGGCGGGGATATTCTCGTGCGGCAGGCAAAAGCGGTGGAAGGTGCCGGGTACGAGGGGGTGGCGCTTTTCCGCTTTGCCTTCTGGGACACCCCGGCGAACGAGGTCGCTCGGCAGGAAATATCTAACTTAATATCCTATTTTTACACCGAGTGACATTATCCAACTTCTATTGACAGTAATCCCTCTTTTCGGTATACTTATTATATATGGACATATAGAAAAAGGAGGGATAGCGTATGAAAACTCTGTGGCGGAAATTTGTCGCCGTACCGCTTGCGCTGTCGCTCCTTTTGTGTATGCTTCTGGTCGGCGGGACGGTGGCGCTTGCCGCTGAGACCGGCACCGTGACCGGGGATTACGTGAACGTGCGTGAGGGGGCGAGCACCTCCCATAAGGTGCTTACCCAGGTTAATACCGGGGACAAGGTGACGGTGCTCGGGTCCACTAAAGACGGATCGGGCAACACCTGGTATCATATCACCACCGCAAAGGGTACCACCGGGTATATCTACGGCACCTACGTGGTGGTGGACGTACAGTACAAGCCGGATGCGGATTTTGAAGCGTATCTGACCGCACAGAAATTTCCCGACAGTTATAAGCCGGCGCTTCGCACCCTGCACGCACAGTACCCGAACTGGGTATTTGTGGCGAAACACTTAAATCTTGATTGGACTACCGCCCTTAACGCCGAATCGGTGCCGGGGAAAAGTTTGCTTATTGACAGTGCGGTGAAAGCCAACTGGAAATCCATGGAATACGGTGCATACGATTGGGATAAAAAGCAGTACGTGGTGTTTGATTCCGGCGGCTGGGTCAGCGCCCAGAAAGAGATCGTCGCGTTTTATATGGACCCGCGCAATTCCTTAGATGCGACCCATATCTTCCAGTTTGAAAGTCTTTCTTTCTCCTCCGCCCATACGGTGGACGGGGTGAAAAAGATTCTATCCGGTTGTTTTATGGAAAAATACGCGCAGGCGTTTTATGACATCGGGAGGGCCAATGGGATCAGCCCCTATCATCTTGCCTCCCGTGCCCGTCAGGAGCAGGGGACCGACGGGAACAACCTCGGACTCGGGGTTGTCAAATGGACCGATTCCAAGGGCACGGTGCACGATTATACCGGGTATTATAATTTCTTTAATATCGGTGCGTATGAAAAGGACGGGCTGTCGGCTATCCAAAACGGGGCAGTCTATGCGAAATCCCGTGGCTGGAACACCCCCGAAAAGGCGATCGAGGGCGGTGCACAGCAGCTCGCCAAAGGGTATATCAATATGCAACAGGATACCCTCTACCTGCAAAAATTCGACGTGGTGGACGGCGGCAACGGCTATTACGAGCATCAGTATATGACCAACGTCACCGCCGCCTATGCCGAGTCCGGCTCGATGAAAAAGGCGTATTCGGATGAGATGCTGAAAGGCGGTATCGTGTTTAACATCCCGGTGTACACCAATATGCCGGCGGGTGTTTGCAACCGCCCGGTGCAGGCGGATAAGAATAACGATAATACCTTAACCGGTCTGTCGGTGACCGGCTATTCGGTCACCCCGACCTTCTCACGGTATGTAACCGAATATGCGGTGACCGTGCCGGCAAGTGTCACCACCCTGTCGGTGAACCCGGTGAAGAGTGATGCCGGCGCTTCGGTGTCCGGTGCCGGGAATATCACCCTCTCGGGTGAGGAAACGACGGTGAGTATCAAGGTGACCGCTCCGAGCGGGCTTATCCGCACCTATACGTTGCACGTGTACCGGCCGGGCGGCTCCGGCACCCCGGTGCTGACCAGCTCGAAATATAAGATCGAAACGAACATCACCGGTATTGCTCCCGGTACCACTGCGACCGACCTCCTGCAAGGGATGACGGCGGCAAACGGTTCGGCGCAGATCGTCACCGCTGACGGTAAGCCGGCGACCGGCAACGCCGCCACCGGGCAGGTGGTACAGCTTTTAAGCGGCGGTAAGGTGATGAGATCCTACCCGGTGGTCATCTATGGAGATACCAGCGGAGACGGGGCGGTGACCTCCCGTGATCTGTTAATCGCTCAACGGCATATTTTAGGAATATCGAAACTGTCCGGCGCATATCTGACCGCCGCCGACAGCGGCAAAGACGGGACGGTCACCTCGACCGATCTCCTTCGTTCGCAAAAACAGATCCTCGGGATCACGTCGGTAATTTTGTGAGGTGAAACGGATGAAAAAATGGTTTGCCCTTTTACTCGCTTGCTTGTTGTTCATTGTCACCATACCGCCGGTAGCGGCCGCATCGGTGACCGCTTCGGTGAAAGCCGGGAGCGGTACCGTGAAGGTTGGCAATACCGTCACGGTGACGGTGACCCATACCGCCAATACCAACGTTGCCGCTTTTGATGCGACGGTGAATTACGATGCCGCGGTGCTGGAATACGTTTCGGCATCGGGTGCGGGTGTCAGCGGCGGCGCCGGGGTGCTCAAGGTGTCCTACTTTGCGACTGCGGCTCCGAGCGGAAAAAGTCATTCGTTCACCTTAACCTTTAAAGCGAAAGCCGCCGGCAGCAGTAAGGTGTCGGTATCCTCCACCGGTCTCTCCGACTGGAACTTAAATTCGTTGGGCACGGCTTCTGCCAGTACCACCGTGAGTGTGCAAAATCCCTCGCTGTCCAACAACGCCAATCTGACCGAACTGTACGTGTCCAGCGGATCGCTGTCCCCGGCGTTTTCCTCCAAAGTTACGTCCTATAACATCACCATTCCGTATTCGGTGACGGTGTTGACGGTGAGTGCCGTCACCGCCGATAAAAATGCGAAGGTAGAGGTCACCGGCAGTAAGAATATGCAGGTCGGCAAAAACACCCGGGTGGTGAAGGTCACCGCCCCCGACGGCACGGTGAAATCCTATACCTTAAATATCACCCGCCAGGAAAACACCGGCGCCGCTACCGATACCGAAAAGGAACCGACGGCGGATGCTTCTAAGGTAACGGTGGGGGAGGAGACCCGGTATATCGCTTCCGATCTTAAAGGGATTCCGCTTCCCACCGGCTACGAGCAGGTGGAGCTTACCGTCAACGATGTGAAGTTCCCCTCGGTGCAGGATAAGAGCCGGGCGATCGTGCTGTTATACCTCTTTAACGAGCAGAAAAATGCCGGCGAATTTTTCGTGTACGATACCGGCAGTATGACCTTTTCGCCGTTTGCTTCGGTGAATATGCAGGCGGGGACCTATGCGTTTTTAACCCCCGATAATACGGTGGCCGTGCCGGAGGGCTTTACCCAGACCTTCATCACGGTGAACGAAAAAACGGTGGTGGCGTGGTCCTTCCCGGGACAGACCGAGCCGGAGCAATATCTGGTGTATGCGCTGTCCCCGAATGGAAACAAGGGACTGTATCGGTACGACAGCGTGGAAGGCACCTTCCTGCGGTACGTGGCGGATACGACGGTTGCCGCTCCGGAGCCGGATGAGGACCTGACCGAAGAGCCCACCCCTACCGGGTTTATCGACAAGGTAAAGCAGACGGTTTCCGGTTGGGCCGAGCGGCTCGGAAAAGGACGGATGATCGCCATTGCGGCGGGCGCCGGCTTGCTGCTGGTTGGTTTGATCGTATTGATCGTGTTACTGGTGAACCGCCCGAGAGAGTATAAGCATTAAAAGGATAATGGGGTTTATACCATGAGTAAGGATATTTCTATTATTCGATCTTCCGCCGAATCGGGAAATATTGATTCCGTTGTTGAACTGGCAAATATGTATTATTTCGGCGATGACGTCGAACAAGATTATTCGCAAGCCGCTAAATGGTTTGAAATGGCCGCACAAGCGGGAAATACATATGCACAATCGTTTATGGGAAATATCTATTATTCGGGATATGGTGTTGAACGCAACTATTATACGGCTGTTCGTTACTATCAATTAGCTGCTGATAAGGGAGACTCGTTCGCACAAAGAAATCTTGGGGAATGCTATTTTTACGGTCGCGGAGTAGAACAAAATTATCGTGAAGCAATCAGGTTATATAAGCTTTCCGCCGAACAAGGGGATTCATTTGCACAATTATCTTTGGCCGATTGCTATTATGAAGGAAAAGGCGTAGAAAAAAGCATTGTCGAAGCGATCAAATTGTATATGTTGTCAGCCGATCAAGGCAATTCGTTCGCTAAGGAAAAGTTAGAAAGAATGGAAAATCCTTCCGCAACAACGGGCGCTGATATACCGTTTGATCAGCAAGAAATCGGCAGTCCTATACCGGAACCGTGGCAACCGCCTCAGCCCATTTTGGTGGAAAAGACCATTTTTTATGATTGGCGAACCGGGGAACCTTTATATTATGACAATAACGGAAATATTGTAAACAGCCAAGGGGAAGAAGTGTCCGCCTGCTGGTGGGATTAATTCGTGCACAAAATAAAACACCCTCTTATCGTCTGCGATAAATAGGTATAAGAAAAGCCTCGATGAATTTTCATCGAGGTTTTCATCATTCTTATGAAACTTTACGTTTGTTACGGAGGTATTTTCAGGCAGAATTATTTTTTGAGAGCAATAGCGGCTTTGGCTTTGGCGACAATGTTTTCTGCGCAAAGACCGTACAGCTTTAACAGCTCTTTCGCCGGGCCGGACTGTCCGAATCTGTCCTCGACACCTACCCGCATCACCGGGGTGGGTACCGTTTCGCTGAGCAGTTCTGCTACCGCACCGCCGAGTCCGCCGAGAATACTGTGTTCCTCCGCGGTGACGATCGCACCGGTTTCCCGGGCGGCGTTTATCAGAATGTCACGATCCAGCGGCTTAATGGTCGCCATATTGATGACCCGGGCGGAGACGCCCTCGTTTTTGAGCAGTTCGGCGGCGGTCAGCGCTTCACCCACCATAAGACCGGTGGCGACAATGGTGACGTCGGTGCCTTCCTTTAGGGTGACCCCTTTGCCGATCTCAAACTTATACGAATCGTCAAACAGTACCGGCACCGCCAACCGACCGAACCGGAGATACACCGGGCCACTCAGCGCCACGGCGGCACGGATCGCCTTGCGGGTTTCGGTATCGTCGGCGGGATTCAAAATGGTCATACCGGGGATGCTCCGCATCAGCGCAATATCCTCACAGCACTGGTGGGTCGCCCCGTCCTCGCCGACCGAAATGCCGGCGTGGGTGGCACCGATCTTGACGTTCAAATGCGGATAACCGATCGAGTTACGTACCTGCTCGAACGCACGCCCGGAGGCGAACATTGCGAAGGAGGAGGCAAACACGATCTTGCCGGTGGTGGAAAGACCGGCGGCGACCCCCATCATATTCGCTTCGGCGATACCGGCATTGATAAACCGGTCGGGGAACGCTTTGCGGAAGCCGGCGGTTTTGGTGGCGGCGGAAAGGTCCGCATCCATGACGATAATGCGCTCGTCCTCGGCGCCCAGAGCCACCAGTTCGGAGCCGTAGCTGTCACGGGTAGCGATCGTTTTTACTTCAGCCATGATCAGCCCTCCTTATATGCCGCCAGAGCGGTCAACAGTTCTTTTTTCGCGATCTCATACTCTTCCGCGTTCGGCGCCTTGCCGTGCCAGGAAACCTGGTTTTCCATATACGAAACGCCACGGCCTTTGACACTCTTCTGGATAATGGCGGTGGGTTTGCCCTTGACGGTGCGCGCCTCATTCAGCGCTTTTTCGATCTGGTCGAAGTCGTGTGCGTCGATCTCAATGACGTGGAAATTAAAAGCGGCAAACTTTTCCGGGATCGGCAGGGGAGAGTTCACTTCTTCCAGACAGCCGTCGATCTGCAGATTGTTGTTGTCCACGATCACGCAGAGGTTATCCAGTTTTTTATGACCGGCGAACATCGCCGCTTCCCAAACCTGGCCTTCCTCTAATTCGCCGTCACCGAGGATCGCGTAGGTGCGGAAATCCTTGCCGGAGAGTTTTGCGCCCAGCGCTATACCGGCGGCGGCGGAAATCCCTTGTCCGAGCGAGCCGGTGGACATATCCACCCCGGGGATCCCCTTCATATCCGGGTGACCCTGGAGGATAGAGCCGGTGTGCCGCAGGGTGGGAATCAAGTCCTCCGAAATAAACCCGCGGGCGGCCAACACCCCGTACAGCGCCGGTGCGGCGTGTCCTTTGGACAGCACGAAGCGGTCCCGGTCCTCCCATTTCGGGTCATTAGGACGAATGTTCATCTCGCGGAAATACAGATAGCTCAGCATATCGGCGATCGAGAGCGCGCCGCCCGGGTGGCCGCATTTGGCGTGATAGGTTCCTTCGATCACCGCCAGGCGGATTTTCAGCGCCTCAAATTCCAGTTGCCGTTTGGTGGTTGCATCCATACTGCATAGTCTCCTTGTCTTGCATTTTGGCTGGAAAGGGACAGAAAACGACCGTCCCCCTCTCAATTTACGCCTATTATAACATATAAAATTCGATTATACCACCCCTTTCCTGATAAAATTTATGGACAACCGCAAAAATGTTTGGTATAATAAAAAAACGAATTGCACCAAAGGAGGATAAGACCTTGAAAACGATGAAAAAGTTGCTTTGTGCCGCTATGGCGGTGGTGATGCTGGTATCCTTTGCCGGTTGTTCCACCCCCGAAGTGGCGATCACGGTAGACGGAAAAGATTATCCGACCGGCGAGTATCTTGCGTATCTGCTGGACGGCTTCCAGCAGGCGTATTATAACGGCGGCTTGTATTACTACGAGCAGTACGGTACCGACATCTGGGCGGAGGAATATACCTACGGCGAGGATGAGAAAAAGGTGAAGCTGGACGAGTATCTGAAGCTTCAGACGGTAGATACCATTATTCGGCAGAAGGCGCTGGAAAATAAGATCGCCGAAGCGGGGGTCAAGTTCAGCGACGAGCTGACCAAGCAGGCGCAGGAAATGGTGGATGCGGTCACCGAAGAGGAACTGCTCACCTTCGGCGTGAACAAAGAGCATTACACCGCGATGTGTATGGCGTACTACCGCAACGAGCTGGCCTTGTTCCTCTCCCGGTATGACAAGGATGGTTCCTCCCCGGTAGCGGAAGCGGACATCCGTAAATATTTTGATGATAATTACCTGAGCTATAAGATGATCTCGATCCCCATGGTGGATAGCGATAAAAAAGAGTTTACCGCCGACAAGCAGAAGGAAACCAAAGACACCCTGCAGAAGTATCTGGATATGTACAATAAGGGCGGCGACTTCAACAAGGTGATCGCCCAGTACAATTACGATATCAGCACCTCCAAAGAGAAAGAACTCGCCGACCTGAAGGATTCCGACACCCGCCAGGACGTGGATATGAAAAACGCCTCGGACGAGGATCTTGCCAAAGCGGTGAAGGGCGTTCCGGAAGGTAAGGCGCAGATCGTGACCTATTCCGCCGGCGGCACCACCTTGACGGCGGCGCTCATCCTGCGGCTGGATCCCGAAAAGGGCGAGGGGTATGAGAACTATTTTGCGGACAGCCGTCAGAACATTCTGATGTCGCTGAAATACGAGGAGTTTGACAAGGAGATCAGCGACTATGCGAAAACGCTGACCTACGAGGTGAACAAAACCGCCTACCGTATCTGCAACCCCAAGAAATTCGTGCAGCAATAAGTGAAAAAGCACCGACAGGTTTCTGTCGGTGCTTTTATTTTCACAGATCGTCGGCGTCCTGCTCCGGCTGGGTACGGTCGGCAGGGGTGCCGGTGTAGCTTCCCAGCACGTCCGAGAGAATGCCGTCCCGTCCCTGCTCCTGCATCACCCGGCAGTCGGCGGCGACAATGGGGGACACAAGCGGCTGTTTTTCAAATTCGTCTTTTTTGGGCTTCGGTTTTTGAATTTCCCGTTTTTCCATCGGTTATCACCCTTTCTCAAGGGTAGTTTTCCCGCAGGTGGGATAAATTATCCGTAATAAAAAAGACGACCCTCCCGGGTCGTCTTTTTTATTACGGAATCATCGAATCGTCGCCGATCATATCCCCAATACGGTCGTCCATAGTGGAACGGGTGTCGTCCCCCTCCAGCATATCCGATTGTTTGGTGGTGGAGTGGGAGGTGCGGTCGCCGTTAGCCACCTTGCCGTCCTCGCCGGTATCCTCCGCGCCCTGGCCTTCGCCACAGCCGGTAAACAGCAGACAAAGGGATAACAGCACGCCGGAAATCACCAAAATCGCGTGTTTTTTCATCAAATTCCCTCCTTTTTCGGTCGTTTTTGGTTGCAAACTGATTTTGTTGAACCGAAAAAGCGCAGTTCAACAATAGTAGTTTGTCCGAAAAAGACCGGTTCAAAAAAGGGAAAAGGCGGATATTTCAGCTTAAAAAATTTTGAAATTTTTAAGCGGTGGTGGCCGCCGTGGTGGCAACGGTGGTGACGGCTGTGGTCGCGGCGGTGGTGGTCGCCGGGTCGGTGAAGCCGACGTACTGGGCACTCACGTACCCGATCGTATCGCCGAAGCGGATTGCGTACCAGTCGCCGGTTTTGCCGGTGATCTGTACCCGCTCACCGCCGGTGATCCCGCCGATCACCTCAAAGGACAGCCCGGCGCCGCCGCGCACCCGCAACGAATCGGCGGTGATCCAGCCGACCGACGGTAAAGCGGTGGTCGGGGCGGCGGTTTTCACGGTGGTGGAGGTAATGTCGGTGTCGGCCGGTTTGTCGGCGTCACCGCAGGCGACAAAAACGAACAGCATCAGGGTGGCTAAAACCAGTAATGCCATAGTAAAACATCCCATTCTCATTATAAAACGTCCTTTCAACAGTTTTTACAGTATCAGTATACCGCAATTTTTTTCAAATGAACAGTACTTTTTGAAAAAGTATACCCATAACCCTTGCTCGGTGCTTGCAGTGAGGAATTTTTTATGATAAAATAAATAAAATTGCCGTCACGTTCGGCGACATCGAAAAAAGGGAGGTTAACCCCGATGAAATGTCCGTTTTGCGGGTATGAGGAAAGCAAGGTGGTGGATTCCCGCTCCACCGACGAAGGAAACCGCATCCGCCGCCGGCGGGAATGTCTTAAGTGCGCTCAGCGGTTTACCACCTACGAGATCATTGAACATCTGCCGATCGTGGTGGTGAAAAAGGACAAGTCTCGGGAAGCGTTTGACCGGGTCAAATTGCTCAACGGACTCATCCGTGCGTGTGAAAAGCGGCCGGTCGCGTTATCGGTGCTGGAAAAAGCGGTGGATGATATTGAAAATCAACTGCAAAACTCGCTGGAACGGGAAGTGACCAGCACCAAAATCGGCGAATACGCTATGGAAAAGCTGATGAAGATCGACGACGTCGCCTACGTGCGGTTTGCGTCAGTTTATCGCCAGTTTAAGGACATCAACTCCTTCCACGAGGCGATCAACAAGCTGCTCGAAAACGGCTGATTTTTTGAAAAAATGAGGAAAAGGGGGGATACCGATGAAGCACGCAAAAAAGAATCCGATAGCACAAACGGTGGGGCGCACCTTTGCGGTGATCGGTGTCACCCTGCTTGGTATTCTTGTCGCTCTCCTCGGTGCGATCGCGGTGGTGTGCCACGGTCCGTCCGGACGGGCACGGGACCTGTTTGTCACCACCGTTATGGAAACGAGCGCGCTGAAATTTTTGGCGCAGATGCATTTTTCGGATGAGGAGATCGCCGCTATCCGTCAGCGCAATGCGGTGATCGAAACCGATATGCAGACCGACGACACGGTACTCACCCCGGTCGCACCCGACCCGGAAACGCCGTCGCTGGTGATCGAGGACGTGGTGGGAGCGACCTACAAAGGAAAAATGATGATCGTCAAGGACCCGACCCGGTTGTTTATCGGCACCCCCGGTCCGTACGACGGACGTCCGGGACAGACGCTGGATAATCTGGTGAAAAACAACAATGCCATTGCCGGCATCAACGCCGGCGGCTTTGAGGATGAAAACGGATTCGGTAACGGCGGCACCCCGATCGGTATCGTGATCAGCGGTGGGAAGCTGGTATTTGGGTCGCCGTCCAAGTCCAGCACCGTGATCGGTTTTGACGGCAACGGAAAACTGATCGTCGGCAATATGACCGCGCAAACGGCGCTGGACAAAGGCATCCGGGAGGCGGTGAGCTTCGGGCCGGTGCTGTTGGTGAACGGCGAAGCGGCGCCGGTGGCCGGTACCGGCGGGGGCTTAAACCCCCGCACTGCGATCGGTCAGCGGGCGGACGGAGCCGTGCTGATGTTGGTGATCGACGGACGGCAATCGCACAGTCTGGGGGCCAGTTACAAGGATTGCCAGCAGGTGATGCAGCAGTACGGCGCCATTAACGCCGCGAACCTCGACGGCGGTTCCTCCACCCTTATGATCTACGAGGGGGAGCACGTGAATTACTGTGCGAGTCTGTACGGTTCCCGGGACCTGCCGACCAGTTTTCTGGTGAGGAGGGAAGCGGAATGAAAAAGGGAAAACGTCCTTCCTTTCGGGTGGTGCTGATCGGACTTATCGTATTGTATGCGGTGCTGATTGCGGTGGGTCTGCTCATTTTCCGTGGGTATTTACAGCGATATGAACAGAATCATCCCGCCGGGGCTATGGATGCCTATTTTGCCGCTCTGCACAGTGGGAAAACCGAGAAAATTCTCGCCGACAGCGATTTCCCCTTTGATGCGATCAATACGAAGGATGCGTATATTGATTATTTGAATGAAAGATACCGTGCCGGCGACGGACAGTGGCAGTATGCCCTGAAGGAGGAGTCGGACGGGCGGCTGGTTTATGACGTATACGAAAGCAACCAAAAATACGGTTCGCTCACGTTGGAAAAAGCGGAAAAGGGCGGCTACCGGGTATTCTCCGATTGGGAATTCGGAGCGGAGACGACCTTTGTTTCTCCGGCAGAGCCGCTGGTGAACGGAGTGGCCTTGTCGGGGTACCGGGAGGGCGAGCCGGTGACCGCTTCCGGATTTGAAGGGTTGAGCGGCACCCTGCCGACCCTGTCTACCTATCGGGTCAAGACACTGTTGCCGCCGGAGGTGACCCTCCAAAACGGGGCGTCCCCGGTGCTCACCACCCTGAAGGACGGATCGGTACAGGTGACCGCCCCGGTGTCGGCGGCGGATACGGCGACCCTTACCGCTTTTGCGGAAAAGGCCGCCCGCACCTATGCGTGCTACATCAGTAACGATGTGGAGTACAGTGAATTGCAGGCATTGCTTGAAAGCAATACTCCTTTTACCCGGTGGGTTCGTGCTTATGACCGCAAATGGTATAACCAGCACCGCTCGGTGGAGTTTCAAAATATGAAGGTGGAGTCGCCGGTTGCGTGGAGTGAGGAATATTTCACGGTGGACGTGTCCTTCGATTTTGTGGTTAGCCGTACGTATGACAGCAGCACCTTCAAAACCGCGTACCACATCGCCTGTCGGCGGGCGGGAGACGGGTTCCGGGTGGTGAATATCACCCCGCTGTAAATTTTAAATAACCCCTTGCGTTTTTGAAATAATCGTTGTATAATAGGTCACGATGCCGCACAAGGCATCGTGGATATTTGCCGGTGTGATGGAATTGGCAGACGTG
>JAFSAC010000053.1 GCA_017442265.1 Clostridia bacterium | reverse complement strand
CACAACGGCCACCCCGGCGCCGGCGGCCAGCCAGTCAAACCGCCCGTGCTCGGTCACCGTCCGGGTGACCGTTTCCTTGCGGAAATCCAGCATCCGGGCGAGCAACAAAGCACCCAGCACCGTGATGATCGTTTCGGGGATCATATAGGTGGCGTTGTAGGCCAGCGAGTAGACAAGCGCCCCGGCGGTGGGGATCGAAAGCCCCGCCCACACGGTACAGCCGGCGATCGTGTGCAGGATGTACCGCAGAACACAGCAGAGAAGCGCCGATGCCGACAGGGCGGGCGCCTGCGCTTTGGAGAACCTGCGGAAGATGCCGCCAAGCCCCAGCACCGCAAAGGCGAGCAGATAATCCAGCAGGATCACCGCAATCACCGACAGCGGGGTGGTGAAATACATAACGTTTTTTAGTCCGATCAGCATCTGGATGAGTCCGTACACCGCGCCGGTAAAGATACCCCAGCCGGTACCGTGGCGGTAGCCGATGATGAGCAGTGGCACCGCACTGCACAGGGTGATACTGCCGCCGTACGGCAGTTCAAGCAGCGGCACCACGCTCAGCACGGTGGCAAGCGCCAGCATCACGGCGCTTTCGGTCAGACGGATTGTGTTGTTTTTCATCGAATTTCCTCCTTTTTTTGCGCACAAAAAATGCCTCCCGCGGGAGGCGGAAGGCGAGAATGTCGGTTTTTGTCCCTTATCGTGCAATAAGGAGAAACAGCCGAAAAAACGATCCCTCCGCCGGTATTACCCGGATCAGGTTCAGGGTTTCGGATATGCATATCCGCTCTCAGCCGGCTGCAGCCAGCTCCCCTTGTTTCATGCGTATTCGATTGGCTATATCATAGTCCTTTTTTACCGCAAAGTCAAGCACATTTTTCCTCTTTTGCGCTCATAGTATCTATAAAAAGGGGGAATATCACATGTATTGGATCATTCGCCGCCGGCATACGGTGATAGCGCTTGTTTGCTGTGCGGCCCTGCTTATCGGTGCGGTGACGGTCAGCCGGATGCACACGGCGGTGTCGGTGGCTACCGGCGCCGCGAACACCAACTGGGGTCTGCGATTTGCCAAAGACGGGGAAACGCCGGTGGGGAACGCTTCGGCTGAATTTTTGGCGAAGTATAACGCTTTATATACCGGCAACACCGGGGAAAAGGTCATCTATCTGACCTTTGATGCCGGGTACGACAACGGGTATACCGCACCGATTCTGGACACCTTGAAAAAGCATGGGGTTCCCGCCGCTTTTTTCGTGGTGGGTAATTTTGCAGACACCCAGCCGGAACTTATCAAACGAATGGCGGCGGAAGGGCATATCGTCGGCAATCATACCTATAATCACCCGGATATGTCGGCAATCAGCACCGCCGAGGGGTTTGATAAAGAGCTGGCCGCCCTCGAAGAGCGGTATCAGGAGATCACCGGGCAGGAGATGAAGAAATTTTACCGCCCGCCGCAGGGGAAATACAGCGAACAGAACCTGAAAATGGCGGCTGACAGGGGATATACCACCTGTTTTTGGAGTCTTGCCTACGTGGATTGGTACGTGGATAAACAACCCACCCGCGAAGAGGCGTTTTCAAAACTTATTCCCCGTATTCATCCGGGGGCGGTGGTGCTGTTGCACAGCACCTCCAAGACAAACTGTGAAATTTTGGATGAATTGCTCACAAAATGGAAAGAAATGGGATACACCTTCAAATCATTGGAAGATATTTGATCTGCATACACCACCGACCGTCGGGTAAACTACCTATGAACCCAACCGATCTTTTGTTGCCGCCCCGCGCGGTCTGAGAGAGGATCGCGCGGGTTCCGGCTCTGTCATCGGCGAGGGGTCATTCCCTTGCGAGTTTACCGGAAAGGAGGCGGCCGTCGTGGAGTGTAGTAAAGAAAACCGTTCGATCATGTGCCACGTGACCCAGTGCGCGAATCATAGCAGCTGCGGTGAGTATTGTGCGCTTGATCGCATCACCGTAGGGACCCATGAATCCAATCCGTCCATGGATCAGTGCACCGATTGCCTGTCTTTTCAGAAGAAGTAATGAGATGAACCGGGGCTGAAGTTTTTTCATCGCGTCCTGTCGTCCCGCAATTCGGTTCACCGGAACACCGGTGCTTTGCGTGAAAGATAGAAAATGGAAGGGCGAGTGGCGGCAGGAAAACCGACCGTCCGGCGTTATGCCGGCGGCCGGTTTCTTTTTTCTGTAAAAAAGATTGCACTTTTTGAGGGAATATGCTATATTTCTAAGATAGATATTTAGAAAGGGAGGGTTTTCGTGGACGTGACCATTCAGGTGACCGGCACCCAGCAGGTGGACGGCGAAAGCGACACGGTGGAACTGATCACCGACGGCACCATGACCAAAACCGCGGAGGAAACCACCCTTTGCTATAACGAGACCGAGGCGACCGGCATGGCCGGCACCGTCACCACCCTGCATATTCAGCCGAGTAAGGTTACTTTGGAGCGCCGAGGGGCGAATGCGGGATTGCTGGTGCTGGAGCATAACAAGCGCCATTCCTGCAGTTATATGACCCCGGTCGGGCAGATGATGCTCGGGGTGTTTACCGATCAAATGCAGCAGAATTTAACGGAAGGACTCGGCACCCTGTCGCTTTCCTACACGCTGGACGTGGGTGGGCGGGTGCTGTCCCGACAGCTTTTGAAAATCAAGGTCTCGGAGCGCTAACGGAAAGGATGTCGAATATGTCTGAAATGAACAAATGGAGCAGTATCCCGGATATGGCGGAACAACAGCTTCGCGCCCGCCTGGCGGATGCCGCCAAAGCCGCTTTTGCGGCCGGAGAACTGCCGGTGGCGGAACTGCCGGCGTTTGGGGTAGAGGTGCCGGCAGATTCTTCTCACGGCGATCTCGCCGCCAACGTCGCTATGGTGTCCGCCCGTGCGATGAAATGCGCTCCGCGCCAGATTGCGGAAACCTTGCTTCGTCATCTTAATCTTTCGGATACCTTTTTTGAAAAAGCGGAGGTGGCCGGCCCCGGCTTTATGAACCTTTTTTACGCTCCGGCTTATTATGCTGCGGCGGTGCAGGAGGTTATCAACCAGGGGAACGATTACGGCCGCTCGGATTTCGGGCAGGGCGAAAAGGTGATGGTGGAATTCGTCTCCGCTAACCCCACCGGCCCGATGCATATGGGCAACGCCCGCGGCGGTGCGCTGGGGGACAGCTTGGCTTCCGTTTTGGATGCCGCCGGGTATACCGTGTCCCGTGAATTTTACATCAACGATGCCGGCAACCAGATCGAAAAATTTGCCCTGTCGTTAGAGGTGCGGTACTTACAGCATTTCAAGGGCGAGGATGCGGTCATTCTGCCGGAGGATGCCTACCAGGGCGAGGATATTAAGGATCACGCGGTCGCTTTTGCCGAGCAGGTCGGCGATCGGTACGTGGAGGCCGACAGTGACACCCGCCGCAAGGCGCTGGTGGAGTTTGCCTTACCGCTGAATATTGATAAAATGCACCGGGATATGGATAAATACCGCATCGTTTACGACGAATGGTTCCGGGAATCCCGCCTGCATAACAGCGGTGAAGTCAAAGAGGTCATTGACATTCTTCGCCGGAACGGGCTGACCTATGAAAAGGACGGCGCTTTGTGGTATAAAAACGCTGAGGTACTGACCAAAAAGCTCCGTGCCGAGGGGAAAAGCGATAAAGATATTGAAAAACTGGAGCTCAAAGACGACGTGCTGGTGCGTGCTAACGGCAATCCGACCTATTTTGCCGCCGATATTGCGTACCACCGGAATAAATTTCTGCGTGGCTTTGACACCTGTATCGACGTTTGGGGTGCCGACCACCACGGTCACGTGGCGCGGATGAAGGGCGCTATGGATGCGATCGGTATGGACGGCGATAAATTGCAGGTAGTACTCATTCAGTTGGTGCGCCTGATGCGTAACGGCGAAGTCGCCCGTATGTCCAAACGCTCCGGCAAGGCCATTCAGCTTTCCGATCTGTTGGACGAGGTGCCGGTGAATGCCGCCCGGTTCTTCTTTATCCTGCGGGAGGCGGGCACCCGGATCGATTTCGACCTGGACCTCGCGATTGAGGAATCGGCCTCTAACCCGGTTTATTATGTACAGTACGCGCACGCGCGTATCTGCTCGATCTTCCGCAAATTGAAGGAAGAGGGGATAGAAGCGAGCGCCGCGACCCCGGCCGATCTGGAACTGTTGACTGCGCCGGAGGAACAGGCACTTATTCGGTTTTTAGCCGGTTTCCAGCGGGAAGTGATCGAAGCGGCGAAAGCGTACGATCCGTCCCGTATCACCCGGTTTTCCATGGAACTGGCGACCCAATTCCATAAATTTTATAATGCTTGCCGTGTGATGGGGGATGACGAGGGGCTCACCCGGGCGCGCCTGGCTCTTTGTGATGCGGCTCGCATCACCCTGCACAATGCGTTAGCATTGCTGAAAATTGACGCCCCCGAAGCGATGTAATTTCTTTTGAGTTTGTGAAAAGGAGGTGCTGCCGTGTCATTATATCCGAATATCCCCGTAAAGCCCTTCGGGGAAACGCGGGACCGCCTGCAAAATGACGGGAATTTTATCGGCGGAATGCTGATCCTGCTTATGGTGCTTCTCACCTTCGGCTTTACGGTGATAGCGCTCTTGTTCACCTTGACCGGGCATTTAGCCCCGGACGATTTAGCGGCGGATGACTTAAACCTCGGCAACACCGGATTTCTCTTCTTTTATATGGGGATATATGCTCTTTCTATGGGCTTGCCGAGCGCGTTAGGGGCGATTCTGTTTCGCCGTTCTCCGAGAAGACTGATCGATCATCAGCCGGTGTCGTTCAAGGTGGCGATATCGGGGATTCTCATTGGCTTTACCGGCTGTGTGACCGCCAACATGGCGGCCAGTTACGTGGCTCGGATCTTAGATCAATTTGGGATTACCGCCCCCGAACCGCCGGTGACTGTTGAACCGACCTTGACCAGTCTGGGACTGAACCTGGTGGTGTTGGCCGTGCTACCCGCCGTTCTGGAGGAACTGCTGTTCCGGGGACTGATTTTGCACACCCTGCGCCCTTATGGAGAACGGTTGGCGGTGATGTTGACCGCGATTTTGTTTGGATTTATCCACGGCGGTATCACTCAGTCGGTTTTCGCGTTCTTAGTGGGCTTGGTGCTTGGTTGGCTGACCGTCACCACCCGGAACATCTGGCCGGCGATCGTTTTACATTTCATGAATAATGCGCTGTCGGTGCTGTTACAATACGCGGGCTTGGGATTGAACGATACTCATAGCGCTATTTTAAACGTTCTGGTGATGTACGGTTTGGCGGCGGTCGGAGTGGTGGTATTGGTTCGCTGCATCCGCCGTCGGGCGCCGTTTCTTCGTTTGCCGCCCCGGGGGAAGCTGTCGGCTGTATCCTGCACCGGTTCTCTTTGGAAAACGCCGTTGATGATCATTGCCTCGATTCTCGGTGTTCTGCGGATGCTCCAGATGAACTTTTTCTGAGGAGGGGAAGGAATGCCGGATCAACAGTTTATGCAAGAGGCGATCAAGCTGGCAAAACTCGCCGCATCCGAGGGAGAGGTTCCGGTCGGTGCGGTGGTGGTGAAGGACGGTAAGATCGTCGGCACCGGCCGTAACCGTCGGGAACAGGATAAACAGGCGCTGGCTCACGCTGAGATCGAAGCGATCGCACAGGCGTGCCGGACCTTGGGCGGCTGGCGGTTGTCCGGCTGTGAACTGTACGTGACGTTGGAGCCCTGTCCCATGTGTGCCGGGGCGATCATCAATTCCCGCCTGGATGCGGTGCATTTCGGCGCTACCGACCCGAAGGCCGGCTCCTGCGGAACGCTGACCAATTTATTTGAACTGCCGTATAATCATAAACCGGTGTGTACCGCCGGTTTATGCGGGGAAGAGTGTGCCGCTCTGTTGACCGATTTTTTTCGTCGCTTGCGGTCGAAATAGTGCCAAAAAATCCTTGGTTTTCAAGGTTTTTGGGCGATTGAAAAAAATATTGAAAAATTTTCGAAAAACACTTGATTTTTGAAAACGGCTATGGTATAGTGTTAACACAAGCAAAGTCGCAAGCTTTATATTTCTATGCCAAAATTCATATTATTTTGAGTGAAGAGAGGGATTGACGATGAAGAAGGTTTACGAAGCGCCTGTTATGGAGACCCTGCGCTATGTCTTCTCCCAGCCGGTGGCTACCACGTTCGGCGATATGAACGTCGGCGCGTCCAACTTGATCGGCCAGTAAGAAGAAAGCTATCACAACATAAAAAGCAGGAAACGGAATTCCGTTTCCTGCTTTTTCTTTTTATTCTCACCTCGGGTGACTTCAGAATGAGCGAAATAGAAGTTCGGTCGGTATAGAGGCAGACGATTTTGTATTATATTCGCACGATTTTTCCGGGTTTTGCCGGAGTATTCTATCCGTTGCTTTCAATGGCAAAATTATCCTATTCCCGCGAGTGGCAAGTGTCCGGAAAACCGTGGCCTGATCATTGGTGGGGGCTATAATCAAAAACACGGCGGTGATTTTTCACCGCCATGTTTTTTGTTTATTTGACAAGTGTTACCAGGGGTTCGTCGCATATTTTTGTCGTTTTAACCAAAAGGCCTCCTGAAAATTTGGCAATATGCCAAATTTCCGAAAACAAAAAATTTTTCATTTCGAAATTAGTCAAAATCGTCCTAATGAAAAACAAAATTATCTGTTTGCTTTTAGAAATTCGTCTGCTATTATATTATTGATAAATTGGCGCCGTGTTTATGAGTGGGAGAGGGAGGCCCGTTCCACCACGACACGATAGAAGAACAACGGTGTCTTTTATTCTATGTTGTGCAATCGACCGCTTTTTGGCGGTCTTGCCACTAAAACAGTCTAATTTTAGAACGATATTTTCAAAAGGAGAGTGAATGGAGTGAGCACAATGAAAAAGATTGATTTGTGCAAACGCGTCGGCTTGGTTGCCCTGTGCGTCGTGATGCTGTGTACCGTTATCGGTATGGACGGCCTTATCGGCGGTCTGGCGGCCGGCGGCGCAGGTTCCGCTACCAACACCAAGGAGTTTAATTTCGCGAACGCTTCCGATCTCGATCTGTTCGAGATGTGGTATGCGCCGACCTTGACTCCGGAGGAAAGCTATCCGGCGATTGCCGGTGCTGACTCGGCGTGGGAGGTCAGCGGCGGTGTCCTGAAGTACAAGGGCGATGCCTCTTTGTACCACGACGCCAACACCCTGCGTTACAACGAGAATGACATTACGCAGGACTTCAAGGTTTACAGCTACAAGACCCATAACTGGGGCAGTAAACCGGCCAACAACATTTTTGATTATCCTGCCCCCGCCACCTATAAGGCCGGCACCTCCGGGGAAACTTCGGTTGCCAACGGCGGTCAAGCCGCGTGGCCGGTGAAGGACCTGGATCCGAACGCGCACGATGCGAGAGGCGATGCCGGTACCGACACGGTGGAATCGTTGCCCGGCACCGAAGGCAGAAGCCGCGACTTCGGTTACCTGGACTTTGCTCCGTGGTACTCGAAGGACGACGGTTATACCAGCCTGAACACCACCCGTGTGATGACCCATAATCACACCTTGGGTGCGGAAGATGATTTCGTGATCGAAGTGGATATGATGGTAGGCCTGTCCGGCGCCAATCGGGTGCTCGAAAAAGGCGTGATGATCGCCCCGGACGGCGGCTTTGCGTTCAGCAACGACGGCGATGCCACCAATGACACCGGTCTTTTCATCAGCTACTACATATCGGCTTCGGGCAATTTCCGTCCGGTCATCATCGGTGCGATCGACCCGTCTACCGCCACGGCCACCTCCGGTCAGATCGATACCGACAAGACGAAATACCCGCTGAAAAACGCTCCGATGCTGGATGCGGCCAATACGCTTGCGGCCGGTAACCCCATCGGTCTGGTGACCGACGATTATCGGGCGACCGCCCCGCAGCTGTACAGCGGCAAGGCTGAAACCGCTACCGCCGGCAAGATCTCGATGGCGATCGAGGTCAAAGACGGCAAGCTCAGCGTGTGGAACCCCTACAATGAAAAGTCGAACAAGATCACCGTTGATCTCAACCAGTATTATGGCGGCGGCAACGTCTCCCTGTTTGCCACCTCCACCTGGCAGAGCGCGTTTGCCGGTCTCCGCGTGAACAGCGACCTGACTAACGACGCGACCAAAGAATGGGATTACAGCTATTCCGCGACCCGGAATGCGACCGTTCACAACTGGAATCCGGAAACTTCTACCTACACCGGAACTCTTGTTAAGAATGTGATTCCCACCGCGACCGCGAGCAAAAACGTTACCTACAAGAGCAAGGATAACGTCAACAACAACTACGCCATTGCGGTTCTCAATGCCAAGAAGTACGGCAACTTCACCCTTGAGATGGACGTCAAGGGTGGCGTTATGGTCGGCTTCGGTGCGAACAACACCGCTGCCGGTGTGTTCCCGGCTCAGCAGAACGGCGGCTACGCGTTCCTCGTGAACAAATCCGGCGCGGCGAAGCTGATCGGCTACGGTTCCGCTACCGCTCCGTGGAGCGAGAAAGCGACCGGCACCGTTTCCAGCTTCTCGGCGACCACCTCTTATAAATATAAGGTAGTATATAACAACGGCACCGCCACCCTGTATGTGAATAACACCCAGATCATCAGCCAGAATGTCGGCACCGGTATCGACGGGCATATCTACCTTGCGGCGAACACCGAGGGTGCCGGTATTGCTAACCTGAAGGTGACCGGTACCACCACCGATACTTATCCGCTGGATAAGGTGCAGCAGATGCAGAGCACCTTTGACTTCTGGTATATGCCGGTCGGTAATGCGACCGAAGAGGTCCCCGCTTACAACATGGAGGATCTCGACGCGGCCGGTAACTGGTATATCGACAATAAGTATATGTATTTCGCGGAAGACCACGAGTTGTTTGAAGATGCCGCCACCCTCACTGCCGGCTTCACCAAGACTGTCAAGGTGGATGCCAGCGTTCCGGGTGCCGGGCAAGACGAGACCGTGCTGTACAAATCCGCTGACGATGAGATCGACGTCTTCGGTAACTACGCGATTGCCATGCTCAAGACCGCTTACACCGACTTCCGTCTGGAAGTGACCGTGTCGGCGACCGAGTACGTCCCGTACATCGGCTTCGGCGCGAAGGGCGGCCATTACGGCGCTCACGTCGGCCAGTCGGGCGGCGGTTACGCCTTCATGATCCGCGATTATAGCCAGGTGGAAGGTGTCCACTCCGGCACCGTTACTCCGCTCGGCAGTGCCAAGCTCGTCGGTTTCAACACCAGCGACACCGCCGGTCAGAAGGAACTCGCGAACAAAAAGGTTAGCTACGACGTCACCAAAGCTCACACCTATGTGATCGAAGTGGTCGATAAGAAGGTCACCGTGAAGGTGGACGGTGTGGATACCGGCATCAACACGGAACTCAAGAGTTACGCGGGCGGTTATATCTACCTCGCCTCCAACAACGCGGCCACCGGCTTCTCCGGTCTGAAGATCACCGATCTCAGCGAAGCGGAGGTTGTAACCGAGGAACCCCCGGTCGACCTCTCCAAAACGGTGAAATACTCCTTCAGCGACGACAAGGCGCTGGATGACTTCAAATCCTACTTCGTGTACAGTGCTTCCACCGTCGGCAAGCCTGCCCACACCGTGAACACCGCCACCGACGGTGTTAACTGGTACGTGGATGACAAGGGCTTCCTGACCTATCAGGCAAACTCGCTGCAGAAGACGGATAATGAGATGAAAGCCGGCTTTGACGTAACCGTTTCTCTCGATAACGGCGGCACCGAGCAGGTGACCTACCCGAGCCTCGGCAGCAACCCGAAGTGGAACGCCAACATGGGTGTCGCAATGCTCAACACCCGCACCTACGAGAACTTCATCATGGACGTTGATTTCCGTGCTACCCCCGGCCACTTCCATATCGGTTTTGGCGCGAAGGGCGGAAACAACGGCATCATGCAGAACAATAAGGACGGCGGCTACGCCCTCCATATCAAGCAGACCGGTACCGGTCAGAATTCCGGTATCTTCGCCTTTGAGTACAACACCGGCACCTCGCTCAGAACTGCGTTCAGCGCGACCCGCGAGATGGATTATTCCGCCGGCGCGGTTCACCACCTGCGGATCATCGTCAGCGACGGCGTGATGTACGCGTTCCTGGACGACGCGACCGAGCCGATCAAAGGCAATCTGCCCAACTACACCGGCGGTTACATCTTCTTTGCGCTGAATAGCCATAGTATGGTGGAAGACGGTGCAGGCGGCTTTGACAACCTCCAGATCACCGACCTGGATGCCAAGCAGACCAAGATCAACACCTCCGAAATCACAGCTCGCAGCGACGTCATCATCGATCGTGGCAAGGGTGAAGAACTCACCGACCACGTCGTTCCCGGTCAGCTGCAGGATTGCGAGGATGTCAACGGCTATACTTACACCATTCCGGTGACCTATTCGAGCGATACCTACCGTTCTTACGATGCGAAGACCCACGCCTTTAAAATGGAGACCGCCGAGTCCGGCTGGCACAACTTCGTTTTTGAAGGTGCTCCTATCAACTTCAACGTGACCAGCAAACCGGAAGACGGCATTGATCCGGAGTGCACCAGAAAGTACTACTTCGATCACATCAACGATCTGAACGACTTTGTGGCGTATGCGCCCAAAGAGGTCAATGGTGTGGCGACCACCGACGGCAAACAGGTAGAGGTCAATGTGTTTGACGAATGGTCGGTCAGCAGCGACGGTAAACTGATAAATCCGGGCGGCGGCTGGACCGGTCATAGCAACAACACCAAAACGATCCAGACCCTCCATACCCTGTATTTCAAGGATCTGCACCTGTACGATTTCCACTATCAGTTTGATTACACCCACCCGGAGAGAGACAAGAGCACGGTGGACGCCAACTACTGGTGGACCTATCAGATCATCGGTAACCAGGATCCGACCGTGGGACTGCGCAAACTGTCGGGCAGCAACATGGTCTTCACCAACTATACCGGTGTGACCGGTCAGTACGGTACCAACCCCGGCATCTGGTTCTGGACCGCCCTGAACCGTACCAGTGACACCACTTCGCCGACCAATATGAGGGTGGTCGACGCCACCATCTACTACGCCGGTGACGTGTACGCCTATGAGAAGCGCGACTTCGTGACTATCAATAACAATAAACAGGAAGGCACTCGTTTCAACACTGACGATGCTCTTGCATACCGCACCGCATACGTGCAAACCCTGCTGGAACCGCACACCACCAAGGTGACTATGGTCAGCGGCCAGTTCGGCTTCCAGGTGGACGATTCGCCTATCCTTTACCGCGATGCCCAGAACGAAGCGATCGGCGGTTATATTGGTCTGGGAACCCATTATCACGGCACCGAAATCGACAACCTCATCATCACCGCTCTGGATAAGAACGGTCAGCCGATGAAGTTTGCCGATGCGAAACAAGGAATGGCTCCTTCTTGGAACATGACCGGCTACGCCGGTTGGGATGCGTCCGAGAGCGAAGAGTTCGTTTGGGATCCCGAAGTATATTCCGGAGTCCCCACCGCGAATAACTAATCAGCAGCATCCCTATCCTGTAACAAAATCTTGAATACAAAGTAAGAAAGGCGGGAAAGAAGAAGCCATGAAAAGATTTAAGCAAGTAATCGTTTCCGTGTGCTGTGTGTTGCTGCTGTTCACCACCTTCTGTGGTAGCGTAGCGGCAGACCAGAGCAATGTCCCGGGCTGGACCTACGGATCCGGTACTCCCCCGCAGCCGGACGGCGAGTTCGCCGTCCTTGGCGGCGCAAGCCAAACCTATGTAGAGGGTAAATACTACGTCATCGATACCGAAACCAAACTGTTGGACGGTACCACCTATGATGAAAAACTGTATATCTCCCTCCCGATTGAAGGCGGTTTCCGCGTTCAGTCGAAGCACGAATATCTGAACGAACTGGGCATGGGTGCCGACGGCGAATTTGAGCCGGCGTCTCTCGCGGTGCCCGATCCGAAGACCGATGCCAGCGGTGCCGACGTTTTGACCGGCACCGACGGCACCAGCGTCCGGATTTTGGCCACCACCACCGGCTTTAAACTCACCGTGAATAGCCCCACCTATCAGAACATCGTGAACATCACCAACAAGCAGATCTCCTACGCGTATGATCGCGGCGAAGTGGTCCGTTTCCGCGTAGAACTGCCTGTTTCCACCAGCGGCCAGGAGGTTATCTACCTCGGCGGTGAGACCTTCACCACCATAAACCGTGTGGGGACCTATAAGGTCATCACCAACTCCCCGGCCACCAACGACCCCTATTCCTTCATCAACGTTCCGTTGATGCAGTCCAACCGCGGCTATTCCATTTGGTTCAACACCACCTACAACGGCGATGCGGACATTGCGAAAGCTGACGAGAAGAAAGCCACCTTCACCTTTGACGGTCATAAGCTGGACTTCTTCACCTGGGCCGGCACCGTGGAAGAGAACCTCGGCAAGTATACCGCCCTCACCGGCACCAGTGGTGTCCACGAAGAGTATGCTTACTCCTTCTGGGGCGGCGGTTGTACCGCGTTCTACAAGCAGGAAGCGGGCTACGTAGAAGCGAAGTTCCTGCATGATTTCTACGACGGATATCTCGAGAACTACGGCTTCTATCCGCGCGTGATGGGCGGCGAGTCCAGCTTCTATACCGCGCAGCTCGTTCAGTATCAGACCCAGCACGGCTCGGTGCCGCTCGGTTACTTCCACCCGGTCACCGGCTACTGGCTGAACTCCTCTTATGATACCGTCGGCATGGAACCCTATCCGACCTTTGATGCGGCTGGTAACGTGCTTCAGTACGGTAAACCGTTCCCCTATATTGAGTACCTGTATAACCAGGGCAAATACGCTTACGTTGGCTCCGGCTACTACGACGCCTCCAACCCGGCGTTCGAGCAGGTCATCAAGAACCGCTACGGCGAGATCATGGATCGTGGCATGATGGGTTACATGGAAGACTTCGGTGAGAAGTACTCCTATCGCGGCATTTCCTGGAATGGCCTCAAGGGCGACGAGATGCACAACATGATGCCCTACTACGTGGCAAAAGCGCACGACGCCGTCTGGACCGAGCGCGAAGCCGGCGGCCAGATCCTGTACGCCCGCTCCGGCACTGCCGGTATCCAGGCGTACGCCGGTAACTTCCTGGGCGACCAGGGACGTACCTGGAGCGGTCTTAATCAGATGCTCAACGCCAACCTGTCGTTGGGAAGCTCCGGCTTCAATAACTACGGCGGTGACCTGTTCTTCAACTACGGTTGCGGTACCGACGGCACCGATTTCCTCACCGTTGATCTTGGTACCCGTCACATCGCGCTGTGCGCCACCTCGCCCTACTTCCGTCAGCACGGTATGCACGTCATCAAGGCGTGGGAGCACGGCGAGACGATGAGCTCCACCTTCGGTACTTACTACTACCTGCGTGAGAACATCATCCCGTCCATTATGGACGCGCAGATCAAGGCGAATAAGACTGGTTCCCCGGTCGTGAAGTCCATGATGGTTGCGTATCCCTACCAGCTGAAACTCGCGAAGAACTCGAACCAGTATCTCTTCTGTGACGATTTCCTGGTTTATGCGGTCAACAATGCGGACGTTTATGCGGTCAGCGCGACCCTGCCGGACGGCGATACTTGGTATGACCTCTACACCCATAAGGCGTACGAAGGCGGCCAGGTGGTTCGTATCGAAGCTCCGTATGCGTACTTCCCGATGTTGGTCCGTGACGGTTCGGTCAAAGCGATCGACCTGCCCGAAAGCCAGATCCTCGGCGCTGAGATGCATCAGTCCGAGCAGATCAACCACCCGGTCATCGAGAATGACTACGTAGAAGAAGAAGCGGCTCATCCGTCCCTGCTCATCACTCCTCCGGATGAGGAGCGTGAGACGGTGATCTACACCAAGGGCGAGTCCACCTCCTTCCGTGACTACGAGTACACCACCGAGACCTACGTCAGCGCTCCGGTGAGCGATTCCACCTTCAAGCTTTCTATTGAAGACGGCTCCGAGCGTGAGACCGTTGTGGTTCTCGGCGTGACTGCGTCCGAAATCAAGGTGGACGGCGAAGCGATGAAGCGCCTCGACCATATCGGCGATTACGCTTATGGCGAGTACGGTTACTACGTTGAGCCCAGCGGACTGACCACCATTACCGTGGAAGCCGGCTGGAAAGAGCTTGAGATCGTCAAGGGCGATATGAACTACGATCGCCTTGTGACCTTCGGTGACAGCAGACAGCAGGATCGTGTGACCGATGACAACATCGACACCTTCTTCGAGTTCCGTTCGATGAACGACGAACTCGTTCTCGCTCTCGATTATGATGAGCCGCAGGAAATCGGCCGCATTCTCGTTCAGTGGACCGCCGGTCACCTCGCTTCCTACGACATTGAATACAGTGTTGACGGCGAGACCTGGGAAGTCATCCTGGGCGAAGACAAAGAAGTGGGCGCCACCTTCCACGACTTCGGTGAGAACTGGTGGAATATGCAGGAAGCCCGTCCGGATGCTGAATTCACCGTATCCCGCGGTGGCGGTAGCACCGACGTCATCACCCTTGAAAAAGCGGTGAAAGCGCAGTATATCCGCGTTATTCCGCAGGAAGAGGACGAATGGCTCGCGTATAAGAAGAGCACCGACGGCACTAAGGACGGCAATCCGAACACCCCTGCGATTGCCGAACTGAAGGTATTCCCGAAATTCGACTACACCCAGATCGACGAAGACGAGACCCCGCTTCCGGATTACGATGAAGATTGGGAAGACGACTACGACGATTGGTACGACGAGGTCATCGAAGAAGATGATGCTTGGGAAGACATCGAAGAAGACGAAGACGACGACGGCAAAACCACTTCCGGCAAAGGCAAGAAGAAAAAGAAGAAGGTTGTTGTGGTCTCCGGCCTGCCGCTGTGGGTGATCATTCTGATCATCGGCGGTGCGGTGCTGGTCATCACCGGCCTGGT
>JAFSAC010000052.1 GCA_017442265.1 Clostridia bacterium | reverse complement strand
TTCTCTTACTATCTTGCAAATACTGATACGAATGAGATACCTGATTTTGAGGTACACGACAAGTACACAAAAAACTTGTGAACACAAAAATCAGACTGATATGTGAGAGAATAACTCCCATATCCAATAGGTTTTGCACACGTTATAACCTGTGAGAATAAACCCAAAACGGAGTGGGAATAAAATTCATTCCATTCTTTGGTGTCGTTACCCACTCACCAAAATTCGCCAAGCGAATTTTCCAAGGGGCATCTACCATTGAGTGGGAATAAAGCGTATTCCATTCTTTGGTGTCGTTACCCACTCATCAAAATTCGCCAAGCGAATTTTCTAAGGGGCATCTACCATTGAGTGGGAATAATCAATAGTAAGCCATTGTAGTATAAGGAGCATTGATTATGGCAGACGAACGGGAAATGCAACAGGCCCAAGCGGTGTACGAGGTGTTTTGCAATGCCTTAAAAGAGGACGATTGGTCGTTTGAGCCGATGGATGATCAGCTATCGCTCTCCCTGGGGGTAAAAGGAAAAAACCTCAACATAGACCTCGGCATTATAGTGAACGAGAAGCGACAGACGGTGACGGTAGGATACGCACTGCCTTTTGAAGTGATCGAGGACCGGCGGATGGAGATGGCGATTGCGGTCTGTATGGCAAACAGCAAAGTTGCCTGCGGGTTGTTCGACTACGACATCTCCGACGGCACCATCCTTTTCCGCCTCGTCCATTGTTTCAATGATTGTCCTTTCACCAAAGATCTGGCAAGGACCCTGATCGGAAAGGCCTGTTCCTCCGTCGACCATTATTACGACCGGCTTCGCGCGCTGGGTACCGGCGTTATTGATCTGGAGCGGTTCCTGGAGCTGGAAAGCAAAGACGAATAAGGGGGCGACGGAAATGGCAACCGAATCGGAGAAAAAACAACAAGGCCTCGCGGCGTATCAGACCGTGTGCGATGCGTTGACCCACTACGACCTGAAGTTTACCGAACACAAAGAAGATCTCGTGATCACTCTGAGCGTAACCGGAAAAGCAACGCCGGTCAACGTCATGATTGTGGTCAACGAGGACCGGCAGGATATCTCTTTTATGTCCCGCCTAAACTTCCCGGTGAAAGACGACGTGCGGCCGAGAATGGCGGCAGCGGTCTGTATGGCCAACTGCACCCTCGCTTTCGGAAACTTTGATTACGATATCCCGAAAAGCATCGTCAGTTACCGGCTTTCGCATTGCTTTTTCAACACCCCGCTGAACAGGGGGCTGATCATGGTTCTTATATCCCGGTTGGTTACCGTGGTGGATGCTTACTACGACCGTTTCCGGGCGCTGGGCGCCGGGGTGCTGGATCTGAAAAACTTTGTAAAACAAGAGAACGAACAGTCCTCTTAAAACCTATAACCAAGAAGGAGTTTTAAACATGGAAAAGAAACTGGTATACACCGGCAAAACCAAGGACGTTTTTGCGCTGGAAAATGGCAACTATCTCTTGAAATTCAAGGACGACTGCACCGGCAAGGACGGGGTGTTTGATCCCGGCGAGAACGCGGTGGGGCTGACCATCGACGGGGTGGGCGACGTCAACCTGCGGATGTCCATCTACTTCTTTGAAAAGATCAACGCCGCCGGTATCCGCACCCATTACGTCAGCGCCAACCTCGCCGATACCACCATGGAGGTGCTGCCGGCGAAGGTGTTCGGCAAAGGGCTGGAGGTTATCTGCCGCTGCAAGGCGGTCGGCTCCTTCTACCGCCGGTACAACGAATACTGCACCGAAGGTCAGGACCTGCCCTACTACGTGGAGACCACCTTCAAAAACGATGCCCTCGGCGACCCGCTGGTCACTAAAGACGGCCTCGTTGACCTCGGGGTGATGACCGCCGAGCAGTACGACTCGCTGAAAGCGCAGACCCAGGCGATCACCAAGATCGTCGGCGACGATCTCAAAGAAAAAGGTATGGACCTCTATGACATCAAGTTTGAGTTCGGCTACGATCCCGACGGTAACGTCATGCTGATCGACGAGATCGCCTCCGGCAATATGCGGGTATATAAGGACGGAAAATACATCGATCCGATGACCCTCTCCGAGCTGTTCTTTGCGTAAATAAAACAAAACCCCCGCCGTTGCTTTCGCAACGGCGGGTTTTGTTAACCCTTCGCTAAATTGGTAATATGCAATTGTTGTGCCTTTTTTGTACTCTGTGCATATTCCAATAGATTCCTCGCATTGCTGGCTGTATACCGTACAAAAGCAATCAGATAGTCTGCGCGATTTACCATATATCGGTTAGCGCAGACTATTGCGAGTCGCCGGGGAACGTTTTCCATACCCAAAGGATAATAAGTGTTATCAAACCCCGGCGGCGGTTTCACCGGACGTTCTGCCGGATGATACGGCAACAACATCAGTAACGATATATGCGGATGACGGGTTTTAGCGGCGATAACCGCCCGCGCCGCCATTCTGTCGAAAGCACCGTAATTACCAACCACGAACTCGGTCACACCATAACCGAGAATGTGTTGTTCTATCACTTCGCAAAGATCCGGAAAAATCTCCGGCGGAGCATCCCGATGCCCAATAAAAAAACAGGTTTTCATGGCCTTCCTCCAAATTTGGTATTACTAAATACATTTTATTATATTTGGTAATACCAAATATATCAACCCTTAATCCTCCTATAATAAGGTTGATGAAGGGAGGCGAGCGGCTTGAAAACGAGAAAACTCGAATTGGGCGACCGCAATATAGTCGGCGCGCGGGTCACACAAGCGCGCAAAAGACTGGGACTCAAACAAATCGAGCTGCTGGCCAAACTGCAACTTGCCGGTGTAGATATGAGCGTCCCTGCGCTATCCTTGTTGGAAGGACAGAAACGACCGGTATCCGATATTGAGCTCAACGCGCTGGCAGATATTTTACAGGTATCGGTAGAATGGCTGCTCGGCCGAGAAGAAAACCAAGATTAAAAAATGAAATATAACGCTCATAACCCCCGCCGTTGCGAAAGCGACAGCGGGTTTTGTTTTTATGAAATTACACCGGCAAATCCTTTTATTTTCTCCCGATTACTCTTGTTTTCTCCGTTTTTCATTTTTCTCTTTTTCGTCCGAAAATGAAAGACGAGAACAGGCGCAAATAAGAGAAAAAACGAGAGATTTTGAGAGAATGGGGGATATAAATTAAAAATTCCGGAAAATTCCGCTTGACACCCGAAAATCCCTGTGTTATGATACTCAGGCACGCGAAAAACGCGAAGCGACGGGAGAGAGGCGGTTTTTGACCGCGCCCGGTCGCAACAAGTCATCAAGGAGGAAACACTATGTCCACTTATATGGAAAAAGCCGGACAGGTCGAGCGCAACTGGTATGTGCTGGACGCCGCCGGCAAGCCGCTCGGCCGTGTGGCTACCGAAGCCGCCGTCCTGCTGCGCGGTAAGCATAAGCCCACCTTCACCCCGCACGTTGACTGCGGTGACCACGTCATCATCATCAACTGCGAGAAAGCCATTCTGACCGGCAAAAAGCTGGAGCAGAAAAAATGGCAGCGCCACACCGGCTGGATCGGCGGTCTGAAAGAGACTCCGTATTCCGAGCTTATGGCGAAACGCCCCGAGAAGGCCATGGAACTGGCTGTGTACGGGATGATCCCGAACAACACCATTGGTGATGCCGCTTACGGCCGCCTGCATTGCTATGCCGGCAGCGAGCACAAGCACGCCGCCCAGAAGCCGGAAATCCGGGAATTTTAAGAGAGGAGCGATGATCGATGGATTACAATAAGAGACCGTATTTTTACGGAACCGGAAGAAGAAAGAAATCGGTTGCTCGCGTGCGCCTGTACCAGGGCACCGGCAACGTGACCATCAATGATCGTTCTATCGACGATTATTTCGGTCTGGAAACCCTGAAACTGATCGTTCGTCAGCCGCTGGAGCTCACCGGTCTGACCGAGAAGTTTGATATCGAATGCCGCGTTGCCGGCGGCGGCGTGACCGGCCAGGCCGGTGCTATCCGCCACGGTATCGCCCGTGCCCTGCTGCAGTACAACAGCGAAGAGCTGCGTTCTCAGCTGAAGAAGGCCGGCTTCCTGACCCGCGATCCGCGTATGAAGGAAAGAAAGAAGTATGGCCTCAAAGCCGCGCGTCGTGCACCTCAGTTCTCCAAGCGCTAAAATATTTCTGCATCACTCAAACACCGCACCTTTTGGTGCGGTGTTTTTATTTTTACGACGCGCGGCGAATGTATCCGCAGAAATGGAGGAGAACGGTGTTAACCGTTCTCAGGCCGTGACCTTCTCGTTCACAGTCTCTACCCAGGAGGTGTCACGGCGCCGCCCGTCGTGCACCTCAGTTCTCGAAGCGCTAAAATATTTCTGCATCACTCAAACACCGCACCTTTTGGTGCGGTGTTTTTATTTCTGTTGCTATCTCCCCAAAAATATGGTATGCTACTAAGAAAGGCACGAATGGAGGGATTCGTTTTGCATATCGTCAACGATCGCCAGCGGGAACTTGTCGGCTGGTTTATGAACAAGATCGGTGTCCCCGGGGACCCGGATACGGTGGAAACAAAAACGCTGATCTCTACCGCCCTTTGCTCCCTTAACCGGGATGGGGTGGACAAGCTGCTCCGGTATCTCGACACCACCGATTTCTACACCGCCCCGGCATCCACCCGGTTTCACGGCAACTATGCCGGCGCGCTGGCGGAACACAGCGTGAACGTCGCCGCCTTGTTGCTCCGGAAAAACGAGCAGTTGGCTCTTGGGCTCCCGGACAGCGCCTGTATCCTCGCCGGGCTGATGCACGACCTGTGCAAGGTGAATTTCTATGCGGTGGATTACCGCAACCAGAAGGTATACACCGACAACGGCTCCAAATTCGATACCAAAGGCCGGTTTGACTGGCAGACGGTACCGACCTTCGTCATAGAAGACTCCTTCCCCTGCGGACACGGCGAAAAATCGGTCATTATGCTGCAAAACTTTTTGCGGCTCACCCAGGAAGAGATTTTGATGATCCGCTGGCACATGGGCCCCTTCGCATCGGCCAACGACTACGATTTCAGCAACGCGGTCAACTTCCGCCCCGAGATCGTCGCCATTTTCACCGCCGATATGGAGGCCTCCGCCCTGTTTGAAGAAACCCGATGAAAGGAAGAAAATAATGAAATACCTGATTACCTTTTTGATCTCTATGGTACCGTTTATTGAACTGCGCGGGGCGATCCCGTACGCGCAGGCGGTGGGCATCCCGACCCTTACCGCTTACGTTATTTGTATCATCGGCAATATGTTGCCGGTGCCGGTCATCTTTTTCTTCGCCCGCCGGGTGCTGGAATGGGGCAAGGATAAAAAATTTATCGGCAAGTTTTTCACCTACTGCATCGAGAAGGGGAAAAAGGGCGGCGAAAAGCTGCAGAAAAAAGCGGGCCACGGCCTGTTTTGGGCGCTGACCCTCTTTGTCGGCATCCCGCTTCCGGGCACCGGCGCCTGGACCGGCACCTTAGCGGCCAGTTTCTTAGATATGGATTTTAAGAAAAGCGTGCTTGCCGTCATGCTCGGCGTGTTACTCGCCGGTATCATTATGGCGCTCGCCGGCGCCGGGGTGCTCGGCGCGCTGGGACAAATTTTCTAAACAAACGGGAGTTTTCAATATGAACAAAACACGTACCGACGATCTTTTATACGTTGCCGCCGTTGATTCCAGTGAAAACGATAAGGCGCTCGCCGATTTTTGCTGTACCGGAGAAAACGATCAGGACGTTCTCCAAGAGGCGGTGAACCGTCTGTCCGAACCGCTGGGGGAAGAAATCCGAGGTCGGCGAATCATTCTCCTGCCGGGAAACTACTATATTTCCGCCTTCCCCCGCGAAAACGAAAATGGCCGGGTGGCGGTTCTGATGAACAATCCCACCAACCGGTTCAAGCATATTTCGGTCACCATTGGCGGTGCCCCCAACACCGAATCGGTGGCTATAAACGTAACAAAAGAGGCCTACGAAAGCGTGGCAGAGGATGAAAGCTGCTCCATTTTCGCCTGTGAAAAGCACAATGCGGATCATTACGTTTTCAAGGATATGTACGTGACCGTTCCGGACGACCAAAAAAACATCGTGTGTTTTGACGGCCGCCACATGGGTTCCCTCGGTCTGCGGCGGTTGCGCTGTAAATGCGCCACCCAAGGGTATTACTATAAACCCAAGAGCCGCCTTCCGGTAGAAGGGTTTGTCGCCTTTATGGGCACCTACGGCTCCAACAACATGTGGGAAGAAAGGTGGGAGTTTTGCCATTCTGAGGGGTTTGGTCAGGGCTTTGCCGTTGGCAGTGAACACGTGTTGCTTGTGAAATGTGCCGCACTCTTTGGCAAATACGGATACACCTTCAACAACTATCCCAACCGGCACGGCGCAGTGGTACATCCCATTACCCTGCTCTGTTGCATTGACGAAGCCAACGCCAATCTTTGGAAACTGGCGAAAAACAATCAAAAGCAATGCATAAACGCTTACAACTTAAGCTTTGAAATCCTCCCCGGCTGGGCAAAGCTTGGCGGGACTCACGCCGTTGAGGAACAACCGGGTGATTACGTTGGCCACATCGATTACGTTGCCAATATCGGCGGTATGTCGGTTAATTCCGCCACCATTCCCTTCTGGGAAAAAGGACACGGTATCGGCTTTGAAACGGTAAACAACGTCCATAAGAAGGTCTGCTCCACCGAGGAACGTCTCGGTTATCTGCCAAACCAAGGGCAGGAGATCTTTGATACCGACCTTAACAAAAAACTGATCTTTACCGGTGACGGTTGGGTAGATATGCTGGGGGTCCCGGCGGATAACCCGGATACGTTACCGAAATAAGGAGGCATTTTCGATGCGCCGTTTGATCTCCCTTGTCGCTATCGCCTGCTCCCTGTTGATACTGCTTGCCGGTTGCGGGAACACTACCCCGACCGATAGCAGCGAAACCGAGAAAACCACCCTATTTGATTATAACAGCGGGCGGCTGGTCGGCACCTGGCAAATGGATACTTACGCGATCGATCAAGGGGAAACCTATCAGTTCTGGGAGGAACGAGTGATCTTCCAATACAATGAGGACGGTACCGGACAGAAAACGGTGGGGGATACGGTGGAATACACCTTTACCTACACCTACAACGGAAAAAACCTCTACACCACCGCTTTTTATCCCGATACCAACGAAACTCACCTGCGAAACGATCTCTGCACCGCCGACGTCGACACCCTCGTCATTTATTCGTACGACGAGAGGGCAACGATCACCCTACGGAAAATCGCATAAAAAAAGACCGTGTTCCTTCGAACACGGTCTTTTTCATTTTCATCAGACGTCAAAGATACCCATGATCACAATGCCGATCGCCACCAGCGCCACACAGAGATAGTGTTTCACCGACAGCTTTTCTTTCAGGAACAGCCGGCTCCACAAAACACTCGCCACGCAGTAAGCGGAGATGATCGGCGCCGACATCGCCACGTGGGCGCTGTCCGCCAGCGCATAAATGTAGGTGAGCTGACCGGCGGTCTCAAACAGAGCGCCAACGTATTTCGGAATCTCGGCTTTGCGCTCCATTTTCTGCTCTTTCACGATCAAGGTGTAGATAAAGCACACCACGCCCGCCGCAAAGAAGGTCAGTTCATACGCCACGTTTGCCGAATCCTCGTTGAGGTTTTCCAGCACCAGCGCATCTGCAAAGGTACCGGCGGCATCCAGCAGACAGTAGGCAATCGGAAGCGCCAGCGCGAGCCAGCTTTTAGCGTACTTGAAGTTGCCCGCTTGCTGCCGGGCGGCACGAAGGTCGGGGTCCTCTCTCGCTTCCACCACGCCAAGACCGATAACGCCCACGCACACCAGTGCGATCGCCACCAGCACCAGCGGCGGATAAGATTCCCCGGCGGTGAGGATCGCTAAAATCGCCACCAGCGCACCGGATGCGTTACAGATCGGCGAGGAGATCGAGAGCTCGATATACCGAAGCCCGATATACCCCAGCGCCATAGAGAGAATGTACAGTAAAGAAACCGGCAGATAGGTCAAAATAACCTGCCAACTGATCTCCACCCCGCCAATGATCTCGATGAGCGCATGGATACCCATGACAAAACCGACCGCGATCACCATTTTCAGGTGTCCGTACTTGTCCTTCCCGTCCCGGCAACCGATCTTCGAAAACAGGTCCGAGCCGGACCAAAAGAACAAGGTTGCAAGCGCTAACCAAAACCAGGTCATTTTTCTCCGTCCTTTCTTTCTTAAAAAAGCGGTTTTTAGTATACCACCCGATAAAAAAGTTGTCAATTATTGTCAGGCGTATAAACAAAATTTTTTCGTCCTACGATATTTCCCCTTTTTTCGGAAATGCTACCCTAAGGAGGGAGTATTATGGATTTTTTGATGCTTTTAAAAGCGTTTTGTGTGGGCGGGACGATCTGCGTGATCGGACAACTGCTTATTGACTACACCAAAATGACCCCGGCGCGGATTTTGGTGCTGTTTGTGACCAGCGGGGTGTTTTTGACCGCCGTCGGGGTGTACGATCCGCTGGTGAAATTCGCCGGCGCCGGCGCCACCGTGCCGCTCACCGGGTTTGGGTATACGCTGGCCAAAGGGGTGGAAGAGCTGGTGGCGCAAAACGGCATCCTCGGGGCGTTACAGGGCGGCATCACCGCCACCGCCGGCGGCATCGCCGCCGCCGTTTTCTTCAGTTTCCTCTGCGGCCTTATCGGTCGGTCGGGGGATAAGTCGTAATGGCATCCATTGCACACACACCGTATTCCTACTCTTTTTTGAGCTAATGTAAGCAATATATAATACGAAAAAGGGCGGTCAGCTAAAGCTGACCGCTCTCTCGCAAGAGGTAATTCTTTAACACAACAGAGCCGTCCCCGTGTGCTTTCCCTTATTTGTTCTTCACAAAAAAGCCAATCACATTGATAACGGCAAGCGGAATGAGATAATAAACGGCATAAATCAGCTGGGTATATGCCGGCGCGCTGTATTCGGGGTGCTGACCGTGCAGAAACACTTTCACACCGACGTGGATGACCATAGCACATAAAAGCAAAACATTGAGGATAATCATTACTTTTTTGTAATTCACTTTACCATACCTCCATATCACTGCTATTAGGATTTAAATTAATCGGAACAATAAACTCAACGGCATTATTTCGCGCGGCAGTCATGCCAGCACTAAAAGCCCATGTGTTTACTGTTGCAGCCACAAATTCCCCATTGCTCATATAGCCAATATTCGTATTGTTCTGCACAGAACGTGCCGTTTCATATCCGGCTTTAGATTTAATACTTAACATAAGTGATGTAGGGGTGTTTGGCGTTCCGGCACTAAGTGCTATAGAAGAAACCTCGTTCCAAACTTTCGTTGCAAAAGAAGAGCAATTATTAGTTTCAGACCAAGTATCATTATTGGCGATAACGGCATTAATTAAATCAACATCATTCTGTGTGATATCAATAGATAACGATACCCTGTTCTCGTAAGAGCCATAGGTGTTTATGATATAAGATTCCAAGTTATACCATATCCCATCATGTGGTTCCTTATTGCCCCATGTGCCGATGGTAATTTCGTTATCCACCCAAACAGTCAGTCCGCCAACAGTGATAGGAGAACAACTGGTATTTTTAAATGTTAGAAATGCATGCCCAGAAATACTCCAAGAAGAGGTGGAACCATCATTCGCTGCAAATATGGACAATGTTCCAATAATTGTCGTCGTCCCAGAACGGTAAGAATAAAATGCGAGATCCGATGCTGCGCTCGCGGCTGCGGTGTCCGACAGGGTCATCACCGCCGCGGTTTCGGCTACCGGCTGTTCCTCGTCATTTGCGGCAAGAATGACGATCTTCTCCTCGCTGATACCGATTGCGGCGGTGCCGCGGTCAGCCGCCGCTTGTGCCTCCTGCATCGTGCAGGACCGCCAACCCATATAGTCGTCGGTTTTCAGCACTTCACTAACTTGCTTCAGATCTCCCTGCGGGAGCGCCACCCCCATATTTTTGAAGACGGTTCTCGCCGTCTCGAGGGAATCCTCGGTCTGCGCCGACTGATCGTGCGTGAGTGTCCAGTCGATCACATTATTATACTGTTTCTTGTTCATCTTGATTATAACTTCCTTTCCCTATTTTTTCAAGAATATTGTTTTTATATTTTGCAGCTGCAACTTCATTATAAAAGTTAACCCGGACAAAACCTGTCCGGGTTAAAAACATTTTAAAAAGTAACAACATTGTAACTTGTGTAACATACGCCTGTTATGATAGAATAACAATAGAAAGATAAACTTAAGGAGGGCTGTTTATGAAAAAAGGGTTATGTTTCTTGTTAATTGGGGCTTTGCTGCTGTGTTTCACCGGATGCCAAAAGAACCCGTCCAACCTCTCTGCAACCGGAGAATACAACGGGCAAAAGATCGCTCTGCAGCTCTCTTCCGAAACGGATATAGCCGTTGAACAGTTACACTCCTTTGAACAAGGAGTTGTTATTGCTTCCTCAGGCACCGACTTTTTCATGATCAGTGCCGACGGGAAACGTCTTACCGAGGAGGAATATCATTTCATCGGCGGTTTCAATGAAGACGGCTATGCGTTGGCACAAAATCCGGACGGCGAATATGTGTATCTAAATACCGCCGGAGCGGTGGTGGAGTCCGCCACCCCCAGCACGACCGTCAAGGATACCGAGCGATACGACTCATCCGAAACCACCGGTGAAAAATCCGAAACCGGCGACTATCTGTTTGGGGTTAAGGACAGCGATACCGGCGAGCATTTGACTAAATCGATATTTACGTGGATTGCCTCAACCGAGAACGAACTCAATTTTGCCACCCTTGCCAGCGGAGAGCATCGTCAGGTGATGATCTCGCCGCGTGGAGAGGTGAAGGCGTATCTCCCGGATAACTGCAACATGGCCTATTTGCAGGGAGATCACATCATTTGTCGTTTTGAGAAGGATATTTATCGTTTGGCAGACAAGACCGGACAGTTGCTTTGCGATACCGCATTTACCTCCATCAGCCCTTTTTCCTCCGGAAAAGCGGTTGTCACAAGCGGTGCTAAAATGGGGATCATCGGTGATGACGGGGTAATATGCATCGAGCCGCAGGTTGAAATTGACCAGCCGGTGGACAACAACACCCCTCTTATTTGGAACGATACCATCGCCTGCATCCAAAACGGAAAACTGACCATCGTAAAGGCAGCAACATTGTAACCTGTGTAACATACAACTGTTATGATAGAATAACAATAGAAAGATAGATGAAGGAGGGCTGTTTATGAAAAAGGGATTATGTTTCTTGTTAATTGGGGCTTTACTGCTGTGTTTCACCGGATGCCAAAAGAACTCATCTACCCTCTCCGCAACCGGGGAATACAACGGGCAGACCATAACTATGTCTTATCAGGTCACCGACGTGGTGTATCCTCAGGATATGCGATCAATACCGGTGGTGAACGGATATGCGCCGATCTACGATGCTTCATGGTATGAATCTGAGGAAAACCCATACCCCGGCGACACCTGGAACGTGATTGACCGAAAGGGAAACCTTCTTTTTAAAGAGCCATACCTGTACGTAACCCATTTCAACGCCGAAGGAAAAGCGGCGGCCAAAAAACACGACGGCACCTTTGTGTTGGTCACCGCCGACGGCAACGAAACCCCCATTTCCGAACAAGAATACCAAGATTTTAAAAACACATACGATCGCTTGAAAGCGGAATACCCTTCTGCATATCCGGAACAAGCCGGATCGGCTATCTATCAAGGGTTGGTTCTGTATGTCAAAACCGTTAACGAAGAAAACAACTGGGATTGTTTAGTAGGTCTTGCCGACACCGAAGGGAACGTGATCATCCCCGCATTTATTCCCATTCGCTTTTCACACTATACGGAACATCTGTATATGAACGAAGATGTATCTCTCGTACAAGATTTCTCCACCGATAATATCGGG
>JAFSAC010000051.1 GCA_017442265.1 Clostridia bacterium | reverse complement strand
CCACCGCCGCCGCCATATAGGTGCCGGCTTCGATCTGATCCGGAATGATGCCGTAGGTGGTGCCGTACAAATGCTCTACCCCGCGAATTTTAATCACGTCGGTACCGGCACCGCGAATATCGGCACCCAGCGAGTTTAAGAAGTTGGCCAAATCAACGATATGCGGCTCCTTCGCCGCGTTTTCAATCACGGTGGTGCCGCGGGCTTTCACCGCCGCCAGCATAATATTCATGGTCGCACCGACCGACACCTTATCGAGGTAGATCGCATTACCGACCAAACGGTCGGCAGACACCTCGATCACCGCCTGCTCCATTTGGGTAACCTCTGCGCCCAGGGCGGAGAACCCTTTCAGATGCAGGTCAATGGGACGGACACCGAAGTTACATCCGCCGGGCATCGGCACCTGAGAAATGCCGCAACGACCCAAGAGAGCGCCCATAAAATAGTAGGAAGCACGCATATGCCGCGCCAGTTCGGTCGGGACAATGTGAGTGGAAATGGTACGGGGATCGATCTCAACGGTGGAACGGTCGATCCGACGAACCGTAGCACCTAATGCCGACAGGATTTCGAGAGAAAGAGAAACGTCGCTGATGTTGGGGAGATTTTCAATACAACAAACACCTTCTGCTAACACTACCGCCGGTAAAATAGCGATAGCCGCGTTTTTGGCGCCGCTGATATCCACCTCTCCATGCAGTCGATGACCGCCGATAATCCGGAATTTTTCCAAGACGTTCTCTCCCCTGTCGTGTAATCGATCTCTCCAAACAGAACTAGTATACCACAACCCTATATAAAAAGCAAATAGATTTTTTTACGGAAAGCATTGACGGAAAAAGCACGCTTTTTATTCAAAAAATGGATCATCCGCCACGCAACGCTTCGGCCGGTGGCAGAGCCGCCGCCTTCTTCGCTGGGTATACGCCAAACACAATACCCAGCACCAACGAAAAAGCAGTCACCGCCAAGATGGTGGACAGCGACACCCCGATTTCCATGCCGGTCACCGCACCGCCAATCACGCAGGCAACCACCGCCACCGCACTGCCGGCAATACTTCCGGCAAGGGTCAGCATCAGCGCCTCAGCCATAAATTCCAGCATGATGCGACCGCCGGTCGCCCCGATCGCTTTTTTGATGCCGATCTCCACCGTTCTCTCATGAACCGACACCAGCATAATGGTCATAATGCTCATCCCGGCAACGAGGAGAGAAATGGCACTGATCACCTGCAGTACCACCCGGACGATATCCATAAGGCCGTTCAGCTTATCCCGCTGTGCCGCCAGGTCCTCCAGCACAAATTCCGTACCCGATAGATCCTGCCGCTCCAGCATCTTTTTAATATCGATCCGGGCATCTTCATTGGTGGTGTCTGCGTTCACCCGCACCGCGATCTGATCAAAGGTAGTTACCCCGGTCAAATCCCTCAGGGTGGTATACGGAAAATACACCATGGTCGGCATATAGCCGGTCACGTTTTGCAAAACACTGCTGCCTGCTTTGGATACCCCGACAACGGTAAATTTTTCTTCCCGGCTTCCCGACTGAAGATACAGCGTTTTTCCGACGATATTCTTCCGGCCGTAAGCATCCGTAGCGAGCGCCTCGTCAACCACGCAAACGGCAGAGCAACCGCTGATATCCCCTTTTGAAAGCATTCGTCCGTAAAGGCAGGAAAGAGAAATCACCTGATCGGCTCCCGCATCAATACCGCAAGCCATGACGTCCCCGTCAAACCGTCCAATATCAGCAGTAGTAAAATGAATGGAAAGAGGCATGGCTTCACTAATCAGCTTCATCGAACGAACGGTATGAAGGGTATCCTCTTTGAGTCCCCCTTCGGTGCCGGAGGATATGGAAATGCCGTTGAGTCCCATACTGGTCAGCTCTTTTCCCACCATACTTTGCCCGGCAGAGCCGAGAAAAGAAACCATGGTCACAAGCAACGTTCCCACCGCTATTCCCGCCACGGTTAAAAGACTACGTAACCGACGGCGATGAAAATTTTTAAAGGTCAGCCGAACAAGATCACCTATCATCCGGACGATCCTCCTCCGTTTTAGTCAAAACAGCATTTTCAGTAACGAGTTCCGGGGTTAAAATCACCTGATCGCCGTTTTGAAACTCCTCTGTTACCAGATACCCGTCGGACAGTTCTGCTTTGGGGCTAAACGTCCTTTTTTCGGCACGGTTACCGACCAAAACATACACGTACTCTCGGTTTTTCTCGTCCTCTAAGACCGCTTCATACGGAATGATAAACCCGTTGGGTTCTCCCGAAACGGTGATCGCCGCTTTGGCGCTTAAGCCAACCCTCAGCGACTCATCCGACTCCCCTTCTTGAAGGGAAACCACCGCTTCTACGGTGGTTTCGGTCACCGTGCCGTTTAATTTTTCTTTCGCAGTAGATGAGATTTCACGAATAACGCCGTGATAACTATCCTGCTGAAAGCCAACACCCGACACCAGTACCGATTGACCGACCGCCACCCGGCGGATGCTCCGTTCAGGAATAGAAAGACGGATCTGTACCGGCTCGGTTTCTTCAATCACCGCACAAATGCTATCCTTATCAACCGTATCCCCTTCGCGAAACGAAAGTTGAGAAATCCGACCGGAGGTGGGCGCTACGATCTCCGTCGGGGCGGTATCGTTCATCGCATTTTTGACCGCCAGAGAAGCATCGCTTTGCGCCAGCACCTTCAAGGTGGCCTCCCGATCCACCCGAAAGAGCGGTTCTCCTTCTTTTACAGTCGCACCGCTCTCAACCAACACTTCCCCTATCACACATGCTTCCTCCGCTCTCACTTCCTGAGCGGCACTATCCTCCACCTTGCCGGTGCAGGACACCGTTTGAGCAACAAAGGAGGCGGTAAGCGACAGGGTTTTTACCTCAATTTCTTCCGGTTGAGCGCGATAACCGGCCCACCCGATCACCCCGCAAATCACTGCGGTGATACACAAAACCCAGCTGATTTTTTTCAAAATACCGCCTCCCGCTTTCTCATTTTTTCTTTTTCGACCAATCAAAGGTAGTTTGGATAATTGCCGCAAAAATATGTGCCAAAAAAGAAAAAAGCAGCTGTTTTTTCAACAGCTGCCGCACGGTTACTTATTCTATGTAATTTTCTTTTTTGATACCGAACAGTTTTCTCAGAATACCGCCGAAAAACCGCGGACTTTTCACCACTACCACACGCATACGCTCACCACTCCGTTCAGCATTTTTTCGCGCAGGAGCAACCGGCTGCAATTAACGCTATTGCCACCAGAACCAGAACAAATTTTGTCGGACAAATGGTCGCAATCAGCAACCCCGCCCCAAAAGCGGCACAACCGGCGCCGGTCTTTCTGTGACTGTTCAAACAAAAAACCTCCGTTCTGTTTCCGGCGGGTGCAACCCCGTTCCCGGTATTAACAGAGTATTCCGGAGGTTAAAAATGGTGTCAATCTTCTGAAAAAACTTGTAGCAGGACACCGGCATCAAAGGATACGGCAGCATCCCCTTCGGTCACCCGATTGCTGACGCAAAGCGGATCGTCATTCTTCAACAAATACTGATTTAGCGGGTATTTCACGCCTGTCAAGGTAAGTCCCTTTACACAATTACTTAAGGCGAAAAAGGAAAGATGCCGGTCACTTTCAGGTAATCGATAGACGCCCGGAAGCAAAACGGTCAATTCGTGCTTGGAATCTGCCAAAAGGACACGGCAACCGCGCTCGGCAAACCGACGAGATGTGATAAGACAAGCGATAGTATGATCTAACCGGCCGCCAAGACAACCAAGCAAGGTGAAATCACGATAGCCCCGGTCAAAAGCCAGTTGCATCGCCGCCGCCGTGTCGGTGACATCCTTTTCCACCGGGAGAGAAATCGCTTTCACCCCTTCAACCGGAGCGGAGGAATCGTGGTCGGCCACCATAAGATGCGGCAGGATATCCAGTTTTTCAGCCAAACGGATACCGCCGTCTGCGGCGATAATGAAATCATCCGGCTGTATATACTTTTTGAGAGGTTCCGCATCCGAGGTCGGTGCGGCACCAAGCAGTATACCACGCTTCATTTGATTACCAGTCCTTTTGATCTTTGAGCTGTTCGTAAAGGGAAACGTAACTTTCATAGCGGGAAACAGCAATCTCCCCTTCATCTACCGCCGCGCGCACCGCACAACCGGGTTCCTTCAGGTGAGCACAGGAAGAAAACCGACATTTTCCAAAATACGGCTGAAATTCACGGAAGCAGTAAAACAGTTGATCCCGACGGAGGGTATCCCCTACCAGCTCCATATCCAGCGAAGAAAAGCCGGGAGTGTCTACCAAATATCCACTACCGATCCGGAACAAGGTGGCGGAGCGGGTGGTATGACGGCCGCGACCGAGCTTTTGACTGATCTCGCCGGTTTCCTGCTGTAAGGATGGCTCAAGTACGTTCAAAATACTGGATTTCCCCACCCCGGAATTTCCGGTAAAGGCGGCGGTCAGCCCCTGCAGGCGACAGCGAAGCGGCTCCACCGTTTCCGGTTCTTTGGCAGACACGGTAAAGCAGTCAAAACCGGCTTTGCGGTACAATGCCGCCAGTTGTTCCCCGTCCTTGAGATCGATCTTATTAAATACCAAAACCGGCTCGATATCCTTATCCTCGGCAATGGCGATCAGCTTATCGATCACCTGCAGGTTCGGAGCGGGTTCGGTCATCGATACCACGATCACGAGGCAATCAAGATTCGCAATCGGCGGACGAACAAGCTGGTTACGGCGCGGTAAAACAGCGTCCAACACCCCGGTGCCGTCCGGCTGAACGGTGATCTCCACCCGGTCGCCGGCAAGCGGGGTGATTCCCTCTTTTCGGAAGGAGCCGCGCGCTTTACAGGTATATATCGCATCGGCGACCTCTACGTAGTAGAAGCCGCCGATTCCTTTGGTTACTATACCGGTCAATTTATTACTCATCGCCATTATCCCTGCGCCTGGGTAACGCCGGTGCCGGCTACCGTGGTATTATCGGTGCTGCCTTGTGAATCGTTAAAAGGTTTGCTGGAAGCAACCGCCGAACCGCCACGATTTCCATAAACAGTATAGCTATAATAATCCTGATAGTTATTGGTGCCAGAAACAGCGATTCTCACCGTAACGTCATATTCCGCCTTTTGTTCAGAAACCGTAAAGGAGATCATCGGCTTACGGTTGGGTAAAATCCCTTTCATGGTGCCGGAAATAGTGTTATTCAGCATACCGTCCACAAACACCTGAAGATCCACCGCAGTGGAGGTGTTGTTCGGCATAGGCACCGTAATGGTCACGTCCTGGAAGCCGGAGCTCACCGTCAAGGTGATCTGCTCGGTCGGCGCGATCTCGGTACCCACCGCGGGAGACACGCCAATAACCGTATCCTTCACCGCAGAATTGTTGACGTAATTTGTCTTGATATTATTTTTATCAAAACCGCTTTCGGTCAGCTTTTTGATAGCGGCATCCAAGGTGGTGTTCTGAATGTTAGGAATCGCCACCGGATCCGGTTCTTCCTCACCGATGCTGACAAACATCTGCACCGTGCTATTGCTCGGCACCTTATTCGGATAAGCCGGAACCGTCTTGATAACACAATCGGCATCAAACTCGGCATTAGCTTCCTTCACTTCGGTAACCGTAAAACCGGCCTGCTCCAAGCGGGCGCGGACCACGTCTTTATTCTCACCCGGGGTAACCTCAGGGATCTGGGTGACCTTTTCGCCACTGCTGATCCACAGGGTCAGCTTGCCGCCGAGCTTGATCTTGTCACCGGCATCCGGCTCCTGATCAATTACGACACCTTCACCGTATTCGGTGCTGTTGGCATACTCAAAATTCAGCTTATAAGTTGCGAGGAATTCAGCATCATTAGCGAGTTCTTCCGCATAATTCTTACCGATGTAAGAGGGAACTTCAATGGTGTTTTTCGCATTTCCGCCGCCATTGAGTTTATTAATGACCGCAATACCGGCAAAGATCAGCGCTATCAGTAGCAGTGCGCCGGCGACCGCCGCCAAAATCGGCAGAACCGGGGTGCCTTCCTTTTCGTCCTCGTCGTCATCAATCTCCTCCGGCTCATCCTCGGTGCCCTTGATCTTGGCGATCGCATCGATGTACCGGGTCGGCTCTTCGGCGAAATACTGGTATTCAAACCGAATGCTCGGATTTTTCTTAAATTCGTCGATATCGCTGAGCATCTCAGCCGCCGACTGATACCTCTTTTCGGGGTCTTTCTGCATCGCCTTCAAGGTGATTTCCTCTAAACCCTCGGGGATATCCTCATTGATATTACGCGGGCGCTTGGCTTCCGACTGCAACTGCATAATCGCCACCGACACCGCATTATCCGCATCAAACGGCAGACGGCCGGTCAGCATCTCATACAGCATCACGCCGATCGAATACAGGTCGGCGCGCTCGTCGGTGAGTTCGCCTTTCGCCTGTTCGGGGCTGATATAATGCACCGAACCGATCGCCTTCTCCCCGGCAACCGGCGGGCGAAGCTCGTTGCGGGACAGACGGGCAATACCGAAATCGGTTACCTTAATGGTGCCGTCCGGCAACAGCATGATGTTCTGCGGTTTGATATCCCGGTGGATGATCCCCTTATCGTGAGCGTGCTGGAGAGCGCGCAAAATCTGCACCGTGAAATGAACCGCCTCTTTCCAGCGGATATCCTGGCGCTGATCGATGTATTCCTTCAGGGTGATGCCGTCGATGTATTCCATCACAATGTACTGCAGCTGCTCGTCAAAACTGACGTCATATACCCGCACGATGTTCGGATGAGACAAAATGGCGATCGCCTTGGATTCATTCTTGAAACGACGGGTAAATTCCTCATTGTGCAGGAACTCCTCTTTGAGAATTTTCACCGCCACCGTACGATCATCAATGGTGTCGTAGGCCTTGTAAACGTAGGACATTCCGCCGACCCCGATCAGTTTATGAATCTCATAGCGGCCGCCCAGTTTTTTTCCTAAATATTTATCCATGGAATGGTCACACCTTTCTGCCCGGCCGGGCACACGAATTATGCAAATATAACGGCGGTGATGTTATCCTCTCCGCCAGCAGCATTAGCAGCATCGACGAGCGCTCCCGGTACCGTTTCGGGTGAACCGTCCCGGAGCAAACCTTCTATTTTCTCATCCGACAGCATATTGGTCAGTCCGTCGGTACAAAGAAGCAAGCGGGTATCCGGCGATACCGTAAAGGTATCAAACTCACAACGCACCGTCCCCTCCACACCAATGGCACGGGTGATAAAGTGCTTTCTCGGGTGGCTTCTCGCCTGCTCCTCAGTGAGTTGACCGCGGTCGATCATCTCCTGAACCACCGAATGATCGGTGGTAATCTGCTCAAGGGTGTTATCCTCAAGCCGATACAACCGGCTATCCCCCACATGCACCGCCACCGCATTTTCCCGGTCAATCACCACCGCAACCAGGGTGGTTCCCATACCGGCAAGGTCGGGGTTTTCCGCCGCTTTATCAAAGATGCCGACGTTAGCGGCATCCACGGCGCTTTCCATAAGATGAAATAGTGACGCCTCCGGCATTCCGGGACGGTATTGCTTTTCCATACGTTCGGCGAACAGATCAGCCGCCATCCGGCTGGCAATTCCGCCGCCGCCCGGACCTCCCATACCGTCACACACCACCGCATACAGCACGTCATCTGCTAACCTACCGGTGGCAAAGGCATCCTGGTTCTCACTGCGTACCGATCCGACGTCGGTCAATCCATACACTTCCATTGGCGTCACCTCCTTTTTATCCGTTTGATTTTTCGCGGTCTGCTTTCCGGCGAAGCTGTCCGCAGGAAGCGTTGATATCCGCTCCCAGCGTCCGGCGCACCGTCGCCGTGATCCCGCTTTTGGTTAATATATTTTGAAAAGATTGTATCCGTTTTAAGCAACTGGCCCGCTTTCCGGAGCCGTCCACCGGATTAAGTGGAATGAGATTCACGTGACAAAGGGTACCCTTCAGCTTGCCTGCCAGCTCATAAGCGCAGGCATCGCTATCGTTCACCCCGTTCACCATAGCGTATTCATACGATATCCGACGCCCGGTCGTTTCGGCATACCGGCGGCACGCCTCAAGCAGGGTGTCTACCGGCCATTTTCGATTAACCGGCATCATCGGGGAGCGAATCTGATCGTTCGGTGCGTGCAACGACACCGACAAGGTGAGCTGCAGCTTTTCATCCATTAGACGGTAGATCTGATCCACCAGTCCGCAGGTGGACAGCGAAACGTGGCGCATACCGATGTGTACGCCGCCGTCCTCTTTAAGCATATGGAGAAACCGAAGCACTTCATCGTAATTATCCAGCGGCTCTCCCATACCCATTAACACTACCGAAGAAACACGAATACCGCGATCCTTCTCCGCCGCTTCGATCTGAGCGATCATTTCAGCGGCGGTGAGATTGCGAATAAAGCCGCCCATACCGGTTGCGCAAAAGGTACAGCCCATTTTACAGCCGACTTGGGTAGACAGACACTGGCTCCACCCGTGTTTATAGGACATCAGCACCGATTCCACCGTTTCCCCGTCCTGAAGCTCAAACAGGTATTTCACCGTTTCATCCAGCTTGGATTCCCATTTCCGGGCGATACGAACACCGGGGATAAAAAAGCGTTCGGACAGTTGCTGACGAAGAGCCAGCGGCAGATCGGTCATCTGAGAAAAATCCGACACACCGGCATTCAGCCATTTTACAATCTGTTTGAAACGGTAGCCGGGAAGTCCCAGTTCATCCAAATGAGCACGCAACTGCGGCTCGGTCATAGCGCGTATGTCTTGTTTTTGCATAAAGTTCTTCCCTTTGTTTGGGATATATCTTAACCCTTGCGGGTAAAAGAAGCGATATAAAAACCGTCGGTGCCGTGCAGATGCGGAAACAGGGTGATTTCGTGAGAAGGGGCCAGTCCCGCCTTTTCAAAGCAGGAAACAAGCGGTAAAATCCGTTTCTCAAAATCCGGATGCTCCGCCAAAAAACGAGCGGCGATCTCTTCATTTTCCGCCTTATTTAAGGTGCAGGTGGAATACTGAAGCACCCCACCGGGTTTCACCAGTTCTGCCGCACGGCAAAGTATGTTCCACTGGGTATCAGGGAGCGAAGCGACATCCGCCACCGATTTTTCACGGATCTCCGGCTTACGCCGAATAACCCCGAGTCCCGAGCATGGCGCATCGCACATCACCCGATCAAAGCTTCCGATAAGAGCTGTCGGCAGCGGACCCGCGGCATCCCGCGGAGCGGTATCCACCATGGTAAGACCAAGCGTTTTAGCGCGCCTCGACATCATATCACACTTTTTCGGATACAGGTCAGATGCAAGCAGATACCCCTCATTTTGCATCATCAAGGCCAGGGTAAAGCTTTTCCCGCCGGGAGCGGCGCAAACGTCCGCGATCCGCTCCCCCGGTAATGCCCCCAAAGCCAGGCAATCATACTGAGAAGCGGTATCCTGATAATAATACCAGTTTTCTTCAATTTTTGCAACCCTTTTCCAATCAAAACCGGCCGGAATCTGTATCGAATCAGGTAAACCGTCAGCCACCGAAAAGGGAACCTCCGCCACGCGCAGGCGCTCCTGAAATTCCGCTGCCGAAATCAGAGCGGTATTGATCCGTAACGATTGCGGCGGCAGTTCATCAAGAGATTGCAGTAATCCGGCGGTAATCTCTTCCCCATACTGTTCTTTCCAGCGGTCGATCCATTCGACAGAAACGCTATAGCGGATCGATTCCCCGGCCGAACCCGCCGGCAGATCATCCAAAAGAGAATTCTTTTCTTTCCGACGCCCAATTTCGCGCAAAACAGCATTCACAAAACCGGCGGCCTTCATCTGTCCCATTCCGCGGGTCAGCTTCACCGTTTCATAGACTGCCGCCGCATCAGGAATACGGTCCATATAGAGAAGCTGATAAATTCCGATGCGAAGAAGCTCCAGCACCTGCGGATGCATCTTCTTCAGCGGCATAGACGCGCATTTTCCAATCAAATAATCCAAGGTAAGCCGGCGTTCCAGCACCCCGTAAAAAAGACGGGATAACAGCGCTTTATCCGCCGGAGAAAAGGCAGTTTCTTTCAGCAAGGTGTCCAACACCAGCTGAGAATAACCGCCGTCCATATGAACCCGTTGCAGGGCGATAACCGCCGCCCGACGCGGATCGGCCGCCGCCATTAACGGCCCCTCCGATTACTGCGCCCGAGCACCATAAGCACCAGCCGCAACAACTGCATCAACGACACCAGCAACGCCGCTACATAGGTCAACGCCGCGGCAGACAGCACCTTTTTCACCCCGGCAAGCTCCTCCTCGGTAAAGGAGCCGCTTTGCCTTAGCGCTTGCACCGCACGGGTGCTGGCATTGAATTCCACCGGCAGGGTCACCAGCTGAAACAACACCGATAAGCTAAAAAGAGCGATCCCGGCATAGGATAAAAACTCCAGCCCGGCAATCAAGCCGAACAAGATAAGATACGGAGAAATACTGGCAGAAAAATTCGTAACCGGCACCAGCGCCATTCGAAAACGAATCGGCGCGTAATCGTGTGCATACTGGATAGCGTGCCCGGTCTCATGTGCCGCCACCCCAACCGCCGCAATGGAATCGGCGCCGTACACCGGCTGAGACAACCGAATCACGTTCCCCCTCGGGTCGTAATGATCGGTGAGTTCCCCGGCAGTCGGCTCGATCGGAACCGACAGTCCGTTTTCCCGCAGGATCATCCGGCTGGCGGCTTCCCCGGTCATCCCGGAGGCGGTATGATATTGACTGAATTTGCGAAAGGTGCTTGTCACCTTCATCTGGGCGAAAGCGGCAATCAGCAAAGCCGGTACCACTAACAGGAGATAATAGTACATTCATTCGTTCCTTTCCGGATCATTCAAATCGGGTCTCCCCCACCTTGATCGGATGTCCGCGGAGAAAATCATCTGCCGGCATCCGGCGAGAGCCGGGCGCCTGCAACTCTAAAATCTGGAGCGCCGTTCCGTCACCGCACGCTACCGACAGTGGCGATACGGATACCACTTCCCCAGGATTTCCGGCGGTTTTTTCGCCCACCCGGGATTTATGGATTTTCAGCGGTTGTCCATTCAGGGTACAGGTCGCCACCGGCCACGGATGCAATCCGCGAACCTGGTTATGCAGTTGTTCCGCCGATTTCGAAAAATCAAGCGGACACATATCCTTGGTTAACATCGGCGAATAGGTGGAAAGCGCATCGTCCTGGGGTTTTGGGTCTAAGGTGCCGGCCTCCAGTTGCTTTAACGTATCCGAAAGCAAAGAAGCACCGTCTCCGCACAAAAGATCGAACAGTTCTCCGGAGGTCATATCCTCCGGGACCTCGCGACTGCATTGCAACAGCATATCCCCGGTGTCGAGTCCCTCGTTCATCTGCATGGTGGTCACGCCGGCCGTTTTTTCGCCGTTTAACACCGTCCATTGGATCGGTGCCGCCCCGCGGTATTTCGGCAAGAGCGAGCCGTGGACGTTAATAGCCCCGTATTTCGGCAGGGTGAGTACCGCCTGCGGCAGCAGTTTGCCGTAAGCGACCACCACGATCAGATCCGGTGCCGCCTCCTGAAGCCGCCCAAAAGCCGCCTCGTCCCGCAAGGTGTTCGGCTGAAACACCGGGATGTTATGCTGTAAGGCGCACACCTTCACCGGCGGCGGGGTCAGTTGCTGATGACGGCCGCGGGGTTTATCCGCCTGGGTGACCGCCAGCACGATCTCATGGCCGTCCGAAAGAAGCCGTTCCATAGAGGGGACCGCAAAATCCGGCGTTCCCATAAATACGATCCGCATAGCCGTCCTCCTCAGTTTTTCAGTTCGTCGGGGCTGAGCATTCGTAAGACCTTACTTTTGAAGAGAACGCCGTCCAGATGATCGGTTTCGTGATCCACACACTGGGCCTTAAGGTCCTTGACCGTCACCACGAAAAACTTGCCGTTGCGGTCCTGCGCCTGTAATTTCACCGTCAGCGGACGGTCAATGAGCCCGTATTCCCCGGGGCTGGAAAGACATCCTTCCACACATTCCTGACTGCCCTTGCGCTCTAAAATGGTGGGGTTGATGCATTCCAACACCCCGTCACCGGTATCCATAATAAATAACCGACGGAGAATGCCGACCTGCGGTGCGGCAAGACCGACCCCTTGCGCTTTATTCAGGGTATCCCGCATATCATCGAGCAACTGCCACAGCCGCTCATCAAAATTGTCTACCGGACGGCAGATTTTATGCAAAATCGGATCACTTTCATTTAAAATTTGGCGAATGGCCATTCTGAACACCTCTTATAACAAATTCACCGGATCAATATCCGCGTATACCGTTACCTGTTTATTTTGGGGAGATTTATTGAATTCCTCCAACAATTTCCCGGCCAGTTCCCGCATCCGGGCGGTATTTTGCGTTTTTACAATCAGTTTATACCGGAATTTCCCCGAAATCCGGGTGATGGCGGCCGGCGTGGGATCAAGCGCAATCAATTTTACGTCGCTGTATTCTTCGGTCACCTTCATTTTCAGCGCCTGCAAAAACCGTTCTGCCGCCGCGGCTACCGATTTTTCGATCACCCCGACAAACCCAAAAAGATAAAGCGAGGTATACGGCGGATAGCTCATCATCTTTCGCGCCGCAATTTCGGTTTCAAAAAATGCGGGATAATCCTGCCGGGAGGCAAGATCGATCACGTAGTTTTCCGGCACAAAGGTCTGAATGACCGCTTTTCCGGCGGTTTCCCGACGGCCGGCACGGCCGATCACCTGGGTAAGCAGGGCAAAGGTAGTTTCAAAGGAACGGTAATCGGAAGTATACAGCGATTGATCCGCCGACAGCACACCGACCAGTCCCACCTTCGGGAAATCAAGACCCTTGGCCACCATTTGAGTGCCAATCATAATTTGATATTTCCCGGCGGCAAAATCCGAAAATTTCTGTTCATAAGACAGGCGGGACATAGTCGTGTCCGCATCCATACGTAAAACCGGCACCCCGGGAAACTTCTGTTCCAGTTCCTCCTCCACACGCTGGGTCCCCTGACCGCTAAATCGGATCTTATCCGAACCGCAGGTGGGACAGGTTTGCGGCGGCTCCTCCATATGCCCGCAATAATGGCATAAAAGCCGCCGATTAGCGCGGTGGTAGGTCATCGAAATGCTACAGGAAGGACAAGCAAACACATACCCGCAGGAGCGGCAGGAAACGTGGGTATGGAAACCGCGACGGTTAAGAAGCAGGATCACCTGCCGACCACTGTCGATCGTATCCCGCATCGCCTGTTCCAAGGTAGGACCGATACTGTCGGCCCCCATATCCTCCCCACGCATATCCACCACCTGAACCTCCGGCAGTTGCGCCTCCCCGAACCGACTGTCCAGCGTGCAAAAAACATAGCGGCCGCTTTCAGCGTTCAGGTAGGTTTCCACCGACGGGGTGGCGGAGGTCAATAACAACAAAGCGTTATGCTGGGCTACCCGGTATTTCGCCACGTCACGTGCGTGGTAGCGGGGCGAGGATTCGGATTTATAGGTATGCTCCTGTTCCTCGTCCATAACGATAAGCCCGATATTGTCACACGGAGCAAACACCGCCGAACGGGTACCCACCACGATCTGCGCCTCTCCGCGTTTGATTCGTTTCCATTCATCCATTCGCTCACCGATCGAAAGGGCGCTGTGAAGTACCGCTACCCGTTTCCCGTATTTCCCGAGAAAACGGTCCATCATCTGGGGGGTGAGCGAAATTTCCGGTACCAGCACGATCACCTGACGACCGTCCTCTAACACCCGGTCGATGAGATTCATATACACCTGGGTCTTGCCACTGCCGGTCACCCCGTAGAGAAGGGCGCCGGTCGGTTTCTGAGAAGCATACGCTTCATATAGGCGGTCAAATGCCTGTTGCTGTTGCTCATTCAGGGTGGCAGACACGATCTCCGGGGCGGAGGAGAGTTCCGCATACGGTGCACGAAGCACCTCGGCATCGTAGTAAAAAGCCAGTTGCTTTTTCACCAGCGCATCGGTCACCGCCCGGGTCACCGCCGAAAAATAGCAGACCTCTTTCAAGGAGGCACAACCGACCTCCTTTAACAGCCGCAACACCGCCTGTTGCCGGTCGGTCAACCTGCCGTCCTTCTCCCCTTGCCATTCCTCCCCGGCTTCGGTCAACCGGATCATCCGAATGGTCGCATCGCCGGTATGACGGAAAGCGCCGTCGGTACGGAACAAAACGTTTTTCTGCAACAACGATTGCAAAGCCGGTGCGTTTTCGGTGATCCCCAGCTTTTTCAGAAGCAGGTCCGCATCCGCACCGTCCGGGCAATGGGATAAAAAGGTAAGCAGTTGTTTCTCACCGGCGGTCATTTGATCCAAAATATCAGGATCGATATCCCGTTTGGCACGAAACACCGTTTTGATCTGCATATACAGACCGGTCGGCAACATCGCCCGGGCACAGTCAAACACGGTGGAAAAGGTGCGATCCTTCAGCCACATAGCGAGAGAAAGCTGTTCACCCGTCAACAGCGGTTCCGGGTCCAGCACCGCTTCAATGCTTTTGAGCTGGATCGGCGCCGATTCCGGCGCATCGGACGAAATAATGATTCCCTGCCGGCGGCGGTTTCCGCCACCAAAAGGTACCATTACCCGACAGCCGGGAGCGGCTTGTTCACGCAGGTGAGAGGGAACGCTGTAGCTATACAGGCGATCAAAATAAAAGGATGCCTGATCAACCGCTATCTGCACAACCGTTGTTCCGGGCATCCTTTTCACCTCTTTTTTGATTCGTTAAACTTACAGTTATTCTTCGTCGGTATCCGGCAGCAGCAGACGGCAATCGCCGTTGCGGAAATCATTGATCGCCAAGCTCACCGTCTTTTCGGTCAAGATCTCATTATTCTGCTGGGCTTCCTCGGAAATTTCGCGGGCGCGTTTAGCGACCCCGATCACCACGGCGTAGCGGCTGCTTTCGCCCTGCAGTTCTTCAATATCAGTAGGTTTCAACATAGTTTTTTCCTCCATCCCTTTTATTTCATTCTATGATAACACATCGACTCGGCGGCGAGAATCGTTTCGATCCGCTGAACCGCCAATTCAACTTCATCGTTGACAACGTAATAACGATAACGCTCTGCTGTCGCCATTTCTTCTTTAGCGGCATTCAGACGACGTTCAATTACCTCTTCTGCTTCGGTTCCCCGACCGCGCAAGCGCTGTTCCAAAACCTCCAGCGACGGTGCCGCAATAAAGACAGAGACGTGATCCGGACAACGTTCCATAACCTTCTGAGCGCCCTGCACCTCGATTTCAAGCAGGACGTTCTTTCCGGCATTTAACCATTCTTCGATCGGCGGGAGCGGTGTACCGTAGTAGTTGCCACTATAACTGGCGTATTCCAGCAATTCATCCCGCTGGATCATCTCTTCAAACTGCTCTTTGGTACGGAAGAAATAGTGGGTGCCGTCCACCTCACCCGGGCGAGGCGACCGGGTGGTGACCGATACCGAAAGCACGGTATCATCCCGGCGGGACAGCAGTTCTTTCACCACCGTACCTTTCCCACAGCCGGAAGGACCGGAGAGAATGATCAGCATACCGCGTTTATTCATCCTCGGTCAGCTCCTCTTCATCCTCAACTTCCACGCTCAGGCGGTTAGCCACCGTTTCCGGCTGAACCGCCGATAAAATCACGTGATCGCTATCGGTGATCAGCACCGCGCGGGTACGGCGACCGTAGGTCGCGTCCACCAGCGAGCCGCGTTCCTTCGCATCCTGAATGATCCGCTTAATGGGAGCGGATTCCGGACTGACGATCGCCACCAGACGGTTGGCAGACACCATATTACCAAATCCGATATTGATGAGTTTCATAATCATTCATCCTTTCTCGGCGATTATTCAATGTTCTGAATCTGTTCACGGATCTTTTCGATCTCCGCTTTGACGTCCACCACGATCCGCGCGATCTCCACGTCCTGCGCTTTAGAGCCGATAGTGTTGGTCTCGCGGTTCATTTCCTGTACGAGGAAATCCAGTTTCCGGCCGACCGCCTCGTCACCGGACAGCATCTGTCGAAGCTGATCGATATGACTGCGCAGGCGAACCGTTTCCTCCGCCACCGCAATCTTATCCGCAAACACCGCCGCTTCGGTCAGCAGTCGCTGTTCCTCCACCGCGGCGCCGGACAACAGTTCCCGCATCCGGGCTTCCACCTTTTCCATATGCAGGCGGACCGTTTCGGGAGATTTCTCCTCAATCACACCGACCGCCTCTTCAATGACAGAAGCACGGCTCAGCACGTCATCACGGAGTTTAGCACCCTCGCGCTCCCGCATTTCAGAGAAGCGGTCAAGCGCCGCCTGCGCCGCCACCTGCACCGCCGCCCACACGGCATCCTCGTCGGTCGCCGCCTTGGAAACGGTCAGAATATCCGGGTACCGGGCAAGCGCCGTCGCCGAAATATCATCCCGAAGCCCAAACCGTTCACTCAAAGAACGAAGCGCCTCCACATAGCTTTCAGCCAAGCCGAAATTCACCTTGACGGTGGAATCGGTAACCCCTTCGGTATCGATCCAAACAGAAGCGTCCACCTTACCGCGGTTGATACGGCTTTGCAAAAACGCTTTCAGCTTTTCATCCAGAAAACCGTAAGCATACGGCAAGCGGGAGGAATATTCAAAGTAACGGTGGTTCACCGATTTCAGCTCCACGATCACGTGAAAGCCGTCTACCACCTGTTCTCCCCGGCCGTAGCCGGTCATACTCTTAATCATCGGTATATCGGTCCTTTCGGAAGGGCTGCCGACCATAGATCGGCAGTATAATATCATTATTTAATATTTTACCAGTTTTTGCACCGCAATGTCAAGGATATAGGAGGAGAAAAGAGAAAAAATCCCGGCAAAAATGCCGGGATTTTCGCTTTTAAAAGATTATTTCGAAGCTACCACGATCTCACTGGTATGATAGCCGTCCGGATCGCCGAATTTGCTTTTCTGATTCCGTTTCTCAAAGAACTTGGTCGCCACCTGTCCGAACTGAGCATAGGTGAGCAGATCCTCTTCCTGCTCAATAAGATCGCCCATTTCCTTGATCTCAGCACGCATCGTATCCAGCTCCGGCGCAATCAGGTCGGCCGGGCGGCAGGTGATCGGCTCTTCGTCGCCGATGATCTTCTTCATAAACTCGGGGTCGATCGGCGCCGGGGTACGACCGTACTCGCCGCGAACGAGACCCTTAAATTCTTTGCTGACGCTCTTATACCGCTCGCCCATAATGACGTTCAGCACCGCCTGGGTGCCGACGATCTGGGAGGACGGGGTCACCAGCGGCGGATAACCGGCATCCTCACGGACACGCGGAACCTCCAAGAGCACCTCATCCAGCTTATCTTCCTTGCCCATTTGTTTGAGCTGGCTGACCAGGTTCGAAAGCATACCGCCCGGAACCTGATAGATGAGCGCGTTGGCGTCCACTTCCAGCATCTTCGGGTTGAGCAGACCTTCGCTCAAATACTTCTGACGAAGACCTTTGAAATGCTGGCTGGCATCATTCAGCGCAATCAGATCGAGACCGGTATCATATTCGGTACCCTGAAGCGCCGCCACGATCGACTCGGTCGCCGGATGAGAGGTACCCATCGCGAGCGGCGACAGCGCGGTATCCACGCAGTCGGCACCCGCTTCAATTGCCTTGAGCAACACCAGATCGGCAATGCCGGCGGTGAAGTGCGAGTGCACCTGAATCGGAATTTTCACCGTTTCTTTCAGGGCTTTCACCAGATCATAGGTCTCATACGGCACTAAAAGACCCGCCATATCCTTAATACAGATCGAGTCAGCGCCGGTCTCCTCCAGCTGTTTAGCGTAATTCACAAAATACGGAATGTCGTGCACCGGGCTGGTGGTATAGGACACCGCCACCTGCACGTGAGCGCCTTTTTCCTTGCGGGCACTCTTGATAGAGGTTTCGAGGTTACGGATATCGTTGAGCGCATCAAAAATACGGATAACACCGATACCGTTCGCCACCGATTTCTGCACAAAGTATTCCACCACGTCATCCGCATAATGACGGTAGCCGAGCATATTCTGTCCCCGGAACAGCATCTGCAGCGGGGTGTTGGGCATATGCTCCTTCAGGGTCCGCAGACGTTTCCACGGATCCTCATCCAAAAAGCGCAGGCAGGCATCAAAGGTAGCGCCGCCCCAGCATTCCAGCGAACGATAACCGATCTTATCCAGTTTCTCAAGAACCGGGATCATTTCCTCGGTGGACATACGGGTGGCAATGAGCGATTGATGCGCGTCGCGCAAAATCGTTTCGGTAATTCCGACCTTAGCCATGATTGTTCATCCTTTCAAGCAGGGAATTGATACAGCCGATCTGCAGAATCAGCGCAGGGTGAGCAGCACCGAACCGGTATCCACCGAGTTGCCCTGCATCACGTTAACGGCAACCACGGTGCCGTCGGCCGGAGCGACCACTTCCTGCTCCATTTTCATGGCTTCAAACACAACCAGAACCTGACCCTTCTTCACCGCATCGCCGGCTTTGACAGCTACGCTGACAATGGTGCCGGGCATCGGTGCCGCAACAGCGGTTTCACCGGCGGAAGGAGCCGCAGCGGGAGCCGGAGCGGCAACAGGAGCAGCCGCCGGGGCAGCAGCGGGAGCAGAGGCCGGCGCACCGACCTCTTCCACCTCAACAGAGTAGGCAGTTCCATTAACTTTAACTTCAAACTTTTTCATAAAAACAGATCCTTTCCTATAACCTTTCGGGATTACAGACCCAAATTAAATCTATTATACACGAACTAAGCAGAAAGTACAAGTACTTTTTGGTTAGTTTTTCCCGGCACAGCGGCATCCGCGCTGAAAGAATTCCGGTACCGACACCACAAAGCGCCCTACCTCTTCACAAAAGCGAAGGGTGATGAACACCTGCCGCATTTCCGGTGCACTGCCAAAAGCGACCTCCACCGCGCGGCGATAGCCGTAATTGAGCGCCGCCCGGATCAGACCCTCCTGCATCAGCGGGTCGGTAACGTCGGTGCTGATCAGCTCCATTTCCATTCCGCGGATCGTAAACAGAATATGCCCGCCGATCTCTCCGTTATCATCAATAATCATAGCCCGTAGTTCCGGGTCGGTAAGACCCAATTTTTCACGAGCCGCCTCATCGGCGGGAACGATAGTGATCATTGGTTTTTCTTCTCCCCTCTTTGATATAGGTGGCGGCGATCTTTTCGGTACGACCGGTCGCCACAACCAGCGCCCGCACCTCGCGCGGATCCAAATGCCGCCATTTGCCGGGCGGCAACATCCCGAGCTTCACCGTTCCCACGGCGGTACGGCGCAGACGGATAACCTCCAGCCCCAACTGTTCACACAGCCGGCGGATCTCCCGGTTTCTGCCTTCATACAGCACCACCTCCAGCACACTGCGATCAGGCGCAGAGGAAACGATCACAACCTCTGCCGGAGCGGTTTTTACCCCATCCAGCAGCATGCCGTCCCGCATCGGCTGTACCTGCTCGTCCTCCACCGCCGCACGCACAGTAACCCGGTAGCGTTTCGGAACGTGGGAGGACGGATGAATCACCGCGTTGGCAAAATCGCCGTCATTGGTGAGCAACAGAAGCCCTTCGGAATCACGGTCCAATCGCCCGACCGGAAACACCCGAACGCCAACGTCCCGCACCAGTTCTTCCACACATTTACGCTCACGTTCGTCCTGTAAGGTAGTGATAAAGCCGCGGGGTTTATGTAACATAATGTATACCTTTTCCTGCGCCGGCTCGATCCGCTTGCCGCGCACGGTGATAATATCCCGGCGGTCATCCGCCTTATCCCCGAGCTTGGCCACGTGACCGTTCACCTTCACCTTACCGGCCAGAATCAGCTCCTCCGCCTTACGGCGGGAGGTCACTCCACGCTCAGAAAGCAGCTTTTGCAGCCGTATCTGTGCCATTTTTGTCATCCTTTCTGCTTAAAAAACGCTCATTTATTCAAAAAAAACGAGTAAAATCTCCTGAAAATTGCGGAAAAAGCGTTCAAAAACGGTGAAAACCGGCCGCATTTCAACCGATTTTTCCGCTAAAATCGGCAGCTGTGCCAACACCCGGTCACCCAATGTATAGGTAACCTGCCCTACCTTTTCCCCCGCCTCAACCGGTGCCCAAACAAAGCGGGGAAGCTCGATTGCGGTTTTAATTTCCTCCCCTTTTCCGGCGCGCAAGGTAACCGACGGGGGAGTTTCAAGTGTAAGGGGAATATCCTTTACAGTTCCACCCACTACCGGCAAAAAATCCAGTGTTGGCAAGGATAAAGGCACCCTTTCCAACCGAGAAAAAGCATATTCATACAGCTTTTTATGATCATTCCAATAATCACCGCCGTTCAAGGTGGCAACCACAATGGTGATTCCTCCCCTTTCGGCGGCAGACACCAGACAACGACCGGCTTTTTTGGTAAACCCGGTCTTCATACCGATGCAATCCTTCGACATGGTGAGAAGGCGATTATGATTTTTCACGTAGATCTCCCGTTTGGGATCGCCGAACCATACAGTGGTGCTTTTGGTCGCGCAGACCTCTTTGAGAAAAGGGTGCCGCAGTACCGCACGTCCCAGCAACGCCATATCGTAAGCCGAAGCGGCGTGTCCCGGTGCATCCAACCCGGAGGGGGTGACAAAACAACTGTCCTTCATGCCGAGCGCGGCCGCCTTTTGGTTCATCCGCAAAGCAAAAGCCGGCAAATCGCCGGCTACCGCTTCGGCCGTCATATTGGCGGCATCATTCCCGGATTCCAGTAAAAGCCCGGTCAAGAGATCCGAAAGAAAAATTTTATCCCCGGCACGAAGACCTAGCGCCGACCCCTCCACCGCCACCGCAGAGGCGGTCACGGTGACCTCGGTATCAAGCGGCAGGGCTTCTGCCGCTATCAGTGCTGTCATCAGCTTGGTGGTGCTCGCCATAGGGCGGGCGGTATGCGGGTCTTTGGCATACAGCACCTCGCCGCTATCCGCTTCGATCGCCACCGCCGATGCCGAGGACAAAGACGGTTCATCCGCCGCAACCGACCACACCGAAAAAACCGATAAAAGGGTCGCCGTTGCAAACAGAACTACCATTTTTTTCATCATTTTCATCACCTGCTATCATCCTATGCAAGCAGGCGACAAAGCATACTTATCGTCCTATTATTCTCCGAGTTCCAGTTCCTTTTCGATCTGTTTTTTAGCGTCTAAAGCCCGGTCTTTATCCTTTTTCTGGTGAAACAGGCCACTAACCTTATCCACCAATTCCGGCATCATACTGACCACCCGATCTGCCGTGTCCGGCTTAGAGGTGATCGGCATCAATCGAACCTCACCGTTAGCCACGATCAAAAAGGCGATCGGGGTAATATTGATCCCGGCCCCGCCGCCGCCGCCAAAAAGCGGAGCCGGCTGCTTAGCGGTCGGCAGATCGCTTCCACCGGAAGCAAAGCCGTAGGACACCTTCGAAACCGGAATCAGCATGGTGCCGTCCGGAGCGGTGATCGGGGTACCGATAACCGTGTTAGTATCCACCATTTCACGAATTTTTTCGATCGAATGACCCATTAAATTGCTGACGTTATTATTCTCTGCCATAAATAAAACCGTCCTTTCCGGTATTTTCCGTCATCATTATTCTGCCGTTTGTTCCGGCAAATTATCCACTGGGGTTTCTTCCCCTTCCTCCTGCTGTTCCAGCACCTCATCGAGGGTGGTATCCCGTACCCCGGCCTCCTCTTCGGGAAGCGGCGGCAACTGATTCAGCGAAGAAATGGAAAAGCTACGTAAAAAGGTGGCGGTGGTGCCGTACAAAAGCGGACGACCGGGCAGCTCCAGCCGCCCTTTTTCCTCCACCAATTCTTTGGTCATAAGTCCCTGCAGAACCGCACCGCAGTCCACGCCGCGCACCTGTTCGATAAAGGCGCGGGTAACCGGCTGGTTATACGCCACGATCGCCAGAACCTCCATGGCCGCCTGGGACAACGGTACGTTCCGACGAATATCCATTGCCTTCCGGACGTAACCGGCATGCTCCTTGCGGGTACAAAGCTGATAGCTGTCCTCCAACTTCACCGCCATAATCCCGCCGTCGCGGGTGTTAACGTCCTGCGCCCAATCATCCGCCAGCCGGACAACCGTATCTTCATCCAATTCCAGCACCTGTGCCAACCGTGCGACAGATACCGGCTCACCACTGGCAAACACCACGGCTTCTATCGCCGCCTGATACTTTTTGATCTCCATTATGTATCTCCCATCAGTCCTCAAACTCAGAGGTCATTTCGGTCGGAAGCTTGTCCACGTCGCCCTGGACGTGTACCTCCATTTTATCCCCTTCGCCATCCACACGGATCCGGCGCGCCTTCATCAATTCCAGCAAAGCAAGAAAGGTCGCCACTAAATCGGATTTGGTTTCCGCCGTTTCGAACAATGACTGATACCGCACCGATTTTTTCAGGCGAAGGTTTCGCAGAACGTACACGATTTTTGAGGAGACCGATACGATCTTCCGCGCCACAATACCACGGAACGCCTGCACCGGGGGCGGTAAACGCCGTTTTCCGCGCCCTGCCGCCGCAAAGTAGGCGGCAATCAGCTCGTCCGGCTGATGCTTCAAACGGTAGGTGCGATCCGGCTCAACCTCCTGCGGCTCTCGAATATACAAATCAAAGCCGATATGCTGTCCGGCCAGGCGGCGGGCCGCCAACTGACACAGCCGATATTCGATCAACTGACCGGTCAGCTCCTGCCGGAGTTGTTCGCCCTCATCCTCGTATTTGGGCAACAGCATCGCCGATTTGATCTGCACCAGCCGTGCCGCCATTTCGAGGAATTCACTGGCAATATCCAAATCCAGTTCCTTCATCTCTTCGATTGCATCGAGATACTGCCGAAGGATCTCGGTGATCGGGATGTCGTATATATTCAATTTGTTTTTCTGGATCAGAAACAATAGCAGATCCAGCGGCCCTTCAAAGACCGGAAGCTTATACGATATCGCGTCCATGAGTCCCCCTACAGACAATTAATCAAAAACCAAACAGGCGGAAGATAGCCCCGCCGATGAGGTTGGTCAAAAAAGAAAGCGGGCGATCCAGCACCCCGACAAACAGCAAAACCATTAACAAAAGAGAAATCTGCCGACTATACCGTTCCATGGTGTACACCAAACGATCCGGCAGGAAATAACCGAATATTTTGGAACCGTCCAGCGGCGGAATGGGAAGCAGGTTGAAAACCGCCAAACGAATATTGATCCAAGCAAACACGTCGATAAGAATGAGATACAAATAGGCAAGCACCATAGCATTGGGTATCAGCGCCACACACAGGCGAAACACTCCGACCGACAGCACCGCCATAAGCAGATTGGAAACCGGTCCGGCCAAAGCGGACAGCGCCATTCCCTTACGGGGGTTGCGAAAATTGTACGGATTGATCGGTACCGGGCGGGCATAACCGACCCCGAAAAGCACCAGCATCAGAGTGCCCTGTAAATCCAAATGCGCCATAGGATTTAAGGTGAGGCGCCCGTTCCATTTGGCGGTGTCATCCCCTAATTTATGTGCCGCAAAGGCGTGCGCCAGTTCGTGGATCGGCAACATCACCAACACCATAACCGCGTAGGCGGCAATCATAAACAGCAGGTTCGCAAAAGACACGCTTCCGCGATTCTCCAGCAGCCAAAGCAGCATTCGCATTCTCCTAACAAAAAAATATACACATCTACTATAGCAGATAATAATTTAAATTACAAGTGTTCCGATCAGGAAAAGTCATTCCTTTTCCGCCAAGAGCCGGCAAAGATACCGATATACCCGATCCACCGACGAGAGGGACACCCTCTCCTCTGGCGTATGCACCGCGGTAATATCCGGACCGAGAGAAATACAGGAAATGCCCGGCCGTTTGCCGCAGAACACCCCACATTCCAATCCGGCGTGCACCGCATCCAGTTGCGGCGGGTATCCGTACTGGCGGTCAAACACCTTCACTGCACGACGGCAAAGAGGCGAATCTTCGTCATATTCCCAACCGGGATAGGCCGAACCTACGCTCACCTCTCCGCCGGCGGCGGAAATCATCTTTTGAAGCCGGTCGGACAGTTTCAAAAGCTCTTGATCCCGAAAACTACGCAAAGCAAATACCGTTTTTACGGTAGTATCCTTCATGGACAGAACTCCAAAGTTCAGGGAGGTTTCCGGTTTATCCGGGAAGGACATACTCATTTGCTGTACCCCGTCCGGGAGAGCGGTCAGCATGGTCAGAAGTTCTTTGGTTTTCTCAACCGAGAGAACCGAATACGTTGCGTTTTCTCCCGGCTCTGCGGTGAGTTTCAGTCCCGGGTCGGTAGCGCTCCACTCGGAAGAAAGAGTTTTCTCCAGCGCCACGATTCGATTACAAAAATTCACCACCTGCTCCGGCGGTAAAATAACCGTCGCTTCGCTCATCATCGGGATCGCGTTATCCACCGCGCCACCAGAGAGTTCCGATAGCATCAGCGGGAATTCCGCACAGCAACCCCGGAGTAAAGAAAGCAAGCATTTATTGGCGTTAGCATGTCCTTTGTGGATATCCACCCCCGAGTGACCGCCGGTCAGTCCGGAAAGCAAAATCCGCACCGCTTGTCCGATTTTAGTTTCTCTTTCCACCGGGAAGCTTCCGGATATACGAACACCGCCGGCGCAGCCCACCGTGATGACCCCTTCTTCCTCCGAATCGAGGTTGACAAGGTAATTGCCTTTACATCTTGAAAAATCCAGTGACAGTGCGCCTTTCATCCCGGTTTCTTCATCCACCGTGAGCAATATCTGCAAGGGTGGATGACACAGCTTTTTATTCTGCAAAACCGCCAGGCACATCGCCACACCGATGCCGTTATCCGCCCCGAGGGTGGTACCGTTAGCACCGAGAAGATCCCCCTCAAACACCGGGGTGATCGCTTCTTTCGAAAAATTGATCCGGGTATCTGCCGATCGCTCGCACACCATATCAAGATGCGCCTGTAAAATCATCGGCGGCTGGTTTTCATACCCCGTAGTTGCCGGTTTTTCGATCCATACGTTTCCGTATTCATCCATATCCGCTTTCAGCCCCCGTCTTTTGGCAAAACGCAAGCAAAAAGCCGCCAATTTCAAGGTATTACCGGAGCCGTGAGGAATGGCACAAACCTTTAAAAACAGTTCGATAACCCGTATCCCCTGCTTGGAGATACTGCTATAGCGTTTGTGACGAAGCAAGGCGTTATACAACCACATACCAAGAAGACTGACCGCCCCGGTGATCAGAAACAGCCAAAGTGCACCGGTATAATTCCGGTCGCTGATAAGATTACCTCCAATGACCGAAGAAGCCACCGACGGAATCCGGGCAATCAAGGTAATCGGCAAAAAGGTGGACAGCTTCATTCGGGTGAGACCTACGAAATAAGTTAATAAATCTTTGGGGGTGCCGGGGATAAAAAAGAGTAAAAACACCGTGCGGTTCAACTTTTTCTCGCTGTTAATAAACCGCAGACCGTTCAAGCTTTCTACCGAAAAGAAGAGTTCCAAAAGGCGGATACCAAAGCGTTTGGTAAGCAAAAACACTACCGCCGAGGCAATGGTAACCCCGGTCAGGCAAAGTAGCGTTCCCTCCACCGCCCCAAAGGCATACCCCATACCGATCTCCATAATTTCGCCCGGAAGCGGCGCCATAATTACCTGTAAAATCTGAATGCCCAGCGCCACCAGCCAACCGGTCCAGCCAAACGAATCAATAAACTCTTTAAAATCCTCCGGCGTGGAACCGATCGCCATAAAACGGCGGTACATAACCACAAACAGCCAAGTCAGCACCGCCAGCGCCATGCATAACGAAACGACCGCCGTGATCCGGCGGCGCTTTATCAAACGTTCAGCGGTGGTGGATTTTGATTTCATCTTATCGTCCTTCTTACATTTAAGGATATGGAAAATGATAGCATATTTCGGCGTTTTATGTCAACCGACCGAAAGGGTGAAAAAAACCGCGTAACCAAATCGGCACGCGGCAAAATTTCAAAGGAATGATCCGCTCCCCCGCAGGCAAATCAGATCTTTTCAACCTTGATGATATTGGTATTTCCCGAAACACCGTTGGTCATACCGCCGGTGATGACGATACGGTCTCCCGCATCCAGTTCAAAGGAGTTTTTAGCCAGTTGCAACGCTGTGTAAAACAACACGTCAATGGAGTTGTACGCATCGCAGGTGACAGGGGTCACACCCCAGGAAAGGGCGAGTTTTCGGTAGGTCTTTTGGCTGGTAGTCACCCCTAAAATATCCACCGGCGGGCGGAAACGGGATACCATGCGAGCGGTCATACCCGACAGCGAGCACACGGCAATCGCCTTGGCATCGATATCAATCGCCATACCGCAGGTAGCGTGAGAGATCGCGTCCACCGTGTTCCGAATGCGGAATTCCGAGTTGCGAAAGCGTTTGACATAATGGATGTTCTGTTCGGTGTATTCCGCAATGCGCGCCATGGTTTCCACCGCTTCGACCGGATATTTGCCGGCGGCTGTTTCGCCCGACAGCATCACAGCACTGGTGCCGTCATAAACCGCATTCGCCACATCCGAAATTTCCGCACGGGTGGGACGAATATTATGAATCATTGATTCCAGCATTTCGGTGGCGGTGATCACCCGTTTGCCGAGCAAACGGCATTTGGTGATGAGCTTTTTCTGAATAGCCGGCAAAGCCGCAAAGGAAATTTCCACACCCATATCACCGCGGCCGATCATAATGCCGTCACATTCTTCGCAGATCTCCTCGATATTATCCACACCCGACTGGTTTTCGATCTTGGCGATCAGGTCAATATCCTTGCCGCCGTTTTCCGCCAAAAATGCTTTCATATCCAAGAGGTCCTGCTTCTGCGACACAAAGGAGCAGGCGATAAAATCCACGTCATTTTTAATACCGAACAGCAGATCTTCTTTATCCTGTTCACTGAGATACACCTGACGGAGCACCTTGTTCGGAAAACTCATGCTTTTCCGATTGGACAGCTCACCGCCGACCAACACCTCGCACACCACGTCGTGACCGACAATCTCCTTGACCAAAAAACTCAAAAGGCCGTTATTGAGCAGGATAGTATCCCCTACCTGCAGATCGTTCGCCAATCCTTTATAGCTGACCGATACCCGCGTTTCATCCCCCACCACTTCATCGGTGGTAAAGATGAAGGTATCCCCTTCCTTCAAGAAAACTTTTCCGTCACGGAAGGTGGAAATACGGTATTCAGGGCCTTTGGTGTCCAGCATAATAGCGATCGGCATCCCCAGTTTTTCCCGAACACGACAGATCGTATCGATCCGCTCCTGGTGATCGGCGTGGGTACCGTGGGAAAAGTTCAGTCGTGCCACGTTCATACCGGCCAGGCACATTTTGGTTAAGGTTTCCTCATCGCCGCACGCAGGACCTATAGTACAGACGATTTTCGTTTTTCTCACAGAGCATCTCTCCAAAAAAACAATATCTCGTTTAGTGTATCACCTTTTTTCCTATTATGCAAGTAAAAACTATTATAAAAAATCCCGTGCTGCATCAGCACGGGATATAGGTCATTTTCGGATTGCACGATATTTCTCACGGGTGGCAATCCCGCCACGGATGTGACGCTGGGCTTTGTTGATATTCAGCACCACCCTCACCTGACCGTAAAGCTGCGGATTGAGATTTCGCAACCGTTCGGAAACGTCTTTATGGACGGTGGATTTGGAT